>NZ_JBSFNO010000003.1:0-288285 GCF_053981095.1 Nocardia sp. NPDC003693
CGAACCGCTGCTTCACCGCTTCGAGCTTTCGGAAGCTGGTCTCGAGCTCCTGCATAACTTCGATGACCTCGTCCTTGCCCAACGAGTACATCGGTAATTCGAGCAGGTTTTCCACTGCGGCTGCGAGTGCTTTGGCACTCGTCGCGATGGTGGGTACCTCTCTCGAATCCATGCCTCTATTCTACGCCTTCATAGCAAGCATGAATAGCCCAATTCTATTGGGATACAACGCAATTCGGTCAATTCGCCGTCATATCCGTGCCATCGAATCAGCCGCACAGCCTATGCTCGGCGCATGTTCGAGGCCATGCTGTCTTTCGCCGTAGTAGCCGGGCTGCTGACCATCGTCCCCGGCCTGGATACCGCACTGGTCCTGCGCGCCGCAGTCACGAACGGCCGCCGCCACGCCTTCGCCACGGCGCTCGGGATCGGATCCGGCACCCTGGTGTGGGGCGCGGCCGCGGCGGCCGGCGTCTCGGTGCTCCTGACCGCCTCGGAGGTGGCGTACACCGCGCTGCGGATCGCGGGCGCGCTGTACCTGATGTGGATGGGCCTCACCATGATTCGCGCGGGCCTGCGCCGCCCGCCAATGGTCGCGAGCGATATCGGGGAAATGCCTAGAGGCATCTTCGCGGCATGGGCGCGCGGCCTCGGGACCAACCTCCTCAACCCGAAGGTCGGTGTCTTCTACGTGGCGATGTTGCCCCAGTTCCTCCCCGAGGGCGTATCCCCGCTCCTGATGGGCTGTCTGCTCGCCCTCCTGCACAACGCCGAGGGCATGCTCTGGTTCACCGCCATTATCGCCGCCGCGACCCTCGCGAGAAGCTGGCTCACCCGAGACGCGGTGCGCCGCAGCCTCGATGCCGTCACCGGCACGGTCGTCGTCGCCTTCGGTGTGAAGCTGGCCGCCACCGACCGGTGATCCGGACATCACCGGCGCGGGCAGAATGCGCAGCATGCGGATCACGACCTACGACACCCTCGACCCCGTCACCCGAGACCGGCTGAACACCAACACGGTGGCGCGTTTCGACGAGGTCGAGTCGCTGTGCGGCGTCCTGGACGCGATGGACGAACTGCGTGCCCGGTACGCCCCGGCCCGGCTGCTGTGCACCCTGGACGACAGGCATCAGTGCGGGTATACGAGCATGCACGCGTCCCTGGACGACCGGTTCACCATCGCGGACGACGAGTACGACGAGAACGATGTCGCCGCCGCGCACAGGGTCGACGACGCGAGGTCCGTCCACATCGCGAAAGTATTGGACGACAAACGATTCCGTGTTGACTGGGACGCGCTGGCCGCCGGGCCGCACGTGACCGAGCTCGACGTCGCGGCGCTCGTCGACATCAACGCCCGCTCCGGCGACATGATCGACGATGTCGTTCTGGTCCAGCGCGTGCCGGTCGATCGCGACGACCTGGCGCTCGCCGGAATTCCGAACGGCTACTTCGACGGTGACCGCGACACGTTCGAGAACCACGCCATCGTGCGCCGCCTGGCCCGCCACGGCTATCGCCACTTCGGAACCGGCGCGGCCCTTCTCGGCTTCGACCGCCCGGCCCCGCCCGACGACATCCCCGCACTCCTGGCCGACCTCATCCACCTGTTCGGCACCCCCGACTCGACCCGCTGGCAGGCCCTCGCCGAGTTGCTCGCAACCCGCCGCACCCTCCTGATCGGCTACACCGAGGACTTCTCCGACCTCATCGACCGCTGAGGGCGTCAGTGCCCCACGTGGCGCGTGCTGCGCGCCCGGGCGTCATCGTGCGCCGATCTCCGATCCGTTGACCGACACCGCTCGACCAGCGTCAGACCGCCGGCGCCGGGGTTCGATAGCCGACGCCCCCTCGACCGGCGTTCAGACCGCCCGCGCCGGTTCGCTTGCCGGCGCGGCCGGTTCGGGCGTCCCCAGCCGCGCGTCGACCACCAGCCCCACCAGCCCGAGGCCGAGACAGGCCGCGGTCAGGATCAACTGACCGGGCGAGGTCTCGGAGGTCAGCGCGTCACCGAGCAGAACGGTGCCGATCGTGCCGGGCAGGATCCCGACGAACGTGGCGGCGAGGTACGGCGTCATCCGAATCGACGACAGCGCCGCGCAATAGTTGACCACCGAGAACGGCGCCATCGCGATCAGCCGCAGCGACCCGATGGCCAGCCAGCCCCGGTGCGCCAGGCGGGCGTCGACGGACCGGACCATCGGGTGCGTCAGCCGGGCTCGGACTCGATCCCGGTCGAGCGCGCGAACCAGTAGCAGGGCCAGCACCGCGCTGACCGTCGTCGCGGTGACGGCCAGGGTGAGCCCGAGGACCGGGCCGAAGAGCATGCCCGCGCTGAGGGTGAATATGGTGCGCGGGATGGGAGCCACGCACAGCAGCGCGTGGACGGCGAAGAACACCAGCGGTAGCAGCGGGCCGACCGAATCGGCCCAGGTCCGGATCTGTTGCGGCGCGGGATGTGGCATCAGCGCCGCGGCGGCGAACAGCACGGCGAGACCGGCGATCAAGGCCAGTGTCTTGGGTTCGCGGAGGCGTCCGAGAAGGGTCCGCGGAGTTGTTGGCACCGCGCCAGGTTACCGGCTGGTAGCGAGACTCTGTGGACGGTATTGCCCAGGCTGCCGCTAGCATCAGGATGAAGACGAGGAATGCTCGTTAACCGAAACAACCGCTGAGCTGTATGAACGCGGCCCAAATCGGTCATTCGGTCAGTGAGTGGGAGAAGGAACAGCAGCTATGCCGATTGCTTCAGACCCGGACACCGATCCGGTGCCCGGGTACGCCGCCTGGCGCAAAGGCGTCGCCGGAGTGCTCGCCAAGGCCCGCCGGGTGGAGGCCTCTGAGCTTCCGGACGAGCCGGAGACGCTGCTCGCGGTCAAGACCTACGACGGCCTCACCGTCAACCCCCTCTACACCCGTCGTGACGAGCTGCCCGAGCAGCCGCTGCCGGGTGCCTTCCCGTACGTGCGCGGCGGCGACGCCACCCGCGACGTGCATCGCGGCTGGTTCGTCAGCCAGCGCTTCGAAGGCTCCGACGCCGCCATTGTCAACCAGCAGATCCTGCACGCGCTGGAAAACGGCGTAAGTGCGATCTGGCTGGGTGTGGCCGAGCGCGGTGTCCCGGTCGCCGACCTGCCTGCCGCACTGTCCGGCCTGCTGTTCGAGCTCGCCCCGCTGAGCATCGACGCCGGTCCCGCCGGGCTCGAGGCCGCGGCGCAGGTCTTCTCGGTCTTGGACGGCTATAACGTCCAGGACCGCAAGGGAATTCAGGTCGCCCTCGGCGCGACCCCGCTCACCAGCCTGTTCGCGGGCACCTCTGCCATCGACCTGGACGGCGCCATCGCGCTGGCCCAGCAGGCCGTGGCCCGCCCCGAGACGGTGCGCGCCATCACGGTGTCCGGCGAGGCCTTCCACAACGCCGGCGCCTCCGACGCCCAGGAACTCGGCGCGGCCGTGGCCGCCGGTCTCGAGTACCTGCGCTCGCTCACCGAGGCCGGCGCCGATATCGCGGACGCGCTGGGCCAGCTGGAGTTCCGCTTCGCGGCGACCGACGACCAGTTCGAGTCCATCGCGAAATTCCGTGCTGCCCGCCGTCTCTGGGCCCGCGTGGCCCAGGTCTGCGGCGCACCGGAATTCGGCAATGCCCCGCAGCACGCGGTCACCTCCGACGCGATGATGACCCAGCGCGACCCGTGGGTGAACATGCTGCGCACCACCCTGGCCGCCTTCGGCGCGGGTGTCGGTGGCGCGGACATCGTCACCGTGCGCCCGTTCGACTCCGCCCTGCCCGCGGGTGAACTCGGCGTCTCGCCCGCGTTCTCCGAGCGCATGGCGCGCAATACCCAGCTGCTGCTCCTGGAGGAGTCGCACCTGGGCCACGTCCAGGACCCGGGCGCCGGTTCCTGGTTCGTGGAGTCGCTCACCGCCGAACTCGCCGCCAAGGCATGGGATTTCATGCAGGAGCTCGAGGCCGCGGGCGGCTATCTGGCCGCCCTGCAGTCCGGCGTGCTCGCCGAGCGCATCGAGGCCACCCGCGCCAAGCGCGATTCCGATGTCGCACACCGCAAGACCGCCGTCACCGGCGTGAACGAGTTCCCGAACCTGAGTGAGGAGCCGCTCTCGGAGGCGGCCCGCATCCAGAGCCCGATCGCCCGCTACGGCGCGGCCTTCGAGGCCCTGCGCAACCGCTCGGACGCCTACCTGCTCGCCAACGGCGCACGCCCCAAGGCCCTGCTGGTGCCGCTGGGCCCGGTGGCCGAGCACAATGTGCGTGTCACCTTCTCCGCCAACGTGCTGGCCTCGGGCGGCATCGAGCCGATCAACCCCGGCGCGCTGGCGCAGGACGGAATCGGTGCGGCGGCAACCGAATCCGGCGCGACCGTCGCGGTGCTGTGTGGTTCGGACACCCGCTACGGCACCGATGCCGGCGCGGCCGTGGAAGCGCTGCGCGCCGCTGGCGTCACCACGGTGCTGCTGGCCGGACCGGAGAAGGCGGTCGCCGATGTGACCGGCCCGCAACGGCCGGACGGATTCCTGACGGCACGGATGGACGCGGTGACGACCCTGTCCGGCCTGCTGGAAACGCTGGGAGCATAACGATGAGCGATATCAAGCATCTGATCGGCAACTTCGCCGAGGTTCCGCTGGCCGACGCCGGCGCCGAGACCGCCCCGGTCGCGGCCGAGCAGGTCGAGGCGTTCGTCGCCGAGGCCGCCGCCGCGAATCACTATGCGCCCGAACAGCTCACCTGGGCCACGCCCGAGGGCATCGACGTCCCGCCGGTCTTCACCAAGGCCGACCGTGACGCCATCGTCGCCGAGGGCTACCCCCTGGACAGCGTCCCCGGTCTGGACCCGTTCCTGCGCGGCCCGTACCCGACCATGTACGTGAACCAGCCGTGGACGATTCGCCAGTACGCCGGCTTCTCCACCGCTGCGGACTCGAACGCCTTCTACCGCCGCAACCTGCAGTCCGGTCAGAAGGGCCTCTCGGTCGCCTTCGACCTGGCCACGCACCGCGGTTACGACTCCGATCACCCGCGCGTCACCGGTGACGTCGGCATGGCCGGCGTCGCCATCGACTCCATCCTGGACATGCGCGAGCTGTTCGATCAGATTCCGCTGGACCAGGTCTCGGTGTCGATGACCATGAACGGCGCCGTGCTGCCGATCCTGGCGCTCTACGTCGTGGCCGCCGAGGAGCAGGGCGTCAAGCCCGAGCAGCTGGCCGGAACCATTCAGAACGACATTCTGAAAGAGTTCATGGTCCGCAACACCTACATCTACCCGCCCAAGCCCTCGATGCGGATCATCTCCGACATCTTCGCCTTCACCTCCGCGAAGATGCCGAAGTTCAACTCGATCTCCATCTCCGGCTACCACATTCAGGAAGCGGGAGCCACCGCCGACCTGGAACTGGCGTACACCCTCGCCGACGGCGTGGAGTACATCCGCGCCGGTGTGGCCGCGGGCATGGAGGTCGACAAGTTCGCCCCGCGCCTGTCGTTCTTCTGGGCCATCGGCATGAACTTCTTCATGGAGGTCGCCAAACTCCGTGCGGGCCGCCTGCTCTGGAGCGAGCTGGTCGCCAAGTTCGAGCCCAAGAGCGCGAAATCGCTGTCCCTGCGCACCCATTCGCAGACCTCGGGCTGGTCGCTGACTGCGCAGGACGTGTTCAACAACGTCCCGCGCACCTGCGTGGAGGCCATGGCCGCCACCCAGGGCCACACCCAGTCGCTGCACACCAACGCCCTCGACGAGGCGCTGGCGCTGCCGACCGACTTCTCCGCCCGCATCGCCCGCAACACCCAGCTGCTCATCCAGCAGGAGTCCAACACCACGCGTCCGATCGACCCGTGGGGCGGCTCCTACTACGTGGAATGGCTGACCCACCAGCTCGCCGAGCGGGCCCGCGCCCACATCGCCGAGGTGGAGGCGCACGGCGGTATGGCACAGGCGATTTCGGAAGGCATTCCGAAGCTGCGCATCGAAGAGGCCGCCGCCCGCACCCAGGCGCGCATCGACACCGGCCAGCAGGCCGTGATCGGCGTCAACAAGTACCAGGCCGAGGAAGACCAGGCCATCGAGGTCCTAAAGGTCGAAAACTCGCGCGTGCGCGTGGAGCAGAACGAGAAGCTGGTGCGCCTGCGCGCCGAGCGCGATTCCGCCGAATGCGAACGGGCGCTGGCCGAACTGACCCGCGCGGCGGCCTCGTCCGAGGGCGGCATGGAGAACAACCTGATGGCCCTGGCCATCAACGCCGCCCGCGCCAAGGCCACCGTCGGTGAGATCTCCGACGCGCTGGAGAAGGTGTACGGTCGCCATCAGGCCGAAATCCGTACGCTCTCCGGCGTTTACCGTGAGGAAGCGGGCAAGGTGACCAACATCAGCAACGCGATCTCCCTCGTCGAGGAATTCGCCGAGGCCGAAGGCCGCCGGCCCCGCATCCTGGTCTGCAAGATGGGCCAGGACGGGCACGACCGCGGCCAGAAGGTCATCGCGACCGCCTTCGCCGACCTCGGCATGGACGTCGACGTGGGCCCGCTGTTCCAGACCCCCGAAGAGGTGGCCCAGCAGGCGGCGGACAACGACGTGCACATCGTCGGCGTCTCCTCGCTCGCGGCCGGTCACCTCACGCTGGTGCCCGCCCTCAAGCAGGCGCTGGCCGATGTCGGGCGTCCCGACATCATGGTCGTGGTCGGCGGCGTCATCCCGCCCGGCGACTTCGACGAGCTGTACCAGGCGGGCGCGGCCTCGATCTTCGCGCCGGGCACCGTCATCGCCGACGCCGCCATCGATCTGATCAAGAAGCTGGCCGACGCCCTGGGCCACGAGATCGGCAGCGGCGCGAGCGAATGAGCGACGCCGCACGCGGAACCGAGGGTGGCGCACTGCCCCCTCGGCTCGGCACCACCTCGGGTGTGTCCCTGACCGCCAACGGTCCCGCACCCGCGGCCCGGGGGACCAAACGGGTCATCGACGTCGACCAGCTGGCGGCCTCGGTGCGGGCGGGGGAGCGGGCCGGGCTCGCCCGGGCCATCACCCTGGTCGAATCGAGCCGCGGCGATCACCGCGAGCTGGCACAGCAGCTGCTGCTGCGGGTGACCCCCGATTCCGACGCCACGGTCTCGAATCGGGTCGGTATCACCGGTGTTCCGGGCGTCGGCAAGTCGACCTTCATCGACGCGCTGGGCATGAAGCTGCTCGGGCAGGGACACAAGGTCGCGGTGCTGGCGGTGGACCCGTCCTCCACCCGCACCGGCGGGTCGATCCTCGGTGACAAGACCCGGATGGCGCGGCTGTCCCTGGAACGGGACGCGTTCATCCGGCCGTCGCCGACCGCGGGGACGCTCGGCGGCGTGGCCAAGGCGACGCGCGAGACGATCGTGCTGCTCGAGGCCGCGGGCTACGACGTGATCCTGGTGGAGACCGTCGGCGTCGGCCAATCCGAGGTCACGGTCGCCAACATGGTCGACGTGTTCTGCTTCCTGACCCTCGCCCGCACCGGCGATCAGCTCCAGGGCATCAAGAAGGGCGTCCTCGAGCTCGCCGATCTGGTCGCGGTCAACAAGGCCGACGGCAAGCACGAGCTCGAAGCCAAGGCCGCGGCCCGGGAACTGGCCGGGGCCATGCGCCTGATCCATCCCCGCCAATCCCTGTGGCACCCACCGGTGCTCACCATGAGCGGGCTCGAAGGCGTCGGCCTGGACAAGTTCTGGGACACCGTCCTGGAACATCGCCGGGTGCTGACCGACGCCGGCGAGTTCGACGAGAAGCGCCGCCGCCAGCAGATCGACTGGACCTGGAACATGGTCCACGACAGCCTGCTCCGCCGCCTCTCGGACAACCCGGCGGTCAAATCCATTCGCACGCAGATCGAATCCCAGGTCCGCGCCGGTTCACTCACCCCGGCCCTGGCCGCCGAGGAACTGTTGCGCGCCTTCGACGGGGGCTGACGATCATCCGGCCCGGTGTTCTCGACGACGCGGAAGCGGTCGCCACGCTGCACACCCACAGCTGGCGCACCGCCTACGCGGGCATGCTGCCCGCCGCGTACCTGGACGGGGAGCTGTACGAGGAGCGCCTGGGCATCTGGCGGTCGCGCCTGAGCGCTCCGGCACCCGGCGCGGCCCTGTTCCTGATCGAGGACGAGTCCGGGCTCGAGGGCTTCGTCTACCTGACTCCCGAGCCCGCGGACCGGGTCCTGCTCGACAATCTGCACGTCCGGGCCACCGGCAAACGCCGGGGGACCGGCACCCGCCTGCTGCGCCACGCGATGAGCTGGACCGCCGAGAACTATCCCGGCCGCGCGATGTACCTCGAGGTGCTGGAGGCGAATACGCCCGCCATCGCCTTCTACGAACGCCACGGCGGCGCCCGCACCGCCCATCGCGTCACCGCGTGGCCCCAGGGCTTCTCGACCCCGGAGTTCGAATACACCTGGCCCGCAGCCGCCCTGGTGCCGAACGGCTCCGCCCGGTAGGGCGGGAACTGCGGTCCGGCAGCTGACTCGCAACCGCTCTCCGGCTGGACAACCCGCCGCCGTAGGACGGGATCTGCCGTCCGTCGGTCGCCGGAACGACCACGTAGGAATCGACCGCGAACGCTCGCCGCGCCGTTCAGCGGCGGCCGCGCAGTCCGCGCAGGATGCCGAGCAGGCGCGGTGCGACTACGGCGGCGGCCAGTGCGGCGACCGGGGCCGCCAGGTGCTCCCACCCGTGAATGCGGCGGAAGCGGGCCTGTCCGTCGCGGATCTCGATGTAGCCCAGCGGCCGGGCCTGAACGCCGCCGCCCACGGTGCCGGCGGCTCCGCCGAGGCCGAGCTGAACGTGGGCGACGGGGACGACGGTGATCCCCTCGGCGGTCACCGGTTCGCCGAAAACCGCTGACGCGCGGGCTCGTTCGCTCAGGAGATCGAGGAGTGGATCCACCTCGGGCGGCGGTGCCGCGCGGTCGGGGTCCGTGATCGTGGCCGGCTCCACGGCCGCGGAGTGCGGTGTTGCCGGAACGCCGGTCGTCGCACCAGAACCCGTGGTGCCGAAGCACTCGAGCGACGGCTCCGGTGCGGAGGCGAGTGTCGCCGCCGGGTCCGACCGGTGTGCCGGTGGTACGTCCGGTCCGTTCATGTCGATCGTCCTTCCGCTGGGTGAATCGCTCCGGTGCCAGGCTATCCGGCGTTGTCACGGGCGACGGTGGTCCTGCGGTAGCCCCGGAGCTCAGCTGTCGAGAACCACGATCCGGGTTCCGCTGCCGAGCAGCGTGCTCGCGGTGAGCCCGCACATGGTGTGGAACGCGTCGCTGAAGTGCGACGGGCTGGCGAAACCGGATTCGACTGCCGCCGTGGTGAAGTCACTGCCCTTCGAGACCAGCGTGCCGACGTTCACCATCCGCGCCCACAGGCGGTACCTGCGGAAGCTGGTGCCGGCCTGGGCCGAGAACAGGTGCAGGAAACGGGAAGTCGACAGGTGGGCGGCCGTGGCCAGCTCCCCGGCGGTGACGGTGGCGGCGGGATTCGCGCGCACGGCGGCGATGGCGTCGGCGATACGCGGGTCGATCGGCTCGTGCGCCGTCCCGGACGCGAGGTCCAGAAGCCGAAGCGGATCCGGGTCGGTCGTGCCGCCCAGGTCGATCAACTCCGCCTCGGCCGCGTGGGTGTAGCCGATGCCCGCGTCGTACGCGGTCATGCGTTCGGTGCAACTTCGCGCGCGTGGTGAGCTCGGGTCGAAGTAGCAGAACAGCATTCGCTCGCCCCGCGCGACGACCCGATGGGTCCGCCGGGGCGGGATCAGCGCGCTGCGCACGGTCCGCTCCCCGAACTCGTTCGCCCACAGCGTGAACGGGCCGTCGACCCCGACCGCCAGGCATTGCACCGACCCGAAGTGCGCGTCCAGTCGCAGCGACACGCCCAGATACGCGGCGTACCCGGTGCCGAGCCACAGCGTCGATCCCGTCGCGGGACAGCAGGATTCTGGAAGCACGTCGGTGTCCACCCTCGCCATGCTTACACGACTACTCGAACTGCGGAAAGGCAAGTCCCATGCTGCTGGAATCGATCGCCGCGGTGCTCCTGATCCTGGTCGGCCTCCTGCACCTGGTCCCCGGCACGGTGGCGCTGTCGGCGAACCGGGCCCGCGCCGCCTACGGCGTCACCGTCGACGGCCCCGATCTCGCGGTCCTGCTCCGCCACCGCGCGATCCTGCTCGCTCTGGTCGGCGCGGGCCTGATCGTCGCCGCGTTCGCCGAGCCCGTCCGCGCCCCCGCCCTGACCGCCGCGGTGGTCAGCCTGGTGAGCTTCATCGTGATCGCCACCACGACCGGCACCCTGAACTCCAAAACCCGCCGGGTCCTGAGCCTCGACATCGCGGCCCTGGGGGCGCTGGCGATCGCGATCGTCCTGTACCTGATCGAACGCTGACCGGGAAATTCGGTGGCTTGTCCCGGCAGCGGTACGCGAGACTGATCCGGCCCCGATGCCGGATCGTCTAATCGGCAGGACTTCTGATTTTGGTTCAGGAAGGTGCAGGTTCGAATCCTGCTCCGGCAGCATCGGGTGCGAGAACTTGTTCCTCTTGGTAACGATTCCGTGTCGGAAACAGACGTAGTGGGCGTTGGGGGCGGCGAAGATCGCGGTCCGTCGGGGACACCACTTGCGACGACGAGCCGACCAGGCCCGTGGACGGGACGAACTGTTCGATGAAACTGACCGCGCTAGGCACCATCGCTCGGCGAAGCACCGTGGCCGCTCTCAGCGTCGCGCTGTCCGGAGCGCTGCTCAGCGGCACCGGATCGGCCGCGCCGGAGAAGGCCTCGGAGATCACCTCGCTGGTCAAGGACGGGCGCACCTGGCATCTGAAGGTCTACTCGGCGGCGATGGACAAGGACATCACCGTCGACGTGCAGCGGCCCGCCGACGAGTCGGTGCCCGCGCCGAACCTCTACATGCTCAACGGCCTGGACGGCGGTGAGGGCACCGCGAACTGGAAGGCCCAGACCGACGCCATCGACTGGCTGGCCGACAAGCCGGTCAACGTCATCCAGCCCATCGGCGGCTTCGCCAGCTACTACACCGACTGGCAGCGGCCCGATCCCCGGCTCGGCACCAACAAGTGGAAGACGTTCTTCACCGAGGAACTGCCCCCGCTGCTGGACAAGGCGCTCGGCTCGACCGGCCTCAACGCGCTCACCGGCCTCTCGACGTCGGGCACCTCGGTCCTGCAGCTCGCCGAGGCCAAGCCCGGCCTGTGGAAGTCGGTCGCGGCGTACAGCGGCTGCGCGCAGATCGCGGATCCCGTCGGGCAGCAGTACGTCAAGCTCTCGGTCGGTCGCGGCGGCGGCGACACCGTCAACATGTACGGGCCGGACAACGACCCGCGCTGGGCGGAGAACGATCCCGTCATCCACGCGGAGAAGCTGCGCGGCACCCTGCTGTACATCTCCTCCGGCAGTGGCATCCCGCTGATCGAGGACGTGCAGTGGTACCTCAACAGCGCGGAGGGCTCGGACGGCGCGGGCAGCCTCGCGCTCGGGGTGATCATCGAGGCCGCGGTCAACGGCTGCACGGTCAACCTGAAGAACAAGCTCGACTCCCTCGGCATCCCGGCGACCTACCAGTTCAACCCGGTCGGCACGCACTACTGGCCGTATTGGGAACAGGCACTGCACGAGTCGTGGCCGCTGCTGGCGCAGGGCATGGGCCTGCGGGGCTGACCCATCGTGGTACCGCCCGGCGCTGATCGCGTCGCGGTGTCGCCGGGCCGGGGCAGTGGCCCGCACTGCTGACGCCTACCGCGTCGCGGTACCGGCCGGGACCCGATCGAGTCGCGGCCGCCGGGCCGGGGCAGCGCACGCAAGGCGTACTGCGCTCGCAGTACTACCCGGGACCGATGTTCGAGGTCGCCGCACCCGTTAGGGTCGGCGACTGTGATCGTTTCCGAAGGCAAGGCCCCGTCGGACGCCGCGTCGGTGTCGACCGGCACCGGGTGCGAACGGGTCTGGGGCCCGCCCATTTTCGTGCTGGGCGGGCTGCAACTGCTCGTGGTCCTGGACGGCACGGTGGTCGCGCTGGCCCTGCCGCAGGTGCGGTCGGCGCTCAAACTGTCCGAGGCGGATGGGAATTGGATCATCACCGCCTACGTCCTGGCCTTCGGCGGTCTCATGCTGCTGGGCGGACGGCTCGGCGACACCTTCGGGCGCAAGCGGGTCTTCACCGCGGGTGTCGCGTTCTTCACCCTGGCCTCACTGCTGTGCGGAATCGCCTGGGATCCGGCGGTACTCATCGCCGGGCGGGCGCTGCAGGGAGTGGCAGCGGCCATCGCCGCGCCCACCGCGATGGCCCTGGTCGCCACCACGTACGCACCGGGTAAGGCACGCAGTCAGGCGTTCGCGTTCTACGCCGCGGTGACCGGCATCGGCTCGGTCATCGGGCTCGTCGCCGGCGGCGTGCTCACCGAGCTGTCCTGGCGCCTCATCTTCCTGATCAACGTTCCGGTCGGGGTGCTGGTGACGCTCGGCGCGATCCGCTGGCTCAACGAATCTCGCGGCGCGCGTACGGCTCTCGACGTGAGTGGTGCCGTGCTGGGCACGGTCGGGGTCACCCTGGCCGTGTACGCCATCAACGCGGGCCCCGGCGGCTGGACCCGTCCGGCGGTGCTCGCCCCTGCCGCAGTGGCGGTGGCGGCACTGGTCGCGTTCGTCGTCGTGGAACGGCGGGCCGCCAACCCGCTGCTGCCCTTCGCGCTGTTCCGCAATCCCAGCCGCGTCGCCGCGCTGACCGCCATGGCCTTCGCCGGGGCGATCATGATGTGCCTGGCGGTGTTCATCTCCCTGTATCTGCAAGGGGTGCTGAGCTATTCGCCGCTGCAGGCCGGAATGGCCGTGATTCCCTTCGCCGTCGGCCTGGCGCTCGCCGCGACGGTGTCCGCGCGCCTGGCCCTGCGGGTGCAGCCGCGCTGGCTGGTCGTCGCCGGCGGGATGATCATTCTGCTCGGCTGCCTGTACGCCGCGCACATCGTCGGACAGCAGCCCGCCTACTTCCCGGCCATCGCGATCCCGGTGCTCGTCATCGGTTTCGGGTTCGGCTTCGCCACCATTCCCCTGACCCTGTCGGTCATCGCGGGCGTCGGCGAGTCGGAGATCGGCCCGCTCACCGCGCTGGCGCAGGTGGTGCCGAACCTCGGCGGCGCGCTCGGACTGGTCGCGGTCGGCGCGCTGGTCACCTCTCGAATCCAGGCCGAGGGCGGCACCACCGACCCGGCCGCCCCGCTGACCGCGCTGCAATCCGAGGCGCTCGCGAGTGGGTACGGTGTCGCGTTCGTGAGCTGTGCCGTCATCGCCCTGCTGGCGGGCGTCGCGGTGCTGTTCATGCGCTTCACACCGGCCGACGTGGCCGAGGGTCGGGCCGCCCAGGAAGCCGCGCACGCCGGACTCTGAGCGCGGCAGACCAGGTCTCGACCACGGCCTGGTCAGGGCTGTTCGACCGGAGGGTTCAACCGGTACCCGCTGCGGCCTCGCGGCGCGTGCGCATCGCGCTCGATCCCTACCGCGGATCCTGGCGGCGGCCCGGCACGCTGTTCGTCGGCTGCTCGACCATCGACGTCGGCGATGCTCCGGCCGCAGCCCAACTCACTGCGGCGGTGGGACACCGCGCCCTGGACGCCCCGGTCTCCGGCGGCGTCGCGGCCGGGAAACCGGCGGAGCGCCACCTGGGCGGTGTCGTAGTTCGTCAACCCTGCGGCCGGGTCGGGATTGTTGCTCCGCCGGCGTCAACTCGTCATGGTCGGCGCGATCACCCACCGTCGCGGCCGGTGCCGCGCACGTCCGTCCACGAGGCGAGTGTGCCCCAGCGGCGGTAATGTCGATCTCCCATGAGCGATGGTCTGGTCCGCCTGCTACCCGGGCTCGCGCAGTTCCGCGGCTACCGGCCGGTCTGGCTGCGCTCGGACATCCTGGCGGGTGTCACTGTCGCGGCCTATCTCGTGCCGCAGGTGATGGCCTACGCGACGCTCGCCGGACTGCCCGCGGTCGCCGGGCTTTGGGCCGTACTCGGCCCGCTCACCGTCTACGTGCTGCTCGGCACGTCTCGTCGCCTGTCCGTGGGACCCGAGTCCACCACCGCCCTGATGACCGCGGTGGCCCTGGCTCCGCTCGCGGCCGGAGATCCCGGTCGCTACGCGGCGCTGGCCGCCGTGCTCGCGCTGCTGGTCGGCGTCATCTGTGTGCTCGGGGCGTTCGCCCGGCTCGGCGTGCTGGCCGAGCTGCTGTCGAAACCGGTGCTGGTGGGCTATCTCGCGGGCACCGCCGGAATCATGATCGCGGGTCAGCTCGGCCGGGTCACCGAAGTGCCGGTCGATGGGGAAACCATCCCCGCCCAAGTGGTCTCGTTCGCGTCCAACCTCGGCGACCTGCACTGGCCCACCACGATTTTCGCGGCCTGCGTACTCGTCGCGCTGCTGGCACTGTCGCACTGGCTGCCGAAAGTGCCGGGGCCGCTGCTGGTCGTGCTGCTCGCGACCGCGGTGGTGGCCGTGTTCTCGTTACGCGACAACGGAATCGAGGTCATCGGGTCGGTTCCGGCGGGGCTGCCCATCCCGGGTATTCCATCGGTGCCGCTCGCCGATGTGGCGGTATTGCTGCTGCCCGCGCTCGGCATCGCACTGGTCGGTTTCTCCGACAACGCGCTCACCGCACGCGCTTTCGCGGCCCGGCACGGGGAGCGGATCGACGCCAACCGCGAACTGGGCGCGCTCGGTGCGACGAATCTGGCGGCCGGTCTGTCCCAGGGTTTTCCGGTCAGCTGCAGCGGCAGCCGCACCACGATCGCCGATGCCGCCGGCGCCCGCACCCAGCTCTATTCGCTGGTCACCCTGCTCACCGTGGTGGTCGTGCTGTTCGGCGCGCGCGACATCCTGGCGGCCTTCCCGACGGCGGCCCTGGGCGCGCTGGTCATCTATGCCGCGCTGCGCCTGATAGATGTCCCCGAATTCCGGCGTATCGCTCGTTTTCGGCGTAGCGAACTGCTGCTCGCGGTGAGCACCACCGCCGCGGTGCTGGTGCTGGGCGTGCTCAACGGCGTTCTCATCGCGATCGCCCTGTCGATTCTGGACCTGCTGCGCCGGGTGGCCCGCGGCCACGACGCGATCCTGGGTTTCGTCCCGGGGCTGGCGGGGATGCACGACGTGGACGACTACGACGACGCGGAACCCGTTCCGGGCCTGGTCGTCTACCGCTACGACGCGCCGCTGTGCTTCGCCAACGCCGAGGATTTCCGCCGCCGCGCGCTGGCGGCCGTGGAGCATTCGGCCACACCGTCCGCGCCGGTCCGCTGGTTCGTGCTCAACGCCGAGGCGAACGTGGAGGTCGATCTCACGGCCCTGGACGCGGTCGATCAGCTGCGCGCCGAATTGGATTCTCGTCACGTGGTTTTCGCGATGGCACGGGTTAAACAGGATCTGCGGCGGGCCTTGGACGCCTCCGGCCTGACCGATCGCATCGGACCCGAGCGGCTGTACCCGACGCTGCCGACCGCGCTCGCGGCGTTCCGGGCCGACGGTGGTTCCGATGACACCGTTCTCCCGTAGACCGGTCGGTTGCTCAGGTCTGTTGTGCCGACGGCCCGCAGGCGTGCGATGATGTCGCTCCCGGGAGCGAAAAGCGCTGCGGGTGAGTGATATTCGAGGGGGTGGGCGGCTGTGCCAGGGTGTGACATGACCCGAGTGATGAGCATCATGTTCATGTACATGAGCAAATGGGGCATTTTGCCGCCGATGTCGCTGCGCAAGTAGGCGCGGCGCTCACTCGGTCCGCGCGGTGCGCAGTTTCGACGCGAGCACGGCGGCCTGGGTGCGGCGTTCCATGCCGAGTTTGGCCAGCAGCCGTGAGACGTAGTTCTTGACGGTCTTCTCGGCCAGGAACATGCGCTCGGCGATCTGACGATTGGTCAGACCGTCGCCGAGCAGATCCAGCAGGCGGCGCTCCTGGTCGGTCAATCCGGCCAGGGGTCCGTCGGGTTCGGTGCTGCGGCGCAGGCGTTCCATGAGGGCCGCGGCCGCGCGATTGTCCAGCAGCGACCGCCCCGCCCCGACCTCCTTGATGGCCCGGGCCAGTTCCATACCCTTGATGTCCTTGACCACGTACCCGCTGGCCCCGGCCAGGATCGCGTCCATCATGGCCTGCTCGTCGGTGAACGAGGTCAGGATCAGACAGCGCAGATCGTCGAGTTTGTCGAGCAGTTCCCGGCACAGCTCGATGCCGTTGCCGTCGGGCAGGCGCACGTCGAGCACCGCCACATCCGGGCGCAGCGCCGGGATGCGGGCCAGGGCCTGCGCCACGTCCCCGGCCTCCCCGACCACCTTCAGTTCGGGATCACCCTCGAGCAGATCGATCAGCCCGCGACGCACGATCTCGTGGTCGTCGACGAGGAAGACATTGATCATGGCCGTCCCATCCCTAGGAGGTGCTCTGCTCAACCTAGCGCGCGCGAGCGCCGCTGGGGATGGCCCAAAGTCCCTTATTCGATACCGAATATCCGCGCGGCGTTGTCGTGGCAGACCTGCCGCAGCCAGTCGTCGCCCAGATTCAGGCGCTCGAGCGCGTACAGCGCGTGCCCGTACGCGTACGGGATGTTGGGGAAGTCGCTGCCGAACAGGATGCGATCACCGAAGTACCGCAGGCGGCCGCGTTCTGCGGCGGGGAACGGGTCCTGCGACTCGAAGAAATCGGTGAAGTTCATGGTGGTGTCGAGCAGTACCCCGTCGTGCGCCTTGGCGATGTCGAGGAACTCGGTGTACTCGGGCGCGCCCATGTGCGCGATGATCAGGCGCAGTCGCGGAAAGCGCCGCAGCAGTTCGGCGATCGGCTCCGGACCGGTGAATCGCCCGGCGGCCGGACCGGATCCGCAGTGGATGAGCACCGTCACCCCGGCGTCCTGGATGAGCCCCCAGACCTCGGTGAGCAACGGATCACCGGGATGGAACGAGCCGACCTGGATGTGCACCTTGAAGATTCGCGCCCCGGACGCGAGCGCCTCGGCCACGTACGCGGGCGCCCCGGGCTCGGGGTAGAAGGTCGCGGTGTGCAGGCAGTCGGGTGTGCGGGCCGCGAAATCGGCCGCCCACGCGTTGAGCCAGGCCGCCATGTCGGGCTTGTGCGGATACACCAGCGAGGTGAAGGCCCGGACCCCGAACCCGCGCAGGGTGCGCAGTCGCTCCTGCTCATCGGTGCGATAGGCGATCGGCCACTGTCGCCCGACCAGCGGTCCGGCCGAATCGAAGTAGCCCCACACCTTGTCCAGCACCCGTTCAGGCATGAAATGGGTGTGGATGTCGATCAGCGCGTCCAGCCCCAGTCGTTCGCGGAACCCGGTCACGTACTCGAGATCGCCGGTCATCGCGCGCCCTCCGGGTACACCGCGCGGGCGAAGTCGCCCACGCGCCCGATGAGCCGTTCGAAGAACAGCGCGGGATCGGTGCCGATCACGATGTCCGCGTTGGGTTCCCGGCCCCACATGCCCGCCCAGTCCGCGACGGTGGTCGCCCGGGTGATCGTCCCGGCCAGTTCGACGTCCACCGTGGCGGGCCGGGTGCGAGCCAGGTCCGGGTCTAGGGCGACCGCGGCGGCGAAGGGATCGTGCATGTGCGCCAGGTATCCCTGGTCGTACAGGCGGTGGAAGTCGAAGTAGAAGCGCACCGCGTCGACGCAGTACCGCACGATGGGATTGCTCGCCGCCGAACGCACTTCGGGTCCGTCCGCTTCGGACACCAGCTCCACCGGCACGCTGTGCGCCCGTTCGGCAAGCAGCACAAGATGTTCGGGCTTCATCTCGATCGTCTCGGTGATGTCCAGCGCACACACCAGCGGCCGCCGATCCGCGGGCGCGGCGGAGAAGGCGTCGAAGACCTCCTTGGCCGCTTCCGGATCCACGTGCACGTTCCACTCGTTGGTCGGGGTGGTGTTGCCCGGGTGGTTGAACGCCCCGCCCATGATCACCAGCCGGCGCAGCAGGCGCGGCAGGTCGGGTTCGATCCGCAGGGCCAGTGCGAGATTGGTGAGCGGGCCGGTGCACAGTCCCACGATCTCGCCGGGATGGGCCCGGACCAGCTCGACCCACAGCCGCGCGGCGTCGCGCTCGGACACCGACCGGGTCGACGCGGGGAGTTCGGCGTACCCGATGCCCTGCGGACCGTGGGTGTCCTCGGTGGTGCGCAACGGGATCGCCAGCGGTTCGGCCGCCCCGAGCGCCACCTCGATCTCCGGGGCACGGCACACCTCGAGCCACGCCAGGTTGTTCGCCGCCACCTGTTTCGCCGGTACGTTGCCCGCGGTGGCGGCGATGCCGATGATCTCGGCCTCGGGGGAGGCCAGCAGATAGAGCAGGGCCAGTGAGTCGTCGATACCGGTGTCGACGTCCATGATGATCTTCTGCCGCACCAGGCGAGCCTAGCCGTCGCCGGTCAGTAGCTCGGCAGGGTGTAGTCGTCGGTGGTCTCGAGCATCTTCATCATCACCGGCTTCATCACCTTGGTGGTGAGCAGTTTGCCGACCTGCTGTGCGGCGGCCAGTCCCAGCTTGGTCTTGGGCACCATCATCTGGATGCCGCCGCCCGGAATCTCCTTGGCCTTGTCCAGGAACGGCGTGATCGCGGCCTCGTAGCGGGCGAGCGCGCCCGGGACATCACCCGGGGTTGCGGCGAGCTCGCCGGCCAGGATGTAGGCGCCCACCACGGCCATGGCCGTGCCCATACCGGTCATGGGCGAACCGCAGAAGCCCGAATCACCCAGCAGCGTCACCCGTCCCGCGGACAGCGTCGGCATGTCCACGCGAACCAGCTCGTCGAAGTAGAAGTCGGTCGCGTCCGGCAGCTGCGCCAGAATGTCCGGGGCCAGCCAGCCCGCCTCGGCGAGCATCTCGCGCAACAGTCGCTGCTGGGCCGGAACATCGCGCCGCAGCGCCGGATCGGCGTCGGTGCGCAGGGTGATGATGGCCTTGGAAGTGGCCGGGTCGGCGTCGGGCCGCACGCCGACCGAGGCGCGCGGCACCACGTGGGTGATCATCCAATCCGGTTCGGCCTGCGGGGGAGTGGCGATCGTGTAGAAGGACATGTAGCCGCCCAGGTAGGTGGTGAAACGCTCCTCGGGGCCGAAGGCCAGCGCGCGGGTCTTGGAGTGCACCCCGTCCGCGCCGATGACCAGCTCGTAGCGTTCGACCGCACCGGAGGCGAAGGTGACCTCCACCCCGTCGTCGTCTTGGCCGAGGGCCTCGATCCATTCGCCGTAGCGGTAGTCGAGTTCGCCCGGGGCGCCGGCCAATTCGGTGAGCAGCACCTGGTTCAGGTCGCCGCGGCTGATCTCGATGTCCGCGACCGGGCCCTTGCCGTCGAACATGTCCATCGGCATCCGGTACTTCTCGTTGCCGTCGTGGTCGACCACGACCATGCCCTTCTCGTGCAGCAGATGCTTGCGAATCCCCTCGGTCAGGCCCATGCGCTCGGCGACCTCCCGGCTGGGCCCGCGCAGGTCGACCGCCTGGCCACCCGGTCGGGGAGCGGTGGCGCGCTCGACCACGGTGACCGCGATGCCGGCGCGAAGCAGTTGCAGCGCAACGGCATTGCCTGCGATGCCGCCGCCGGCGACGAGGACGCGGGGGGTGGAGATGGCGTTCATGGTGACTCCCTGTGCTGTAGAACGTTTGTCTAAGACATATGTCTAACAGAGTCTGGCACGGCTGTCTAGAACAAATGTCTAAGACGCTGGTAACCTGCGGCTATGGGAAACCGGGAAGACCTTCTATCGGGTGCGCGGCAGGCCATCCTCGATCACGGCCTGGCCAAGGTGACCGCACGCGACATCGCCAAGGCGGCCGGTGTCAGCCTGGCCGCCATCGGCTACCACTTCGGATCCAAGGACCAGCTCGTCACCGAGGCGCTGACCGAGGGCGTCGGCGCGGCCATCGGCGACGAGATGGACGCGGTCATCAAGCGCACGGGTCAGGGCGCGAGCGCGGGGGAGTCCGTCGCCGGCACCTGGGACGGGTTCCTCGGCATCCTGCGCGGCAATCAGCAGTCGCTGCTACTGAGCCTCGAGAACGGGCTGCGCATTGCCCGCAATCCCGAATCGCAGTCGTTCATGAACGAGGCGACCGGCCGCGCGCTCGGTGAGATGGCCGAGCTGCTGCGCGAGACCCATCCGGAGCTGTCGGCGGATCAGGCGGCCGCCGTGGCGAAGCTGTACTTCCTGCTGTTCCAGGGGATGTCCCTGCAGTCACTCATCGCGCCCGGCGGGGACCTTTTCGACGGTGACGACCTCGTGACCGCCATCGGCGCCCTGCGCGGGAGTTGAGACCAGGTCCTGCGGGGTGGCCGGCACCGCGTGCTGTGTAGCGGGTGGGATCGCGTGCTGCGCGGCGGGCGAGATCGGTGCGTGCGGCTCGCCCGCGAGCTCACCCGCCTCGATGTGGCGCAGCCGGATCATCGCCATGACCGCCAGCACCAGCGCCGCGCCCGCGGCGATCGCCGAGGTCAGGTGCATCCCGGTCAGGAACGCCTGTTTCGCGGCCTCGGCCACCGCCGACCCCAGCTTGCCCGGCAGCGCGTTCGCGACCTCCATCGCGGCGCCCAGGGTGTCGCGCGCCGCGCGCGCGTCGTCGTCGCGCAGACCGTACGGCAGGGTGTCGTTCAGCTGCCCGCGATAGATCGCGATGCTGAGACTGCCGAGCATGGAAATGCCGAGCGCCCCGCCGAATTCGGCCCCGGTCTCGGCCAGCCCCGAGGCGGCGCCGGACTGCTCGGGCGGCGCGGTACCCACGGTCAGCTCGGTGGTGATGCCGAAGACCGGTGCGAGTCCGAACGAGACCAGCAGCGAGGCGATCACCGTGATCGTCACCCCGCCCTCCAGGCCGATCCTGGTCAGCAGCAGCAGACCGGTCGCCGCCATGGCCATGCCACCGCCGATCATGTGGGCGGGCCGGACCACCCGGCTCAGTCGCGGTCCGAGCTGCGAGCCGATCATGAACCCCAAACCCGCCGGGATGGTGGCGATTCCGGCCTGCAACGGCGACATGCCCAGCACCAGCTGGAAATACTGACCGACGAACAGGAAGTACCCGAACGCCGCGAAGATCGCGACCATGTTGATCGTCAGCGCCGTGCGGAAGCTGCTGTGCCGGAACAGGCGCAGATCGAGCATGGGTTCGGCCGAGGTCAGCTGCCGCCGCACGAAGATCCCGCCCACGAGCAGTCCGGCGGCCATCGCGCCGACCGCCGACGGCACCGGGCCGTCCTGGGCGAGCTTCTTCATGCCGAACACCACCAGCAGGATCGCGCTCGTGCACAGGGCGGCGCTGAGCAGGTCCAGCCGCCCGGCGTGCGGATCGCGGTACTCGGGCAGCACCCGCGGGGCCAGGATCAGCAGCAGCACCATGACCGGTACGGCGAGCAGGAACACCGCTCCCCACCAGAAGTGCTCGAGCATGATCCCGCCCGCGAGCGGGCCGATCGAACCGCCGACGGAGAACGCTCCCACCCACACCCCGACGGCGACCGAGCGCTGCGCGGGGTCGCGAAACATGGTGAATATCAACGAGAGTGTGGACGGCGCGAGGGTGGCGCCCGCGACGCCGAGCAGGGCGCGGCAGGCGATCAGGACCGGGGCCGAGGGGGCGAACGCGGCGATGATCGACACCGCCGCGAAGGCCGCCGCCCCGGCCATGAGTAGTCGTCTGCGGCCGATCCGATCGCCGATGGTGCCCATGGTCAACAGCAGGCC
Organism: Nocardia sp. NPDC003693; assembly: GCF_053981095.1. NCBI lineage: Bacteria > Bacillati > Actinomycetota > Actinomycetes > Mycobacteriales > Nocardiaceae > Nocardia > Nocardia sp. NPDC003693. The sequence continues at coordinate 21,752 of NZ_JBSFNO010000003.1, forward strand.
CGCAACCAGAAAGCCGTAAACGTCGATTATCCAGAGTAATTGGGAGCTCGTCGGTCTGAGCTCGGCGCTGATCTGGGGCACGGCCAGGTGCAGGACCGTGAGGTCCATCGAATACACCAGACACGCGAGGGCGAGCACCGCCAATCCCGTCCACTCGCGGCGCCCCACCTTTCCGGTGGGGTTTGTGTCCGCCGCAGCAGTCAACAGGGGGGCCGGTGTGTCCACGATGACGTCCTCCATTCGCTTGCCGGCAGGGGGCCGACAATCACGATGTCGGTTTCAGCATCTCATTTATTAACGGGAGAAATAGCCGGTGTCCGAAGGGAATTCGCATGATTCGCCGATGTGTTTGCGGGTGTGCGTGCAGCTGTGCCGAACACTGTTTCGGCTACTGAAAACCGGCCGGTCGGACTGTCCAGGTCGGGGTGTGTGTGCCATATTGCGAAGCAGGCCACGGATGGTCCGGATACTCGCGCAGTGCCGGCGTCGCGGTGGTTATGCCGTGGTGGGTGCTGGTGTAGGCCGCCGAGGGCGGGTCGGCGGGCGGGTGATCGGGTGTGCGACCGGGGGCCGACAGCAGCCAGGAACCCGTCCGGGCCAGGGCAACTCGCACGTCACGGCCGTGCCCGTCGCCCCGGCGGGCGGTCAGCGCGTCCAGGATCCCGGCGGCCAGCAGGTACCCGCTCGCGTGATCCAGGGCCTGCGCGGGCAGGGCCCCGGGTGGGTGCCCGGCGCCGGAATTGCGCTGTGCGCCTTCGATAAGTGATATTCCGGACGCGGCTTGCACAATACTGTCGAAACCGCGTCGGTCACCCCACGGACCGGCTTCGCCCCACGCCGAAACACGGCCGTGCAGAATTCCGGGGCGAATTCTACTCGCGTCCAACCCGGCTCGTTTCAAAGCGCCCGGTCGGTAACCTGTAATCAATACGTCCGCATTGCTCAGCAATTCCTGTAATTCGGACCGGTGGGTGCGCAAATCGACCAGCGTGGAACGCTTTCCCTGGCAGGTGTCCAGAAACTGCCACTCGATCTCGGGCAGCCACGGCGGATCCACCCGCAGCACATCGGCGCCGAGCAGCGCCAGGGCGCGCGTGGCGACCGGACCTGCGATGACGCGCGTCAGATCGAGTACCCGGACGCCGAGCAGTGGATGCATTTGCGTTGCCGCAGAATGGGATTGGATATTGACAAGATCATCCCGCCGGTGCGTGGCGACCAACGGGCCCGCGGCGGCCGCACGCCCCTGCGCGGTGGCGGCCCATTCGCCTTCGGTGCGTACCCCGACCGCGATGGCCCCCAATTCCGCGGCGCGCTCCTCGATAACGTCGGCGGGCAGCGCCGCGATGCGCGCGGCGACCGCGGCCCGGTCCGCGGTATCGGGCAGGTCCAGCACCCTTAACAGCTTCGCTCGATGGTGCGGATAATTGGCGTGCGTTCGCAACCAGCCATTCGCACACTCGAAGAAGCCCGAGAATTCCGCGAAGGCGTTCACCGGCGTGCCGCCGTCCCGGAAGAGCCGGTCGCTCTGGAACGCCGCGGCCACCCGCGCCGGGTCGAGGACGCTGTGCGACGGGGGCAGCCCCAGGGCGACCCGCCACCGATCCGCCGCGGCGGCGAAGCTCGCCACCGAACCACCGGCGAGCGCCCAGACGGGCAGCGTCGCAGCCAGATTCGCGCCCGGATCGACGGCGGGCATACTCGACTCCGGCACCCCCGCGGCGGACTCGTACTCTCGGACCAGGGCTGCGTAGGCGCTCACGACAGCGACACTAATACTCGAAGGAGAACCGCCGTGGTGGCACATCTCACCGGCACACCCTGGTTGCGTGAGCTGCGACGCGACCTGATCGCGCGCACGGTCCTGGTGTGCTTCCCACCCGGCGGCGGGGCGGTCACCGCCTATCGCTCCCTCGCCGGGCTGATCGGTCCCGGCACAACGGTTTTCGCCGTCCAGTACCCCGGCCGCCAGGATCGCTACGCCGACGAGCCCGTCGGTGTCCTGACCGACCTGGCCGCCGCGATCGCCGATGATCTGCTGTCCTGGCCCGCCGGCACCCGCCTGGCCCTGTTCGGCCACAGCATGGGCGCGACCGTCGCCTACGAGACCGCCCGCCGCCTCGCCGATGCCGGTCGCGCGCCCGCCCATCTGTTCGTCTCCGGCCGGCCGGTGCCCGCCTACGCGGACCCGGGCCGCGTCCATCTCGGCACCGATGCCGACCTCATCGTCGAGCTGGAACGCCTGGCCAACGACCCGGCCTCGGTCGCCATCCTGCGCGAGGAGCCGGGCCTGGCCGAGCTCGTCCTCCCTGCCGTCCGAGCCGACTACACGGCCGTCGAAACCTACCGTCACCGGCCGGGCGACCCGCTGCCCTGCCCGATCACCGCGCTCGTCAGCACCGAGGATCCCACCGTCACGGTCGAGCAGGCGGGGGAGTGGGCGAGCTACACGACCGCGGACTTCGACCTGGTGACGTTCCCCGGCGCGCACTTCTACCTGGACCTGCCCGACCAAACCCCGGCGGTCGCGAAAACCCTCACCGACCGCCTGGCTGCTGCTCACAGCAGCTGACCGCTCGGGATGCGGCGGGCCTAGCGCGGTTGCGCCGGGTTCGTGCCGTGGTGATGGCGCGGCGGCATGAGTTCGTCGACCACCACCAGATTTCCGCCGGCCTGTTTGGCCCGGTACATCGCCGCGTCGGCCGATTGCAGCAGCCGGTCGGCCGTCGGGCGCGGACATCGAGGGCAGGTCGTGGCGTCGAAGAGCGCCGCGCCGACACTCGCGGTGACCGTGGTGTCGGCCGGTTCGGCGACGACCTGTCGCAGCCGCTCGGCCTCGGCGCGTGCGGCGGCCGCGGCGATCGGGAGCGCGACCACGAATTCCTCACCGCCCGTACGCGCTACGACCGCCTCGCCGCCGGCGGCCTCTCGAAGCCGCCGCGCGGTACGCACCAGCACGCGGTCGCCGACGCTGTGCCCCCAGGTGTCGTTGACGCTCTTGAATCGATCGAGGTCCAGGTACAGGACACAGACCGCGGAATGGCGTTCGACCAGCAGTGGCAGCCGCGTCTCGAGACCCCGCCGATTCAGCAGTTCGGTCAGCGGGTCCGCCAGCGACTCGATGCGCAGCAGCCAGTACAGGATCTTGAACGCCGGCAGCGCGGTGATCGCCGCGAGCAGCAGCAGCGCGACCGCGACGGCCAGGCGGACGTCCTCGCCGCCGGTGGCGATCCGCACCGAGAAGAGCGTCACCGACAGCACCGACCACGCCGAGTGCGCGAGCAGGGCCGGGGCGCCGTGGAAGACGCACAGGTAGCTTCCGGTGACCACGAGCAGCACCGTGCCCGTCGCCCCGAACAATCGGTTCGGCACCTGTAGGAACTCGATCGTGAAAAGTACGTCGGCGCAACCGATCAGCACGAGCGACTCGATCCGGCTCGGCCACGGCAGCAGCCACCACCGCAACGCCCACGCGGTCCCCGCCACCACCCCGACCGTCGAGGGGATGCCGGGATGCCCGGGCGGTCCCACCGGCGTGCCCGCGATCACCGCGCCCATGACTGCGATCGCGGCCCCCGTGGTGCCGATCAAGATCTTGAGAGGGGTGAGGGCCGATCGGGCTCCCAGGGTGCGTACCAGCCAGTTGTAGTCGACCGCGTCGTGCCACCACGCCCGCAGTGTCCTGCTGTCACTCATCGACTCACCCTCGGTCCCGACCGCGTTGCCCGGTGCCGCTCGTACCGAGCGCTGACGACCGTCGACGTCTTACCGGCGCATCGGCGGCAACTCAGGTCGCCCTCAGTCATACCCGATACGGACAAATGTGTCGTGAGGCACAGCGGTGTGTCGGTGTCCGTCCGGGACCCGACTGGTCTCGGTGGCGCATTACGCGTGCTCTCCGGTCGGGGTCCGCGAAGTTCGGAATCGGTACGTCGAGGATCGAGAAGTGCTGGCGCACAGAGCATTAGGGATGTGCTGGGCACGTGCGGTCGGTGCGGCAGCGCGGCGCCGATCCAGCAATAGATTGCTGTAATGTTGCTATGGGTGGGTTCCGGCTCATCCGCCGATCCGAGTGGAAGGTGCGAGCATTGACCAATCTGGACGGAAAAACCATCATCATCACCGGCGCCGCACGAGGTATCGGCGCCGAAACCGCCGGGCAGGCGATCACCGCGGGCGCGAACGTCGTCGTAGCGGACGTGCTGGTCGAGGAAGGGCAGGCGCTGGTCGCCGAACTCGGCGACCGGGCGCGTTTCATCGAGCTGGATGTGACCTCCGAACCCGCGTGGGCCGAGGCGGTCGCGCTGGCCGAACGCGAGCTCGGCCCACTGACCGGACTGGTCAACAACGCTGGAGTCTCCACCGGAGCGCCCTTCGACACCGAAACGCTCGAGCACTTCCGCAAAGTTCTGGACATCAACCTTGTCGGTGTCTTCCTGGGCATGCGGGCGGTGATGCCGTCCCTGCGCGCCGGCGGGGCCGGGTCGATCGTGAACATCTCCTCCGCAGCCGGGTTGATGGGACTGGCACTGACCGGTAGCTACGGCGCCTCCAAATGGGGTGTGCGCGGGCTGACCAAGGTCGCCGCAGTGGAAAACGGTACCGCCAACGTCCGCGTCAACTCCGTGCACCCGGGGATGACCTTCACTCCCATGACCTCCCGGATCGGCATCGCCGAAGGCCCGGGAAACTACCCGAACACCCCCATGGGGCGGGTCGGGGTACCGTCCGAGATCGCGGCCGCGATCATCTTCCTGCTCTCGGACGCCGCCTCCTACATCACCGGCGCCGAAATCGCGGTCGATGGCGGCTGGACGGCGGGCCCGACCGTGAAATACGTGATGGGCCAATAGCCGCACGAGTACCTCGAGGACGACAACAATGCCGACCAACAACCTCGAACAGCCGATCGTCGTCGGAATCGACGCCTCCGAACCCTCTCGGTACGCGCTGCAGTGGGCGAGCAGGGCGGCGGCAGCGCGCCGGGCTCCACTGCATGTGGTGTTCGCCGTGCCCCAGTACATCGACACACCCCTGGACGACAGCCCGGTCCGGCTCTACCGCGGCGAGTACCGGCACTTTGTGGAGTCCGCGCTGGCGAGTGCCGCCCGGGACGCGCACGTCCTGGCCGGCGCGGACTCTCCGATCGAGGTCCGCACCTTTCTCATCGACGGTCATCCGGTACCGGCACTGTGCGATCTGGCCCGCACCGCACGATATGTCGTGGTCGGCTCGCGGGGACTGGGCGCCTACCATCGCAGCGTGCTCGGGTCGGTGAGTACCGCGCTGGCCCGTCATGCCCCGGGCTCGGTGGTGGTCGTTCCCGAACAGACTCCCGACTACTCACCGGACCCGGTCGTGATCGGGGTCGACGGCTCTCCGTACAGCACCCGCGCGGTGGAGATCGCGTTCGATGAGGCCGCGCGGCGGGGTGTCGAACTCGTCGCTGTCCACGCCTGGAACTCGCACGGGGACAACACCTCACCCACGACCGCCGAGGACGGTGAACAGGTGCTGTCCCGGGTTTTGGCCCGCCAACGCGAGTCCTTTCCGGGCGTGACCGTGCGCGAAGTGCTGGTGCAGGATCGCCCGGTGCGCGCGCTGCTCGCACAGTCCACCCGGGCTCAACTGGTGGTCGTGGCCAGCCACGGTGGCGGCGGATTCGCGGGGATGACGTTGGGGTCGACCAGCCAAGGTGTGCTGCACGCCATCGACCGTCCCTTGATCATCGTGCGGCCACGCAACTGAGAACCCGACCCCATTCGTGAACCCGAGAAACGAGTAGATGCGACGCGCGAAGCGTGTCACCAACTGGGCATACGTGTCGATAGGGCGGTCTACGTGGTGGCCCTGCCGTGTCGGCGACGCGAGGTTCGGAGCCAGAGCCCGGTCCACGAAATCACGACGACCACGGCCACCAGAGCCCGAACCAGTTCGAGAGCGCTCGCGGGGTAGATCACGCCGGTGATGTAGTGGTCGATGAACCCGCTCGGGGGTAGACCTGCCTCCCCGGCCTGCTTTCGGGCCCAGTTCTCCAAATCGGTTAACGGGCAATCGATTCCGATCAGGATGGTGCTGAAACCCCAGCCGAACGCGGCCAGGTGCAGCCAGATCGTCCGAGGCCACCGCCACGCGATGAATCCGCCGACCACCACGTAGGCGACGAAGAGGAAGTGCACGCCGGCGGTGACGTCCGCGAGCAGCCGGAAGAACATGTTCCCAGGATAGAAGCACGGTCAACGAAGCGCCCATTTACATACCAACACTTGGATATGCGCATCTACTAATGTTTTTACGGTGTGTTGTCCGCCCGCGAAGGGGAGGGCCTGGCGTGCTTGGCAGACATCTAAATCGGCTGGTGCAGAACGCAACTGGCTCCTACGGATGCTCCTGCGGCAATCGGCACCGTCGACAGCAGGGTAGGGGAGCGGTCGCGCCGGCGTGATCGCTCTTGGCGCGGAAGGGTAGACACCGTCCAGTAGGCGCCTCTCGGTGAGAGGGTTATGCAGGTCAAGGCGGTTCGTGGAGTGGTCTGCGATTCTTCGGAGCTTTTAGATACCTATACGTCAATATGCGCATCTAACTATGTATTGCACTTTTAAGACGCCAAAACACCCCAAACCCCACAAGGTCTAAAGACTGCCTTGAAAAGAGGGGCGGGGCGCGGTGGCGTGACTACCGAAAGTTGGTTACCAGGCGGAGGATTCGTAGTCCTTGAGGAACACGCCGTACAGGTCATCGCCGTCTTCGCCGCGCACGATCGGGTCGTATACGCGGGCCGCGCCGTCGACCAGATCGAGGGGAGCGTGGAAGCCCTCCTCGGCCAGGCGGATCTTGGTGTAGTGCGGGCGCTCGTCGGTGATCCAGCCGGTGTCCACGGCGGTCATGAGGATGTTGTCGGCCTCGAACATCTCGCGGGCGCTGGTGCGGGTCAGCATGTTCAGGGCGGCCTTGGCCATGTTGGTGTGCGGGTGGCCGGCGCCTTTGTAGGCGCGGCCGAAGACGCCCTCCATGGCGGACACGTTCACGACGTACTTGCGGCGGCCGGCGGCCGCGGCCATGGCGGGGCGCAGGCGCGAGATGAGGATGAACGGTGCGACCGAGTTGCACAGCTGCACTTCGAGGAGTTCGGTCGCGTCGACCTCGCCGACGGTCTGGACCCAGCTGTTGGTGTGCGCGAGGTCGGGGACCAGGCCGCCGGCGTCGATGGCCACGCCGCGCGAAATGCGTTCGGGGGTGGCCGATCCCGCGATGAGGGCGAGGTCGGTGATGTCGGCGCCGGTGAGGGTCGGGGTCAGCGAGGCGGTGATGGAGGCGGGGTGGGCCTGCATGGTCTTGCCGAAGCTGATGACGTCGGGGAGTTCGCCGGCGGGCAGCGGGGCGTTCTCGGCTTCGACGAGGGCGCTGTAGGAGCCGGTGGAGCGGCGCACGGTCTGCGCGGCGTTGTTGATGAGGATGTCGAGCGGGCCCTGGGCGGCGACGTCGTCGGCGAGGGCGACGACCTGGGCCGGGTCGCGCAGGTCGATGCCGACGATGCGCAGGCGGTGCAGCCAGTCGGCGCTGTCGGGCTGGGCGGCGAAGCGGCGGATGGCGTCGTTGGGGAAGCGGGTGGTGACGGTGGTGTGGGCGCCGTCGCGCAGCAGGCGCAGGGCGATGTACATGCCGATCTTGGCGCGGCCGCCGGTGAGCAGGGCGCGTTTGCCGGTCAGGTCGGTGCGGGCGTCGCGTTTGGCGTGGCTGCGGGCGGCGCATTCGGGGCAGAGCTGGTGGTAGAAGGCGTCGACGCGGGTGTATTTCTGCTTGCAGATGTAGCAGGGTCGCGCGCGCAGCAGGGTGCCGGCGGTGCCGCTGTCGGTGACAGAGCCGCTGATGGGGATGCCCGCGGTTTCGTCGTCGATGCGGTTGGGGGAGCCGGTGGCGGTGGCGGCGATGACGGCTTTGTCGGCGGCGGAGATGGTGTCGCGGGCGGCGATGCGGCGGCGCTGCTTGAGTTTTTTGAACATGTGCCCGACGGCGCGCTGGACGGTGACCGAGTCGGGGTGGTCCTTGTCGAGTTCGGCGGCGTGTTCGAGGACCCGGAGGCAGATGGCCAGTTCGTCGGGGTCGATGGCCGTGTTCTCGAGAGTCTGGTCCAGTGCGGTGTGCTCGGCCATCGGTACGGGTGGGGTCCTTCGTGGGGGCTGCGGGTGAGGTTCCATTGTTGCATCGCGGGGTTGGTGGTTTTGACCGGCGGTGGGTGGTCGCGATGGCGGTCACAGTCGGTGTGTGGGTCCCGAACGTGCGCGCACCCCGCCGGTTTCGGGGCGGGGTGCGGTGGTGGCGGGTGCTATTCGGCTGTGGCGGTTGCGGGTTCGAGTGCGGTGGCGTGGTGGGGGTGGCCGAGTTCGCGGGCGCGTTCGGCGAGTTGGGCGAGGAGCCGGGCGGGGATTTCGTCGCGTACTCGGGTGAATGCGGTCCAGACGATGTCGGGGGTGTGGATGGTGAGGGCGGTGAGGAAGTCCTCGATGTCGTCCATGGCGTCGATGAGTTCGAGGACGCGGGCGCGGCCGTGTGGTTCCTGGGCGAGGGCGATGTCGACGAGGGTGTCGATGGTGTCGCTCTGGGCGGCTGCGCGTACGGCGGCCAGGAGTTGGTCGCGGGTGAGGTCGCCGATGCAGTGGGCGAGGGTGGGGGTGGTGGTGTCGGGGAGGGCGTGCACCAAAGGCAGTGCCTGGGACCACAGGTGGTGTTCGGCGGTGCTGGTGATGACGGCGCGCAGGACGTCGGGGTCCTGCATGACGGGCAGGGCGGCGAGGCGGCGGCGTTCGGGGTCGGTCATGGCGAGGGCGACGGGGATCATGGCGTCCCAGCGGCCGGCGGTGTGGGCTTGGCGGATGAGGTCGTCGAGGCGGTCGTCGGTTTCGGCGGCGACGCGGGCGGCGACGAAGGCGAGTTGGGCCGGGGGCAGGTGGGCTGCGAGGGGTAGGAGTTCGAGCCAGTGTCCGGCGGTGAGGGCGGTGTCGGTGATGGCGGCGAGGACGGGTTCGGCGTGGACGGCGGGGCGTTCGGCGAACAGGCGCAGGCTGTCGTGGCTCATGGCGCTGGTGATGGGCAGCAGGGTGGCCCAGGCGTCGAGGTCGGCGACGGCGGTGATGAGGGAGTCCAGGACGGGTCCGCCGAGTCCGGCGGCGGTGTCGCCGATCCAGGCGCGGTTGTGGGGTGCGATGGAGTCGAGCAGGTCGATGCCTTCGGCCCACATGTGTTGTTCGGCGGCGGCGCGGATGATGCCGGGGACGCGGTCGGCGACGATGTGCAGGACGCGGTCGATGGCGGTTTTGTCTTCGAGTAGGAAGCCGATGCGCAGCAGGTCGATGTCGCTCATGACGGGTGCGGCGGCGCGCAGGGCGGGTTCGGGGATGACGTGGACGAAGCGGCCCATGGTGATGTGGTCGCCGTGGGCCAGGAGTTCGCGGGCGACTTTTTCGACGAGTGCGGGTGGGACGGCGGCGATGATGGCGGCGGTGCGGCGGGGGTCGATCTGGACGGAGACGTCGGCGAGGAAGGCCGGGGGGAGGGCGGTGGCGATGTCGATGGCGCGGGTGGGGTCGACGGCGCCTGCGATGGCGGCGCACAGGACGGGTCCGAAGGCGCGTTCGGCGACTTTGGCGCTGATGGTGACGGGGACGAGTTTGGCGGCTTGGGCGACTTTGTGGAGGCGTTTGGCGTCGCGGTCGAAGAGGCGGTCGGTGGCGCGTTCGCGGAATTGGCGGATGGCCGCGGGTGGGAGGTCGACGAGGAAGTCGAGGTCGGTGGGGTCCGAGATGCCGAGCAGGCGCGCGAGTTTGGTGGTTTCGGCGACGGCGGCGAGGTGTTCGCTCATAGGCCCAGTGCTTTCTTGACGGCGGGGCGCATGAGGCGCGGGACGTAGTCGAGGGAGTTGGCGATGGCGGTGTCGAGGGTGGTGGCGCGCCGGGTGAGTGCGGCGTTGAGGAGTCGGTCGAGTTCGGTGAGGTCGGTGTCGGTGAGTTGGGCGAGGGCATCGGGCAGGGGTGCCTGCAGGGTGGTGGCGAGGGTGTGTGCGGGTTCGGGCATGGCGGGCTTTCGGGGTGGGCTGCTCGGGTGGGCGGTCGGTGTTGGGTGGGTGCTGCTCTGTGCCGTGCGTACCGCCGGTACGGGTTTCGATACTGGCAGTACGTTCGAAGGGAGCGCAATGCTGGGTGGTTGATCCGGGTTGTGGCCTCGATCACGTGATGTGCGGCGTTGTCGAGTGGTTCCGATGGCGGTATCGCGCTGGAAGGGTTTCGTACCGCCGGTACGTGTACACTGCGCGGGTGGTTCGGATATCTGCCGGTACGGGTGCGGTGACCCGCGATGACATCGTGAACGCGGCGATTCGGGTGATCGATCGTGATGGTCCCCGGCCGAGCATGGATGACATCGCTCGCGAGGCGGGTATCACCAAGCCGCGCCTGTATCGCCAGTTCGCGGACAAGGGTGATCTGTTCACCGAGATCGCCACGCGGATGTCCCAGCGCGCGTTCTCGGCGGCGGGGTCGGATATGACGTTGATGCTGGCGCCGCCGCGGGCGGCGTTGCGGCGGGTTTTCACCGACTATGCGAACGGAATCCTGGAGCACCCCAACGTGTTTCGGTATCTGGGGCAGGCGCCGGTGTTGCAGCAGTCGGGGGTGTTGCAGCTGGATCTGGGGCGGGAGGCGTCGGGGCGGTTGTCGAGGATGGCGCTGTCGGTGGCCGAGGCGGTGCCGCTCGAGACCTCGGGGATCGAGTATCTGTCGCGGGCGCTGGTGGGGGCGGTGGTGGCGATCACGGATCTGTGGTTGCGCGATTCGGATCGGCCGTCCCAGGGGGAGACCGATGAGTTCATCGATCAGGCAACGGAATTGGTGTGGGGGTTGATCGATGGTTTCCTGCGCAGGCAGGGGATCGAGGCCGATCCCGATGTTCCGATTTTCACGACGTTCGCCGAGGTGAATCAGTCGCGGGCGGGGGAGGCGGGGTAGTGCCGGGGGCCGGCTGTTGACACTTTGTTGACACGATGCCAATAGCAGTGCACCCTTGTCCTCGAGGCGCGGTGGTGCGCGCCCGGGAGACGAAGGAACGACAATGGCACGCCCGGCATGGAGCGACAACGAGGTCGAGGCCGTACGCGGACTCGCGAAAACCTTCTTCGAGAAGGAGGTGGTCCCGCACGAGGACAAATTCATCGAACAGGGCCACCCCGACCGTGAGCTCTACCGGCGCGCGGGCGAACTCGGCCTGCTGTGCGCGGCCATTCCGGCCGAATACGGAGGTGGCGGTGGCACTTTCGCGCACGAGGCGGCCATCATCGAAGCCCAGTGCCAGCAGGGTGACGGGGCCATGGGCATGCCGGTGCACTCCTCGATCATCGCGCCCTACATCCACGAGTTCGGGTCCGAGGAGCTCAAGCGCTCGGTGCTGCCGCGCGCGGCCAGCGGGGAGATGGTGCTCTCGATCGGCATGACCGAGCCGGGCACCGGATCGGATCTGCAGGCCATCAAGACCCGTGCGGTGCGCGAGGGCGACGAGTACGTCATCACCGGGTCCAAGATCTTCATCTCCAACGGCTGGCTGTGCGACGGCATCATTCTCGCGGTCAAGACCGACCCGTCCCTGGGCGCGGCCGGGGTCTCTCTGATCTTCGCCGAGGTCGGCGACGACACCCCCGGGTTCACGCGCGGGCGGATCCTGTCCAAGATGGGCGGCAAGGGACAGGACACCGCGGAGCTGTTCTTCGACGGGCTGCGCGTGCCCGCCTCGAATCTGCTGGGCTCGGCCGAGGGCCAGGGCTTCTATCAGATGATGCAGATGCTCGCCCAGGAGCGTCTGGTCACCGCGATCATGGCGGTGGCGATGACCGAGCGCGCGGTCGAGCTGACGATCGAGTACACCAAGGGCCGCGAAGCGTTCGGCAAGCCGCTGTTCGCGATGCAGAACACCCGGTTCGAGCTCGCCGAGTGCGCCACCATCGCCAAGGTGGGCCGGGTTTTCCTGGACGACTGCATCGACAAGCACCTGCGCGGTGAACTGGACATTCCCACCGCTGCCATGTCGAAGTACTGGCTGACCGATCAACTCGGTAATGTGGTGGATCGCTGCCTGCAGTTCTTCGGCGGCTACGGGTACATGACCGAATACCCGATTGCCCAGCTGTACACCGGCGCCCGGATCCTGCGGATCCTCGCGGGCGCCAACGAGGTGATGAAGGACCTCATTGCCCGCTCACTCTGACAGTCACGCACCGTCGAAGCCCGGCGGTACCGAGACCGCGCCGGTGACCGCCGACGACACCCCGTCGCGGCGGCGCCGGCTCGAACCCGACGAACGCCGCGCGCAGATACTGTCCTGCGCCATCGACATGTTCGGCGAGCGTCCGTACGCCGCGGTGTCCACCGCCGAGCTCGCCCAGCGGGCCGGGGTGGCCCGCGGTCTGATCAACCACTACTTCGGCAACAAGCGCGACCTGTACCTGGCGGTCGTGCGCCGGATGGTGACCCTGCCGCGCGCGCTCGAGATGGGGGTGCCCACCGGCACGACCCGCGAGCGCGTGGACGCGAGCGTGTCGTGGTTGCTCGACACGATCGGCGAGCACGGCACGACGTGGGTGAAGGTGACCGGCCTCGAGGGGATCGGTGACGATCCCGAGGTGCAGCGCATCCTGGACGAGGCCGACAACGCCGCGGCGGTCCGCGTGGTGCAGATGGTCGGCCTCGAGGATTCGATGCACAGCGCCGAGCTGCAGGCCCTGGTCCGCTGCTACGGCGGCCTGGTCAAGGCCGCGGGCCGCGAATGGATCGTGCGCGGGAGCCTGAACCGCGCCCAGGTCCACGATCTGCTCGCCGACACCCTCACGACCCTGATCGGCGAGTCCTTCCCGAAGGTCCACGGCGCGGGCTGATCCCGGCACGCGCGCCAGGCGTGCACCCGATACGACCGAGAACACCGGATGGTCCCGGCTCGACCCGTCGAGCCGGGACCATCGCGGTATCGCCGGTCGGAGGGTGAACCGAACGAAGGTCGGCGGCCGAGCGGGATGCGCGAAATAGCCCAGTCCCACAGCGCTCGCGCTGGGGAAGAACACGACGGAGGGCCCGCCGCTGCTGGCATCCACCGCCCTGTCGCGGGCACCGCGAGCGTCAGGAGGGTTGGCCGAAGGCGCGAAAATGCTTGTGCCGCAGCGTGCTTTCGGAGAGCTGAGTCAGGGGCGATCACCGGAGTCGAGTGACGGTCCGGAGGGTGCGGCCGGGGCCAGCTAGAGGCGGGGGTCGAAGACCAGGCGGAAGTTGGTCAGGGACAGGGCGTTCGCGGGGCCGTGGTCGGCGTCCACCCAGAACTCGCGGCCGGGGAGCTCGTTGCGGGGCAGGTCGGCTTGGGCGGCTATCACCGCGGCGGACCATTGGATGGCCATCCATGAGGGGTGCCAGGGGGTTTCGAGGTAGGCGATCGCTCTGTCGCCCTCGCCGATCACCAGGACGCAGCGCACCTTCACGCGCTCGGTGCTCACCCCACCATGGTGCATCCGGCATCGGCGCGGCGGGTGCGGCGTGCGCGGTTGTGCCGACAATGCAGCCGCGCAGTTACCGTGCGGCCCCGAGTGTGGAGGCGGTCGGAACCGGATCATCGAACGTCCGGCCCGGGATCAGAGGACCCTCGCGAGACGAATCTGGTTTATCGGGGGCCGCTATTCGGCGTCCTTGCGGGCGCGGGAGGGTTGTACGCGGGAGGGCTCGTTCGGCATCTTCGGGTACTGCGGGGGCCAGGGGGCGTCCTGCAGGCCCGCGGCCAGGTCTTTCTCGGACAGGTCGAGCAGGGGGGTCAGGTCCTGGGGGGTGCGGTCGGACCAGGGGTCGCCGAGCTCGGCGAGGCGGGCGGGGACCGTGGCGATGGTCAACTCGTCGTTGGTGACCTCGGGCAGCGCGTCCCAGGAGATCGGGGTCGAGACCTGGGCGCCGACCTTCGGGCGTACGCACCAGGCGCCGAAAACCGTTTTGTGCGGGGCGTTCTGGTTGTAATCGACGAACACCCGGGACCCGCGTTCCTCCTTCCACCACTGGGCGGTGATGGTGTCGGGGTGGCGGCGTTCGAGTTCGCGGGCCAGGGCGACCGCGGCCGCGCGCACCTGGTAGCCGTCCCAGCGCGGCTCGAGCAGCGCGTACAGGTGCAGCCCGCGCGATCCGGAGGTCTTGATGCGCACGTCGATGCCGAGGTCGGTGCACACCTCGCGGGTGCGCTGGGCCGCGGCGCGCAGGTCGTCGAAGGAGATGCCCGGGGAGGGGTCGAGGTCGATGCGCAACTCGTCGGTGACCCCGGTGGGCGGAAGCAGTTCGCCGGCCGCGTCGTGGACCGGGGGCGCGGTGCTCGCGGCGGGGGCGTCGGCGTGGGTGGGCCAGACGTGAAATCCCAAGCAGCCCAGGTTGACCGCCCACAGCAGGTGTGCCATGTCCGCGGCGACCAGGGCGTCGCTGACGGTGCCGTTGGGGGTGGAGACCTCGGTGGTCTGCAACCAGGAGGGCACCGATTTCGGGACGCGTTTCTGGAACCAGGATTTGCCGCCGGCCCCGTCGGGATAGCGTTCGAGCAGTACCGGGCGATCCTTGATGGTGTTCATGATCGGCCCGGCGACCGCGAGGTAGTAGTTGACGAGATCGAGTTTGGTTTCCTCGCGTTTGCTGAAGTAGATCTTGCCGGGGTTGGAGATGGTGACGGTGTGCCCGTCGACCTCGATTTCGACCGAATCGCTCACCGCACAGTGCCTTTCGCCGCTCGGGCTTGATCGAAGATGTCGGCCAGTTCGGCGGGGGCGACCTCGTCGAGCTGGGCGTAGGTGCACGAGCGCGGGGTGCGGTCGGTGCGGAAGCGGGCCAGGCGCCCGCCGTGGCGGAAGCGCCCGGCCATGACGTGTTCGTAGCGGACCTCGGCGACCAGTTCGGGGCGCAGCGGCTCCCACGACAGGTCCTTGCCGCCGGTCCAGCGGCTCACCCCGCCCGGCATCTTGCCGTCGGCGCGGGCCTGGGCGGCGGCGTCGGCCCATTCGCGCCACGGATGATTCTCGAGCGCGTTCTCCCGCAGCGGCGCGAGTTCGGTGACCAATTCTTTGCGGCGTTTGGCGGTGAAGGAGCTGGCCACGCCCACGTGATGGAGGTTGCCCTCGTCGTCGAACAAACCCAGCAGCAGCGATCCGACGCCTTCGCCGTCCTTGTGCCAGCGGAATCCGGCGACCACGCAGTCGGCGGTGCGTTCGTGCTTGACCTTGAACATGACTCGTTTGTCCTGCAGGTAGCCCAGGTCCGCGGCTTTGACCATGACCCCGTCGAAGCCCGCGCCCTCGAACCGGGTGAACCAGTCCTGGGCCACGTCCGGGTCCTCGGTCATGGGGGTGAGGTGGATGCGGGTCGCCCCGGCGTCTGGTCCGCGCGTATCGAGCAGGGTTTCCAGCAGTCGCCGGCGTTCGGCGAACGGCTCACCGGTCAGATCCCGGTCCCCGAGCGCGAGCAGATCGAACGCCACGAAGCTGGCCGGGGTCTCGACCGCCAGTTTGTTGACCCGCGAGGCCGCGGGGTGCAGGCGCTGCTGCAGGGTGTCGAAGTCCAGGCCGTGCTCGGTGACGATCACGATCTCCCCGTCGATCACGCACTTGTCCGGCAGGGCCTTGCCCAGCAGTTCCACCAGTTCGGGGAAGTAGCGGGTCAGGGGCCTGTCGTTGCGCGAGCCCAGTTCGATCTCGTCCCCGTCGCGGAACACGATGCACCGGAAGCCGTCCCATTTGGGTTCGTAGCGCAGTCCGGATTCGCGCGGCAGGGTCGAGACCGATTTGGCGAGCATCGGTTTGACCGGCGGCATGACGGGCAGCTCCACACGACCTCCTCGGGTTGTCTCACCCAGGTAGACGGTGCGACCGGTGAGAAATCACCGGTCGCGGTCCCTCGAAGATCGTACGGGGTCAGCGGTCTGTTTTGCCTGAACCGCTAGTTTTCCAGCCACCCGTGCTGATCGGCGAACGCGGTCAGCCGGTCGCGGATGGTCAGTATTTCCCCGGCGGTGAGCGCGGGGGAGGCGTCCAGCAGCAGTTCGGTGATGAGCCGGCGATGTTCGGCCGCGCTCAACTGCCCGTGCACCCGCTCCTTGGTCTTGTGTGAACGAGCCGGCGGCGGTGGTGCGCTCGTGCCCGCGGCCAGGGCCAGGTTGATGGCCTTGGGCCCCCGATCACCCTCGGTCACGTCGAATTCGAACACCCGCCCCTGTCGCAACTCGTCCTCATCCAGCCCGATGTCGTTGACATGGACGAACACGTCCGGCCCACCGTCTTCCGGACGGATGAAACCGAACCCCCGAGAGCTGTCGAACGACACCAATTTCCCGATGGACACCTGAACACCTGCTCCTCGTCGCCGCGTCCCTCGCGGTAACTCTAGTCCGCGGCTCGATCATTGTCGGAGGAAAGTGCCTTTTGCAACGAATTGAAGACAGTCAGGCCCTGACCAACCATGCCATTGATGATTTCACCGACCCCCTCTGGGCCGTTGAGGACCGTAACATTCGCGTGCGCCAAACCCGCCGCCGCGCTCTTGACGATCTCCGGAAGTTGTTCGATCAGAAGCTGATCGAGCGCGATGCGATTGTTCGAGGCCGCGGCCTCGGCCTGGATGCGGGTGCGGTTCGCCTCGGCCTCGGCCAGGATGCGCACCCGTTCGGCCTCGGCCAGGGCCGGTTTGACGACCTCGGCCTGCAACTGCTGCTCGCGCAGTTCGGCCTGTTTGCGCGCCTGTTCGGCCTGCGCGGTGAGCACCCCCTGCAGGGCCACGGCCTGGGCGAGCGGACCCGCCTGCGCGGCTTCGGCATTGGCCTTGTCGATGTCGTGCTGGTACTGCGCGCGCAGGATCGAGGTCTCGCGCGAGTACTCGGCCTGGCGGCGCAGCGATTCCTGTTCGGCCTGGGCCGCGGCCTGGGCGGCGGCGGCCTGGGCGATCTGGGCGTCACGCTGGACCGCGGCGTTGTGCGGGGCGGCCAATGCTGTGATGTAGCCGAGGTTGCCGTCGTCGATGGACTGGATCTGGAACGAGTCGACCGTGAGCCCGATGTTGCCCATCTCGACCTTGGAGGCCACCAGTACCTCGTCGGCCAGGCGCTGGCGTTCGCGAATGATCTCCTCCACCGTCATCGAGCCCACGATCGAGCGCAGATGACCGGAGAAGATGCGGCCGGTCAGCACCGACATCTCCTGTTCCTGTTCGGACAGGAACCGTTGGGCGGCATTGACGATGGACTGGGTGTCGTTGGCGACCTTGAACGCGATGACCGCGCGCACGTCGAGCTGAATGGCCTGTTTGGTGACGCAGCGTTCGGCGATCTCGGCCTCGAACATCGCCAGCGACAGGAAGCGCACCTTGCGGAAGAACGGCAGCACCCAGGTGCCGTGGCCGATCACCACCCGGAACGGCGCGTTGTCCTTGCTGCCCCCGCCACTGACCAGCATGGCCTCATCGGGATCGGGTACGTGATAACCCAGCACTGTTGTCTCCCTTGATAAATCAGATATCCCCACGATGGTCGCCGGGCAAGGGGATCCACGGCACCACATCGACTATCCGCCCCGGATGCGCGCCCACCACCAGGACGGTGGCGCCGGAGTCCAGCGGCTCCGCGGCGCGCGCGATGTACAGCTCGGTCCCCCCTCGAATGGCGACCAGAACCTCACCGAGCATGTGCGGGCCCCGGATCGGCGTGGTCAGCGTACCGGTCAGTCCCAGCACGGGGTCGGACATCGCTGGGAACTCCTGCCATTCACGGTGAATCCTCAGCGTACGTGGACAAGTGGCGTGCCCCGCGCACTCGGTGGATGAATTCTCGACCGAATCGTTAGCTCACTATTCGCTATCAGTCGATATCGTGGCTGGGGTCCGACGCGCAATGGTGTGCTCCATGGTGGCGAAAGGATCTCGTATGGTGCGGGCAGGCGGTGCGAGCGAAATATTCGGGCGTGTCCGGGCGCAACACTATTGGTTACCCGGGGATGGAACTGGCAGGCTTAAGCGGTGACCACTCCTCCGGATTTATCCAAAGCGGGCCCGGCCGGCGACGACAAACTCGACGCCGGCGTGCTCAAGATCGCCGGCGTCGTCGTGCTCGGCGCGATCATGTCGATTCTCGACATCACCGTGGTGACCGTCGCGATCCCCAAGTTCCAGGAAACCTTCGACACCACCTACGCCATCGCGGCGTGGTCGATGACCGGCTACACCCTGGCCCTGGCCACGGTCATCCCGCTGACGGGCTGGGCCGCGGACAGATTCGGCACCAAACGCCTCTACATCGCGGCACTGATCTTCTTCGTGCTCGGCTCGGTGCTGTGCTCCACGGCCTGGAGCATCGAATCGCTCATCGCCTTCCGCGTCATCCAGGGCCTGGGCGGCGGCATGCTCATGCCGCTGGGCATGACGATCATGACCCACGCCGCCGGACCGCACCGGATCGGGCGCGTCATGGCCGTGCTGGGCGTGCCCATGCTGCTGGGCCCCATCCTGGGCCCGATCCTGGGCGGCTGGCTCATCGACAGCTTCTCCTGGCACTGGATCTTCCTGATCAACCTGCCCATCGGCATCGTGGCCCTGGTGCTGGCGGTCATCATCTTCCCCGCCGACCGCCCCGAGCCGTCGGAATCGTTCGACTTCGTCGGCATGCTGCTGGCCTCACCGGGCCTGGCGCTGTTCCTGTTCGGTGTGTCCTCGATCCCCGAAGCCGGGACCGTGGCCGCCAAACGCGTACTGATCCCGGCGATCATCGGCCTGATCCTGATGGTGGCGTTCGTGTTCCACGCCATGCGCGCACGCCATCCGCTCATCGATCTGCGCCTGTTCCAGAACAAGTCGCTGCGCTACGCGGTGCTGACCATGACCCTGTTCGCCATGGCCTTCTTCGGCTCGGGCCTGCTGCTGCCGAGCTACCTGCAGCAGGTGCGCGGGGAAACCACGCTCATGGCCGGTCTGCTCATCGCCCCGCAGGGCCTGGGCGCCATGCTCACCATGCCCATCGCCGGCCGCCTGGTCGACAAGATCGGACCCGGCAAGATCGTGCTCACCGGCATCGCGGTCATGTCCCTGGGCATGGCGTACCTGACCCAGGTCAGCGCCGACACCCCGTACGCGCTGCTGTGCACCGCGCTGTTCGTGACCGGTCTCGGCATGGGCTGCACCATGATGCCGACCATGACCGCCGCGATCCAGACCCTGACCCACGCGCAGGTCGCGCGCGGATCGACCCTGATGAACATCGTCAACCAGACCGCGGGATCGATCGGCACCGCGGTCATCTCGGTGGTGCTGACGAACCTGCTCAACAACCAGACCCTGGCCCAGACCGCGATCGCCTCGAACTACAACCCCGCGATCGCCGGCCAGCTGCCACCGGGGGCGCTCGAGACCGGATTCGACCAGGCCGCAACCGCGTTCGGGCACACCTTCGTGGTCGCGCTCGTGCTGCTGGTGGTCACCCTGATCCCGGCCTGGTTCCTACCCCGGGTCAAACCCAAGGATCCCGAAGTCGCCGGAGCGGTCGTGGCCGCGCACTGACAGGTCCCCCCGCACGACGAAACCCCGTATCCCGCCGCGCACATCGCGCGGTGAGGTACGGGGTTTTCGTGTGCGGGAGGGAAAAAAGCCCTCCCGCAGCGTAATTCGATATCAGGCGCAGGCCGGGGAGACCACGTTGCCCAGGGCCAGCATGCTGCAGATCCACTCCTTCTGGACCTTCCACTTGCCGTCCTCGACCACGAACGGCACGGTGGCCTGGTTCGGGGCGCCACCGGCGATCGCGGCCTGCGCGTCCGCGGTCAGGGTGCCGTTACCCAGATCGGTCACGTTGATGACCTTGATGGTGGCCTGGTTCTGCTGGTAGAAGTCGGTCAGCAGCTGCGGCAGGTTCGGATCGGCCGACACACCCTGCAGGAACGTGGTCTTCTGATCCGCGGGCACCGCCGGATCCACCACGCGGGTCAGCTCGGCGTTGAGCTCCTCCACGGTCGGGGCGGGCGGGTAGTTGCCCTGCGGCGCCGCGGTCACCTTCGAGGTGGAGGTGCTCTTGGCCGTCGTCGTGGGCTTGTCGCCCTCACCGCACGCGGACAATCCCAGGGCGGTCACGACGGTGAGCGCGGCGATCGCGATGCGTCCGGTCATGTGAAGCGTCAACTGCTCGTCCTTTTCATTTCGTATACCTCCGGGCCGCAACAGCTCCGGGGCCCAATCCGCACGAGCGCCCCGCACGCGAGGCGACCGTCCGCTGACAGACCTTACTGAGAAGTACGCCGGAAAACCCGCCCCCGGTCGGTCACCGGCGTCCTTTGCGATCGAATCCTCACCGCGCCCTCACGAACTCCTCAGAGTTCTCTAACTCGTCGCGGTCAGATGATCGCCGTAGAACAGCATCAAACCCGTCGCCGCCGCGACGGCCCCCAACAGCCAGAATCGAATCGAGACCGTGGTTTCGGGCCAGCTGCTGAGCTCGAAATGATGATGCAGGGGCGCCATCCGGAACAGCCTGCGCCGCGTGGTCTTGAACACCGCGATCTGCAACAGCACCGACAGGATCTCCGCGCAGAACAGCGCGCCCACGACCACCATCAGCAACTCGGTACGCGAGGTGATCGACAACCCCGCCAGCAAACCGCCCAGCGCCAGGGAACCGGTATCGCCCATGAAGATCTTGGCCGGGGCCGCGTTCCACCACAGGAACCCCACGCACGCCGCCGCCGTGGCCGCGCACACCATCGCCAGATCCAGCGGATCGCGCACGCTGTAGCAGCCCTGTCCCGGGCGCGAGGTGCACGCGTTGGTGTACTGCCAGAACGTGATCAGCACATACGCGCCCAGGGTCAGGCCCATCGTGCCCGCGGCCAGACCGTCCAGGCCGTCGGTGATGTTGACCGCGTTGGACCAGGCCACCACCAGGAACACCACCAGCAGCAGGAACAGCGGGGTGATCAGGGAGAACCACGGCAGATCCCGCAGGATCGACACGTGCCGGCTGCCCGGGGTCAGCCCGGTGCTGTCGGGGAACCGCAACACCAGCACCCCGAACACGATCGCCGCGCCCACCTGGCCCACATACTTGCCCGTGGCGGTCAATCCGAGATTGCGGCGCTTGTACAGCTTGATGAAATCGTCCAGGAACCCCACCACACCCAGGGCCGTGGCCAAACCCAGCACCAGCAGCCCCGAGGCGGTCACCCCCGGTTCGTCGTTGCCGATCCCGATCAGATGCGAACCCAGATAGCCCGCCCACATACCCACCACGATCGCGATACCGCCCATGGTCGGGGTGCCGCGCTTGGCCAGATGCGTGCGCGGGCCGTCGGCGCGGATCTCCTGCCCCAGCTGCTGGCGCGCGAAGATCCGCACCAGCACCGGGGTCAAGGTGATCGACACCGCCAGCGCGATCATCGCCGCGAACAGAATCTGCTTCATAGGGCCCCCAGGGGCCGCCGCGAGCCGCGCGGCCCAATAGATCTGACACTGTCCAAAACGTTTCAGATGCTAGCGAAAACCGGGCGCTGGCACGCATCGGTGCACGAGCGGGCACCGGAAACCCCAGGCAGAGCGCACAATCGGTGGTGCGGAAGCGGACCGGGAACGACGGGGACGAGCCCGATCCATGAGCGCAGCCCTCCGCGACCGGGCCGCCGACCATCGCCGGTCCGCACGCGCCCGGTTTTTCACCTCCGGGGTCGAGGTCACCGATCCGCGCGCCCGGGGCTCGGCACCCACCGACCCGCGACCGCCGCGACCCGGAATCGGCCGTGCGCCAGCGCTTCTCGACCCGAATCGACGCGAGCGGGGACGACCGGGCATAGTGCCGGGCATGTTCGACGGACTCCTGGACATCGACTGGGCATCGATGCAGCACGCGTACGGGTCGGCGGAGGAAGTGCCCGCGCTGCTGACGGCGATGAAATCCGGCGACGCCCACGAGCGCGGCGCGGCGCTGGACCGGTTCTGCAGCGCGGTGTTCCATCAGGGCTCGGTGTATCAGTGCACCGCGGCGAGTGTGCCGTTCCTGCTGGAGATGGCCCGGGAACCTGCCACCCCCGACCGCGCTCGCATTGTCGAACTCTTGGTTCAGATCGGTGAATCGGCTGCCGAGTGCGGTGACGAGCTGTACCTCGACTGGGACGGAAACCCCTACGGGGGTCCCGCGGCCGCCGCGGCCATGTACGAGAACCACGCGCTGTTTTCCACGTTGGCCACCGACCCCGACGTTCGAGTACGCCGCGCGGCGATACCGGCACTGGCGCTGTTCGAGGACGACGGCCCGCGCGCGGTCGGGCGACTGCGCACCCGATACGACGCCGAAACCGCCGTCGCCGAGCGGTTGCTCGTCGTGCGTGCGCTGGCGTTCCTGGCGCAGCGCATACCGAGCACCGCCGACGCCATCCTGGCCTGGTTCGACGCGCTGCTCGCACACGACACCGCCGAACCCGCACTGCTGCTGGACATCCTGGCCCTGCGGGCCCTGCACCCGGCCGCCGAACCGGCGCCGGACACCGCGATCCGCGCGGGTGAACTGCTGAGCCGCATCCACCACGGCGACACCGTGCCCGTGCACCCGGCCCGGACACCGAACGCCGGAGCCGACACCGGTCACCTCGCGCCCCAGATCGCCGACGCCTTCGCCGACCTGGCGCAGGCCGCGGGCGAACCGTCCTCGACCGAACGCTCACTCGCCGACATCCACGAGGCTCTCGGCGCGCGCATCGAGGACCGGACGGCCCTGCTCGACAGACAGTTGCGTACCAGCGATCTCGACCTGCGGCTGACCGCGCTGACAACGGCCCGGGCGATCATGATGAGCTGGCGCGGTGACCATGGCGCGCTGATCCTGCGCGTGAGCGAACACCTTCGCGCCGACGATCCCCGCGAGCGCGCCGCGGCCGCGGACACCCTCGAACGCTGTCATGCCATTGCCCAGCCCGCCCGCGAACCACTGGCCGAACACCTTGTCGCACAACACAGCCGCATCGGTGCGCGCGCCTGGGCGGACCCCGACCCGCTGGAGCGGCGCTCCCACCAGAACGCGGTGCGGGCGCTGGCGCGACTCGGCGACCCGCGCGCGGTATCCGACCTGCTCGTCGCCCTGGACAGCGACGTGGACACCTGGCGCGCGATCCAGGTCATGGGCGAACTAGCTAGCGCGGCAGACACTCTGGTCGAACCACTGTGCGCCTACCTCGAACGCGCCGACCTCACCGCGAGCACCTTCGCGATGACCGCCAACTCCGCACTCGACGCCCTGGGCCGCCTGGGCGGCGAACACGCCCGCACCCACATCACCCGCATCCTCACCGACGCGATCCGCGACGACAACCAGGACCTGACCCGCGCCGGCCTGTCCGCGCTGTCCACCCTCGGTCCCGCCGCCGCACCGGCCCTGCCCGCGGTGTGCGCCCTGCTCGAACACCCCGAAAACCACACGCGCGCAGCCGCACTCACCGCGCTGTGGGCGATCAGCCGCGACCACGAACCGGTGCTCGAGCCGCTGCGGAACATCCTGGACGATCCGGCCAACGGAGACCTCAGCGGCCTGACGGACCTGCTCGCCGACCTCGGCCCCGCAGCCACGGCCGCCGTGCCGCGCCTGCGCGCACACCTGAGCGACGGCAACGACTGGTTCGGCTGGAACCGCGTCAGGTCCGCGACCGCCCTCTGGCACATCGCGGGCAAGCCCGAGGCCCCGGCCGTCCTCGACGCCCTCTTGCACGGCTGGAAAGCCAACGAGGCCACCGCCGGCCACGTCCTGCGCACCCTGCACGCGATGGGTTCCCACGCCGCACCGGCCCTGCCCCTGCTCCACGCCGAACTCGCCGAAACCCGCCGCGTCCGCGAACTGAGCACTATCACCGCCGACGAAGAGCTCCAACACCTCTGCCGAGACCTGATCACCCGCCTCACCTGACCCCGGCCCGCCGACGCGGGGCCCGCCCGGCGCGTGCGGGTGATCAGCCGTAGTGCACGTGCCAGCTCTTGATCGCGTTGAGCCAGCTCGAGCGCAGGCGCACCGGCTCGGAGACCTGGCGCAGGTTCGGCATCACCTCGGCGATCGTGTTGAACATCAGGTCGATCTGCAGGCGGGCCAGGTTCGCCCCGGCGCAGTAGTGGGTGCCGTTGCCGCCGAAACCGACGTGCGGGTTGTGGGTGCGCAGCACATCGAAGGTGTACGGGTTCTCGAAGTGGTCCTCGTCGAAATTGGCCGAGGCGTAGAACAATCCGACGCGGTCACCGCGCGCGATCCGCTGATCGCCGATCACGGTGTCGGCCACCGCGGTGCGCTGCAGGGCCACCACGGGACTGGCCCAGCGCACGATCTCGTCGGGCGCGGTGCGCGGGCGCTGTTGCCGGTAGATCTCCCACTGCTCGGGATTGTCCACGAACGCCTTCATCCCGTGGGTGATGGCGTTGCGGATCGTCTCGTTGCCGCCCACGATCAGCAGCACCACGAACCAGGCGAACTCGTCCGAGGCCAGCGCCTCACCCTCGAGATCGGCGTGCAGCAGCGAGGTGGCGATGTCGTCCATCGGGCAGGCCCGCTTCTCCTCGGCCAGCCCCCACGCGTACCCCATCACCTCCGCGGTGGCCACCCGGTGATCACCGTCGAAATCCGGATCCTCGTACCCCATCATCTGATTGGTCCAGGCGAAGATCTTGTGCCGGTCGGCCTGGGGCACCCCGATCAGATCCGCGATCGCCTGCAGCGGCAGCTCCGCGGCCACCTGTTCCACGAAATCGCCTCCACCGCACCGCTTGGCCTCGTGCACGATGCGTTCGGCGCGCTCGCGCAACGCATCACGCAGCGAGTCGACCGCGCGCGGGGTGAAACCCTTGGCGATGATGCGCCGGTACTTGGTGTGCCGGGGCGGGTCCATGTTCAGCAGCAGCTCGCGCTGGATCTCGATCTGATCGCGCGTGGTGTCCTCGGTGAACCGGATCACGACCGTGTTCTCCTCGGCCGAGAACGCCTCGGGGGTGCGCGAGATCTCCTTGATGTCATCGAGTTTGGTGACCGCCCAGAACCCGTCGTCGTCGAATCCGCTCACTCCGCGCGGCTGCGGATTCCAGTACACCGGCGCGGTACGGCGCAAGCGCGCGAACTCCGCGATGGGCAAACGCTGGGCGAGCAGATCCGGATCAGTGAAGTCGAAACCGGGGGGAATGAACGGCGCGGACACGGAACCTCCTGTGGCACATGATCATCAGAAGTCAACCATGTGCGCGCGGGCTCGGCTCGCCGTGCACGCGCCGTCGCGCGGTGCTATCGTCCGCGCGCGTGTTCGGGCAGGTCCTCGAGGCCCGCCGGGTCCGCGGTGATCCGCCCCGAATCGGTGTCGTAGTCGAACAATTCGCCGTAGCGGCCCCAATCGATCGCGATGTCGAGCTGGCGGCGCGCGTCCTCGGGAGAGAATCCGCGCCGCAGCAGATCCAGGAAGAAATCCGCGCGCACCGTGCCGTCCGCACTACCGACCAGGGCACTGCAAACAGTGCGCACCAGCGGAGCGCGCCGGCGCGCCTGGGTGGCGAAAATGCGCTTGCTGGCATGGATGTCGGCGGTGGTGAGGTTCGCGCCCACATTGGTCAGCAGCACATCCCCGGACTCCACCAGCAGGAACCCCAGCAGCGCGGCCGCGTCCACCAGCGGCAGCAGATCGTCGAGTTCGAAACTGAGGTCGTCGGCGATATCGGGCAGATCCGCGCGCCCGCCCGCGGCGAAAACCAGCTCGAGCAGGCCCGCGATCCCGCCGACCGAGGCCGCGGGCAGCGGGGTGGCGAACGGGGTGCCCGCGTCCGGCGCGCTCACCCCGGTGTCGGTGTCGCGGCCGGTGAGCAGCCCGTAGATCTGATCGACCGTGGCGGTGAACCCCGGGGCGCGCCGGTTGCGCGGGCGCGGCTGCTCGATCCGCACCTCGGCGATGATGTGCCCGGGATGGGCGCCCAGGATCACCACGCGATCGGCCAGCTGCACCGCCTCCTCGATGTTGTGGGTCACGAGCAGCACCGACTTGGTCGGGAAATCGGCTGTGGCCCACAGGTTCACCAGCTCGGTGCGCAGATTCTCCGCGGTCAGCACATCCAGGGCCGAGAACGGTTCGTCCATCAGCAGCAGATCCGGTTCCAGCACCAGCGCGCGAGCGAAACCCACGCGCTGGCGCATCCCGCCGGACAGCTCCTTGGGATAGGCGGATTCGAAACCGTCCAGGCCGATCCGGTCGATCGCCTCGAGAGCGAGTTCGCGCCGGGTGCGCGGGTCGATCCCGCGCGCGGCCAGCCCGAGTTCGACATTGTCCTGCACGGTCAGCCACGGCATCAGCGCGAACGACTGGAACACCATGGCCGCACCGGGATTCGTGCCGGTCAACGGCTCGCCCCGGTAGCGGACCTGCCCGCGGGTGGGGGCCAGCAGGCCCGCCACCGCGCGCAACAGCGTGGATTTGCCCGAGCCCGAACGACCCAGCAGCGCCACGATCTCCCCGTCGCGCACCCGCAGATTCACGTGCTCGAGGACGGTGAGCGGTTCCCCGGAAGCCCCGGTGAACGACATGGCGACATCGTCGATGTCGATCAGGACCTCACCCGTTGCGATGGTCATGAGAGTTCTCCTTCTACAGCGAGTACCGGCGTTGCGCCAGCGCGTACAGGCGCCGCCAGAGGATGCGATTGATACCGACCACATACGCGCTCATCACCAGCACGCCGACCAGGATGCGCGGGGCGTCCCCGTCGCGGGTGGCGTCGGCGATGTAGGCGCCCAGGCCCGTGGCCACCAGGGTGGTGGGACCGAATTCGACGATCTCGGCGACGATCGAGGCGTTCCACGCCCCGCCCGCCGCGGTGATCGCCCCGGTCACATAGCTGGGGAAGATCGCGGGCAGAATCAGCCTGCGCCACCACAATCGGCGCGGCAGCCCCAGCGTGGCCGCGGCCTCGCGCAGATCGTTGGGCACCGCCGAGGCGCCGGCGATCACGTTGAACAGGATGTACCACTGCGCGCCCAGGGCCATGAGCACGATGCCCGCCCACTGCAGGCTCGCGCCGGTGGCCACCAGCACCGCGGTCACCAGCGGGAACAGGAAGTTCGCCGGGAAGCTCGCCAGCACCTGCACGATCGGTTGCGCGATCCGGGACACGCGGGGGTGCAATCCGATCCAGACTCCGATCGGCACCCAGATCGCGGTCGCGACGATCAACAGCACGATCACCCGCAGCAGGGTGATCGCACCCAGTTCCGCGGCGTGCGCGAGTTCGCCGAACCCGACGGTGTCGTGGATGTAGCCCAGCATCGCGAACGTGCCGATCACCAGCGCCACGCTCACCACCGTCGTGAACACCGCGTCGCTGACCCGCCGGCGCGCGCGCGGCACGAACAGCCGGTGCTCGGCGAGCCCGAACACACGCATCACCCGATCCAGCGGATAGACCAGCGGACCGAACATCCGGCCCAGCAGTCCCGGAATGTGCGAGCGCCGCAACAGATCCAGCACCAGACTGCGCGGGGCGTGCGCGGCTTCGGTGTCCTCGACCCGGAATCGCTCGGCCCACACCGTGATCGGACGCCAGAACAGCACATTGAGCCCGACCACCATGACGATCATCGCCGCGATCGCCCACAGCACCTTGCCGGTGGCGCTCTCGGCCGTCGCGCTGGCCACGTACGAGCCGATGCCCGGCAGCGCGTACTCGCGGTTGTTGACGCTGATCGCCTCCGCGGCGGTCAGGAAGAACCAGCCGCCACCGAAACTCATCATCGCGTTCCACACCAGCGGGAACATGCCCGAGGGCACGTCCATGCGCCAGAACCGTTGCCAGCGCGACAATCTCAGATTCCGGGCCGCCTCGTCGAGTTCGCGCGGCTGCGACACCAGGCTGTGGTGGAACGCGAACGCCATGTTCCACGCCTGGGAGGTGAAGATCGCGAAGATCGAGGCCGCCTCCAAACCCAGGGACGAGCCCGGGAACAGGGCGATGAACCCGGTCACCGTGACCGCCAGGAAACCCAGGATCGGCACCGACTGCAGGATGTCCAGCAGCGGCATCATGATCTTCTCCGCGCGCGGCAGACGCGCCGCGGCCGTGGCGAACACGAACGTGAACACCAGCGACAGACCCAGCGCCAGCAGCATGCGCAGCAGCGACCGCGCCGCGTAGTACGGCAGCAGGGCCGGATCGGTGTCGATGCTCGAGGGCGCGGCCGCGGCGTCGAAGGGCACGTTCATGCCCGCCGACACCCGCACCGCGACCCAGATCAGCACCGCCGCACCGGCGAACACCGCGATATCGGCCCACCGCGAACGCGGCCGATCCAGCACACCCCGCGAAGGGAACGTGGCCGCGCTCATGCGTGCACCTCCGGTTCCGGCACGATTCGCCACCCGACACTGGTCACCGACGGCTCGAGGCTCAACCGGCTCACCGCCGACTCCATCTGCCGGTCATCGCGGCGATCACCGGTCAACTCCGCGCGCACCTCGACCCGGCCCGGCACCGTGTCATGGCTCGAGATCGACACCAGCCGGAAATCGGTGCGGGTCAGCGACTGCACCAGCAGCGCCCGCACGTGCGCCTCGTGCGCGTCGTCGGTCGCGGCGGTGAACGCGTACAGCGACTCGGCGCCGGTGCCATCGGTGAGCGGGCGATCCACCGCCCGCGCCGCGCTGCGCAGCGCGGTGTTGACCACCACGACCGCGAAGGTGCCCGCGATCGCGGTGGTGTACATGCCCGCACCCGCGAGCGAACCCACCGCCGCCGCACACCACAGCGTGGCCGCGGTGTTCAACCCCCGGATATTGAACCCGTCGCGCAGGATCACCCCCGCGCCCAGGAAACCGATACCCGAAACAATCTGTGCCGCAACACGAGTCGGATCAGCGGTACCACCGTTGAAACCGTGCGCGGACAACAGCACGAACAACGTCGCGCCCGCGGCGACCAGCGCGTTGGTGCGCAGTCCCGCCATCCTGGCCCGATACTGCCGTTCGAACCCGATCACCGCACCCAACCCGACACCCGTGCCGAGCCGGAGCAGCATTTCCCACGTGGTCATGACGCCCTCCACCTAGAGGCCGGCGCACTCCACACCGCACGTCAGGTCGAGCACACGAGCTGACCACGAGACACGGCGGAGACGCCTGGTAAACGATTGGCTAACGGAACAGAGTCCAATCCACCGGGCATGACAACCACCTCCTCGACCGCGCGCACGCGCCAGAGGGTGGGAACGGCGACTTCCGCCGGAAAAGGACACCACCCCTCGTAAGACCTTTGGCACTCCACGGCGTAAACCCATCGCACGAGGCGTGGGAGCCGGTCGGGATCACCCCTTAGCTCGGGGAGACCTGTCCTGACCCGGGGCGTCTCTCGACATTTGGGGTCGCCGGCCTGTATCCGCAGAGGAGCCTCAGCTAACGACGGCACCTTGCGTCAGCGAGTAAACACCCGCACCCGCCCCCGGCGCAACCCGCTGTGTCCCGGGTCGCAGTAGCGCTCGACTGTGGCCGAGCCGAACCGGCGGGCCGGAACGGCGCCCGAAAGAAGCGACCAGTCAGCAAATTTCTTGCGCGCGAGCACGGTACCTGTACCACTCGTCCAGACCGACCCGCCGCACCGGTGAACACCGCGATATCGGCCCACCGCGAACGCGGTCCATGCGGCGCACCCCGCGAGAGGAAGGTGGTGGCGCCTCCCATCGCACCGGCCGCTCCACCTCGGCCTCGAGCGGACCCGGTCATCGGTGCGAGGCCCGCAGCGGGATGCATTGCCGGAACGCCCATTCCGATCGCGGGCTGCATGATCGGTGGTGTCGCCGGAGGCGCGGCGGGACTCGCAGCGCGAGTGGCTCGACCTCTTCATCGACTCGGCCCGTGAGATGACCTGCATGGCCGATGCCGCATGCCGGTCGGCTGTGACGCCGGGTTGTGCTGCGGCGGTGCGGGATTCGGGTCCGGTGCCGGGCCGTGGCACAGTACGGTGGGACGACGTGCTCCGGGTGAGGGAGATGGTGCGATGCCTCGGTACTGGCCATTGGAGCGTGGGCGGGTGCTCACGAGCGGGTTCGGGCCCCGGGGCGGGGACTTCCACTGGGGCGTGGACTTCGGATTTCCCGGCGGGTCGGGTGGGCGGGCGGTGTACGCGGTGCAGGGCGGGACCGTGGTGATGACCGGGGCCGCAACGGGATTCGGCGGACCGGACCCGGCGGGGTGGGTGGTGATCGACCATCCCTCGCAGCAGGGCAACGGGACCACCGTGTACGGGCACATCGTGCGGGAGGTCGGGGTCGGGCAGTGGGTGCGGCCGGGCCAGCGGATCGGGTACGTCAACCCGAACCCGGCCACCAACGGCGGGGTCGCCCCGCACCTGCACTTCGAATGGCATCGCAGCGTGTGGGTCCCGCCCGGGCCCGATCGGCTCGACCCGATGCCCAAACTGCGGCTCTCGCTGGACCCGCCGCCGAATCCGGCGGTCACCAGCACCGGCGTGTGGAGCACGGCTGTCGGGGACATCGCCCCGGGCTGAACACGGACAGCGACAGGTGAAATTGGTTCGCGGTTCCCGAGCCCGGGTGCGTACGGTGCGCGGTATGGAGCAGCAGGACGGGACCATTCCCGCGGGCGAATACGTGATCACCGCACGGTCTCTGGCCGAATACCGGGCCATGTTCGGGCTCGGGGACGAGCAGGTGCGCGGGCGGATCCTCGACTGCCCCGGCGGCGGATCGAGTTTCGCGGCCGAGGCGGCCGCGCTCGGCGCCGAGGTGATCGCGGTGGATCCGGTGTACGCGCTGGGTGCGGGCGAGATCGCGGGCCAGGTGCGCGCGGCGATCACCGACACCGGTTGGGCCACCGCGCATCCGGAGCGGTTCGTCTGGGATTTCTACGGCGACATCGGCGGGCATCAGCGCATGCGCGAGGTGGCCGCGGACCTGTTCCTCGACGATCTGCGCGCGCGGCCGCAGCGATACCTCCCCGGCCGGCTGCCCGCGCTCGACTTCGCCGACGGGCACTTCGACCTGGTACTGAGCTCACATCTGCTGTTCACCTACGCCGACCGCCTGGACCACGAGTTCCATCTCGCGGCGCTGCGCGAACTGCTGCGCGTGAGCGCCGGAGAGGTCCGGGTGTTCCCCCTCGTGGACTACCTGGGCGGCTCGTGCGAGCACCTCGTCGCGGCCCTGTCCGCGGATCTGGCCCGCGACGGGGTCCGTGCCCGCGTCACCCCGGTCGAGTTCGAGTTCCAGCACGGCGCGACCTCGATGCTGTGCCTCGACCGCGCCTGACCGTCCGCTCGATCCCGCATTGTGGCGATCGCGGGATTTACCGGGCCCGATCTACCGGTAGATCCCGCGATAGGCCGAGATCGTCTGCACCAGGTGATCCACGATCTGCTCGCGGCTCGCGCGCAACGTGCCGTTGAGCCACGCCGAGAACATGCCCGCGTTGCCGCTGGCCATGGTCACCGCGGCCAGCCGCCGCCGCGTCGGATCCTCGATATGGGCGAACAGATGATCCTGGATCAAGCGCGTGAACGCGGGCATCACCGCGATCGTGGTCTGCCCCAGCCCGGTCGAGGAGTACGGCTCCACCAGGAACAGTCGCGATTTGCGCGGATCCTGCAGGACCTTGTCGACCAGCACCTGCGACAGCGCCCGATCGCGGGTGGGATCATCGGCCACCGCGAACGCGGTCATCGGCTCGAGGAACTCCTCGGCGATCTGGCGGTACAGCACATCCAGGAGTTCGTCGCGGCTGGCGAACGATTCGTAGAAGTAGCGGTCGGTGAGATTGGCCCGCCGGCACACCGCCCGCATGGTCACCGCGCCCGCGCCCGATTCCCCGATCAGGTCCAGTGCCGCCTCGAGCAGCGCGGTCCGGCGTGCCTCACGGCGTTCGGTGAGCGTGGTTCCACCCCAGATGCGGGGTTCGGCGTCGGGGGAGGGCTGGCCTGTCTGCACCGGGTCCAGGGTAGTGCCCGGCGCCGGGTGCGCGCGCACACCCGGCGCCGAACACCGGAACGAACCCCGCCTCACACCACCACGCAGGCACTGCCCAGGTTGATCCCGGTGCCCACGTTGATCGAGCCCGAGCTCGCGCCGCCGTAGTAGGAATCGGCGTAGATCCGATGCCAGCCCGCCGAGTGCGGGGTCCAGGTGGTCGAGGCGCGCCCGTCGGCGCCGATGCTCACCCACTGCGGGCTGAAGGTGCCGTAGCCCTCGACGTCGTAGAACCAGGCCCCGTCACCCGGGCGGCCCTGCACGGTCACCGTGTAGGAGCAGCCCGAGCCGAACTGTGAGGTGCCCAGTCCGATGGAGGTCCCGGCCGAGACGTCCACGCGCCAGACTTGCGCGCTCGCGCCGGGCGCGGTCAGGACCAGGGCGCCGGCCAGGGCGGCGACGGCGGCGGCGAGGGCGGAGGTGCGGTACCGGATCATTGCGATCATCCCCTTGGGAAATGCCGGTGGAAACGCGCGAAGACAGTGGCGCGTACACGCCAGTGTCGGCGCTCGCGCGCCCCGGCACACCCGATATCGGACTACTTGTTCGGTAATCGATTGGGGCGCAACGGTGTTGGTGATCTCTTGCTATCGGGTCGCTATCCGAGCTGTTCGTCCAGGTAGCACCAGCGCCACGATTCGCCCGGCTCCACGCTGCGCATGACCGGATGCCCGCTGTGATGAAAGTGCTTGGTGGCGTGATTGCCGACCGAGGAATCGCAGCAGGCCACGTGCCCGCAGCTCAGGCACATGCGCAGGTGCACCCACACCAGGCCCTCGGCCAGGCATTCCGCGCACGCGTCGGGCAGATCCGGCACCGCGGTGAGCGGGGCGGCGCGCAGATGCTCGCAACCCGCGGTGACCGGCGCGCCCAGCAGCTCGCCCTCGTCGGAGTCGGTCTCGAGCACACGGTCGATGGTCGATTCCTCGAGGTCCAGGGTCGCCAGCACCTCCTGCAGCACCTCGTGGTCGACCACACCCGAATCACGCACGCGCAGAATGGTTTCGCGTTCGGCGGCCAGCATGGCCAGGCGCAGGCGCCGGTACTCCCCGCCGGGGGTGACGCGCTGGGATTCCGAGCGCCCCAGCAACTCCCACGCCGAACGGGCCCGATATTCCACGCGCTGGCGCAGCGCGTCGACCACCTCGGGCGGGGTCTCGGGGGCGATGTTGGCCTCGAGCGCGGCCAATCCGGCGCTGGTGGCCTGCTGCAGCAGATTGGCCTCCTGCAGCAGATCCTCCGCGCGGCTGGGCCCGCGCAGCTTGAGCGTGCGCACCAGCAGCGGCAGCGAAAGCCCCTGCAGCAGCAATGTTCCGGCCACCACCACGACCGCGAGCAGGATCAGGGTGGCCAACTCGGGTGTGTCGGCGGGCAGCAGCAGCGCCGCGGCCAGGGTCACCACCCCGCGCATCCCGGCCCACGACAGCACCGCGGGCCCGGTCCAGTGCGGGCGCGGCGCCCCGCGCCGGCGGCCCTCGATCCGCCAGGCCAGGTGGGTGGCCGGGAACATCCAGATCGGGCGCGAGAGGATCACCGTGGCCAGCACCGCCACGCAGGTGATCAGCAGCGTGGTGTGGGGCAGGTCGCTGTTCCAGGCGTCCTCGACGATATGGCGTACCTGCAGGCCGATGAGCAGGAACACCGTGCTCTCGAGAATGAATTGGATGGTGCGCCAATTGGTCTGCTCGGCGATGCGCGAGGCCGCGGACTGCCAGCGCGGGGCGCCGTGGCCCAGGATCAGCCCGCACGTGACCACCGCGATCACCCCGGAGGCGTGGAAGCGCTCGGCGGGCAGGTACGCGATCCACGGCGCCAGCAGCGACACGCTCGTGTCCAGGACCGGGTCGGTGATGCGCCGGCGCAGGAACATCAGGAACATCGCGGCCGCGATCCCGATCAGCGCGCCGCCACCGGCCGCGCCGAGGAAGTCACCGCCCGCCTCCCAGATCGTGACGGTGCCGGCCATGGCCGCGATCGCGGTGCGCAGGGTCACCAGCGCGGTCGCGTCGTTGAACAGCGACTCGCCTTCGAGCAGGGTGATCAGCCGCCGCGGCATACCCACACGCCGGGCGACCGCGGTGGCGGCGACCGCGTCCGGCGGGGCCACGACCGCGCCGAGGGCGACCGCGGCCGCGAACGGCACCGGCAGCAGCCACACCACGACCCCGGCCACGGCGAAGGTGGTGAACAGCACCAGCCCCACCGACAGCAGCGTGATCGAGACCTTCTTGGGCCGGAAGTCGATCAGCGAGGTGCGGATCGCGGTGGTGTACAGCAGCGGCGGCAGCAACCCCAGCAGCACGAGCTCGGGTTCGATGTCGAACTCCGGGACGAACCACAGGTAGGAGCCGATCACCCCCGCCACGGTGAGCACGAACGGTTCCCCGACCCCGATCCGCCGGGCCAGGGCCGCCAGCGCGACCGCGGCCCCCACGAGCACGACCAGTCCCAATGCCCATTCCACAAGATCACATCGTGCCAGGGGCAGCGCCGAATCCACCAACCGACCGGCCGGTGCGGGAAGCTCAGGTGCCGCGCGGCGCCGACTCCATCGGTTTGCCGCTGTCGCGCCAGGCCGCGATCCCCCCGGCCAGGCTGTAGGCGTCGTAGCCCGCGCGGCGGGCCTGGGCCGCGAACCGCAGCGACAGCTCGCCCACCGGGCACACGAAAACCAGTGGGCGCGAGCGGGAGAAGGGGATGCCGTGGGCGAACATGTCCTCGAGGTGATCGTCGCGGATGTTCAGCGCGCCGGGCACGTGCGCGATCCGGTAGGCCATCGCGCCGC
This sequence comes from Nocardia sp. NPDC003693, assembly GCF_053981095.1. Lineage (NCBI taxonomy): Bacteria > Bacillati > Actinomycetota > Actinomycetes > Mycobacteriales > Nocardiaceae > Nocardia > Nocardia sp. NPDC003693. The sequence continues at coordinate 56,574 of NZ_JBSFNO010000003.1, forward strand.
GGGTATCGACCACGGTGGGGCGGGCCTCGCGATCGAGGGTCTCGAGGGCGTCGGGGGTCAGGGTGGGGGTGGCGGCCAGTTCCGGGGCCGCCGGGGGCGCGGTGCGCGCGGTACGGCCGAAGAGTTCGGGGCGGCGCTTGCGAATGTAGGACAGGTACGGCTCGAGCCGATCGCACACGATGAACACCGCGACCAGCGGCCGCTCACCCGAATGCTCCACCGCGCCCAGGTGTTCCAGGGTCGCGGCGTACGCGGCCCCGCTGGTCGGCCCGGCCAGCACCCCGTACCGGGTGGCCAGCTCGAGGGTCGCGTCCACCGCGGCCCCGGCCTCCACGGGAAGGATGCGGTCGTAGAACTCGGGCCGGAACAACCCCACGTCCCACAGTTCGGTCTCCGAGCGGATCCCGGGAATGAAGTCCCCGCGCTCGGACACCACCGCCACGGTCCGCAGTTCGGGATTGTGCTTGCGCAGGAACGTCGCGGCCCCGCGGGTGGAGCCGGTGGTGCCCAGCCCGCCGATCAGATAGTCCACGCGGGTGATCCCGTCGCGGGCCAGATCCTCGTGGATCTCGCGCCCGGTGCCCTCGTAGTGCGCCTCGATGTTCTTCTCGCTCGTGTACTGCGAGGGGTGATGCCACGCCCCGGGCGCGCGCGCCATGGTCGCGTCGATCACCGAGTACACATCGTTCGGCGCGGTCGGGTCCGGGCATTCCGAGAGCCCGGGCAGCTCTTCGATATCGGTGCCGAACACCTGCAGCAGCTCACGCACCTCGGTGACCCGGATGCGATTGGTGACCGCTCGCAACCCGATCCCGTGCATCGCGCCCAGAATGCGCAGCGCCTTGGCGGTATTGCCGCTCGAGGCCTCGATCAGGGTCTGCTCGCGCGCGACGATCTCGGCGAGTTCGTCGCGGATCATGCCCCAGGCGACGCGGTCCTTGACCGAGCCGAAGGGGTTGCAGGACTCCAGCTTCGCGTACAGCTCCACGTGCGCGAGCCCGTGCACCGCCGGATCCAGGCGCAGCAGGGGAGTGTTGCCGATGAGTTCGGTGATGTGGTCGTAGCGCATTACCGCACCCCGTGCCCGGTCGCCACGTCCACGTCCGCGGGTTCGTACTCGTGATCGGGGCACACCCGGAATCCGGCGCTCTCGGTGTGCGACACCGCGAGTTTGGGCGGCAGCGCGTGCATGGACGCACGCGCCGCCGACAGGTCCATGTGATAGGCGCCGGTGTTGGGGAAGATCACCAGATCACCGGGCCGGGGCCGATGCGCCAGCCACACCTTGTGATTGGTGATCAGATCGCGCTCGAGACACAGCCGCCCGGACAGGAACACCCCGATCGGCCCGTCACCGTCGCTCGCGCCCGCGGGCACCAGAATCGGATCCACCATCACCTCCTGATCGGCCGGGGTGACGGTGTCGCGGCTCAGGTCCAGATTGACCAGGGTGCTCCCGTCCGCGGTCTCCTTCACGAATTCCACGCGCGCCACGGTGATTCCGGCGTGATCGACCAGCGCCTTACCCGGCTCGAGCCACACCTCGAGCAGATTCTCGGCCGCGACCTGCGCGAAACTGCGCCCGCCGTGCGCCTCGAGCCCGGCATCGAGCAGCTCGGCGAGCATGCGGTCCGCGGGCACGGTGTTGGCGTACTTGTGAAAGACCGGGGTGCCGTGGATCGCGCCGCCGTCGAGATGGAACCCGAAGGTGTTGCCGCCCCACGCCATCGGCTCGCCCCGGCCCAACAGCGATTCGCGCAGCGCGATCACGTACGCGTCGAACGCGCCGGCGTCGGCGGTGAACACCTGCCGGAAGCCGCCGCCGATATCGATCACCGCCGGGCTCAGCCCGTACCCGTAGGCCTGCTCGGTCAGCTCCAGGCACGCCTCCACCGCGCGCAGGCGCTCCCCGGGCTCCCCGGAATCGATGTGGAAGGCGAACCCGCGAAAGCGGATCCGGTCCCGCTGCGCCGCGAGCACCTCGAACACCTCGTCCATCCCGGTCAACGGCACCCCGAACCGGCTCACCGGGGTACCCGGAATCCCGCACAGGCGCACCAGGACCGCGATCGGGGCGCCCGGGTCCGCCAGCTCGGCGACCCGCCGCAACTCCCACACGTTGTCGACGTTGATCGTGGCGCCGGTGGGCGCCAGCGCGCGCAGGAACTGCTCGCCCTTGGGCCCGGTCACCTCGATGCGCTCACAGCCGAACCCGGCCCCGCGCGCACTGTCGAGTTCCTGCGGGGAGGCCACGTCGATCCCGATCCCGGCGTGCTCGGCCGTGCGCACGAACGCGCGCGAATGATTCACCTTGTGCGCGTAGCAGATGCGATAGCGCATCGGGCGCGCCTCGAGCACCCGCCGCAGCCGGTCGAGATTGTCGGCGAACACCTGCGGGAACACCAGGTGCGCGGGGGACCCGAAGCGCCGCACGAGCGCGTGCGCCGTGTCGGGCGAATCCAGGAACGCGCGCACCAGTGCGTGCGTGTGCGCCGGCAGTGCCGGCGGAACCGGTGCGGTCATACGGCCGATTCGGTGGCGGCGGTCGCGCTCGAATCCTGGGCCGGGTTGTAGCCGCTGTCGCGCAGCGCCTCGAACGCGCGATGCCGGTTGCGCGGACTGCGGAACTCCGCGACCACCCGTTTGCCGAGCAGGTCGATCTCGTGCACCGCGATACCCATGGACTCGAGCACCCCGGTGATCGTGCGCACGCAGTGCTTGCAGTTCATGTCCGGCACGAAGAACACCTGATCCTCGGCGGTGAGCTCCCCGGTCTCGGCCCCGGCGTGCGCGGGCACCTCGGCCACGGTGAGCCGGTCGGTGATCGCGGTGAACAACTCGGTGAATTTGTCCACCACCAGCGGCAGCAGACTGTAGTGCTGTCCGTCGAGCTGATGCGGCATCGCGGCCAGGCACGCCGGGCGCGTACCCGGGGGCAGCAACGCGTATTGGCGTGAGATCACATCCAATTCGTCGTGATACTTGGCGATCGCCTCCTGCACCGACAGCTTCTCCACCAGCGTCGCGCGGCGCATCACCCGGTGCGCGTCCTCGATGGTGGCGTCCTTCATCGCGCGCAGGGTGGCCACCGTCTCGAGCGAGTAGCGCACGGTGCCGTCGGGCTGGGTGGTGAACCCGGCCGCGATCATGCCGCGCCGGTAGCTCGAGGCCTGCAACTCCCAGTACCAGCGGGTCGCGACCGCGCCGTAGATGCTCGAATCGCGCATGCCGACCGCGAATTCGTTCGCCGTGCGATAGGGCGTCCAGCGCGCCAGCAGCGCGTGCTGGGCCAGCGCCCGCCCGGTCGCCTCGATCCCGACCCGGAAGATGTCGAGGGGTTCGTGATCGGTGGTGGTGCCCTCGAGCACCGCGTGATCGCGCGCGCTCAGGCCCGAGATCCGCTGTGCCAGGCCGGTATCGGCCTCGAGCGCGTGCCACAGCGCCAGCACCGTCTCGCGCACCGCGATGGGCACGATCGGGCCGAGCCCGCCGGTGCGGTAGTGCCCGGTGTTGGGGACCCCGTCGCTGTCGGTCCACACCACCCGGTGGGTGGCGCTGACGACCTGTTCGGGCCGGCACGGGCGCATGTACCGCTCGAGGTACAGCCGCTGGGACAGGGTCAGGTGCGAGCCGGGTTCGGTAGCCATGGCGGTGCAGGTGTAGTCGATGTGCCGGGCCGGGGGCGCCACGGCGGCGCCGAACAGTCCGGGCCGGGCGAGGGCGGCCAGCACTCGGGAGGCGGCGCGGCGTTCGTAGCGGGGCGGTTGACCGTTCATGGTCAGGAGACCTCCTCGGCGATCGTGGTGACGCAGTCGGTGAACCGGTCGATCTCGTCGTCGGTGGTGTAGAGGTGGGTGCTCACGCGCACCGAGTCGGTGTCGCCGAGCTCGCGGGCCTCGGGCACGCAGTGCGCGCCGGCGCGCACCAGGAACCCGAGTTCGCCGAGCACGAACCCCAGGTCCCCGGCGCTGATCCCGGCCAGGGTGAACGACGCTATGCCGTAGCCGGTCTCGCACGGGGCATGGGCCGGACCGGGCAGGAACTCGAGACCCGGCACCGGCCGCAGCGCGGTGAGCAGTCGCCGGGTGAGGGCGCGATTGTGGGAGTGGATCACCTCCAGGCCCACCTCCTCGAGCACGTCCAGGGCCGCCCCGAGTGCGAGAATGCCCGCGATGTTCGGGGTGCCGCCCTCGAGCAGCTGCGGCATCGGTCCCGGCATGAAGTTCGAATCTACAAGGGACACACCTGAATTGCCTCCCGGTAAAAACGGGATGAGTTCGCTGTGACGTCGCCGGGCGCAGTACAGCACCCCGGTGCCGGTGGCGCCGAACATCTTGTGCGCGGCGAACACCGCGAAATCCGCGCCCAGTTCGTCCACTCGCACCGGCAGGTGCCCGCCGCTCTGGCTGCAGTCGAAACACAGGGCGATATCGGGATCGATGCGCCCGGCGAGCTCTTCGAGCGTGCTGAGCGCGCCGAACACGTGATGCAGGTGCGCGACGGTGATCAACCGGGTGCGCGGGGAGATCTTGGCCTCGATGTCGGCGATGTCGGCCTCACCCATCGCGTTCACCCGGTAGGGCACCAGGGATACGGTGCGCCCGAACCCGCGCAGCACCTGGCGCAGATGCAGCCACGGGTACACGTTGGAGGCGTGATCGGTTGGGCTGTACAGGATCTCGTCCCCGTCGCGCAGATTCGCCAGCCCCCACGACAGGGCCACCGCGTTCAGCGCCGCGGTGGATCCGCCGGTGAACACCACCTCGTCCGATCTCGCGCCGATGAACCCGGCCATGCGTTCGCGCACGCCCTCGACCTCGCGGGTGATCGCGCTCGCCCACGGATAGGTGCCCCGCCCGGCGTTGGCGGTGCGCTCGCGGTGATAGCGCTCGATGACCTCGAGGACCGGGCGCGGTTTCTGGGTGGTGGCCGCGGAATCGAGATAGACCTCCGCGGCGCCGGTCAGCGCGGGGAACAGGTGGCGGGGCAGCGCCGCGCTCGGGCCGCGGGGCGTGGTGATCGCCGGGCTGTCAGGCACACGGGAGCGCAACGTGCCTCTCCCTCCGAGGAGTACGCGCTGGACGTCACCAACGATACCCACAATTGCCGAACGGCTCGAAGGTTCTCGCGGGCAAGAGTTTTCGCCCGCCCTGTCTCGTTACCGCGGGCAACGAGTGCTCAGCGTTCGGGCCCGCCCGGATTGCAGAGCGTGTTCACCGTCTCCTGATAGCCCACCGCGGGCCGCCACGGCTCGAGATTCCAGCTGGTCTTGTTGGGCGCCACCGCGCGCGCCCACTCCCAGTGGCAGATGAACTGATCGCGCATGCCGGGGGTGTCGGCGTCGGGGGACAGGGTGAGCACTTCCTGCCATGCGCGCTCGCCCGCGGTGGGGAAGGTGTCCTTGCGCCCGGCCACGGTCGGGAACACCAGCAGCCGGGTGCCGTCGACCGTCTCGGTCCACTCGGTGCGCTCGATCAGGGCCTGATCGGCGAACTGATCCACCGCAGGCGCCGGCGCGGTCGAGGGGTCGGCCATCGGCGCGCTGCGCGCCACGGTCGTGGTCACCGGAGCCGGTGCGGGCGCGGCCGAGGAGTCCAGGGAGCCGATCACGATGGGCGCGGATTCCTCCGCCGCCCCGCAACCGGCCAGCACCAGCGCGAACGCGGCCAAGCCACCTGTCAGTTTCCCGCGCGCCCCCATGGGCTTGGCTCCCTTCCACTGCTGCGAACCGTGCCGAGGCGGAAGCTACCAGCGATAACCGCGCGATCGGAATGCGATCTCGGCCATTGAAACGTAATTGTCCCGCATTTGCCAGCGCTGGTGCATTGACCCAGACGGCACCTACGATGTCACGCGCGGGGCGGTTCCCGAAAGTGGGGGCTGTCGCGCAACCGTGGTACCGAGGAATGGTTGTCGTGCCCGCGGTCGTGTTCGCACGCCATGGGGTTGGCTGGATCGATATAGGGGCAGGATGAACTCACCGACAGTGAAATGTCTTGTCTGGGAGGTGGACAACTCCCTGTGGGACGGAGTGGTGTGCGACTCCACCGATGGGGCGCTGCGCGCGGAGGCGGTGCGTTCGTTGCGCCTGCTGCGCGAACGCGGCGTCATGCACGCGGTGGCCAGTCGCGGTGAAGGAGAGTGGACCGTCGCGCAATTGCGCAGGCACGGATTGCACGACAGTTTCGCGGTGATCGAGGTCGGGTGGGGGCGGAAGTCAGCCGCCATCACCCGTATCGCCCAGACCCTGGGCGTGGGCCTGGATCAGGTCGGGTACATCGACTCCGAACCGCTCGAGCGCAGCGAGGTGGCGCACGCGCTGCCGCAGGTGCGCTGCTACGCGGCCCGGCACGTGGATGTGCTTCCCGCACTGCAGGAATTCCGGGCGCCGGTCGGGGCGGTACCGCCGCCGACCTCACCCATGGGGTTCTCGCACGTACACGCGGGCTGACCGCCCGTTCGCACGGGACGGCGACCCCGTGCGACAGGTGCGCGTCACCCCGTCACGCACGATGCCCCACCGCACACCGCGAGGGTGTGACAGCGGGGCAGGCTCGGATCGACCGGCCGCTACGCGGATTCGGTGCTGGGCGTGCGGATCTCGATGATCGGCAGCACCAGCGCCGCGGGAGCGCCGGCCGGGACCACCGGCTGCTTCGGGCGCACCGGCGCGATGCGCTGATACGCGCTGCCCTGGGCCGGACGCGTGTCGAGTTCACCCTTGTTGGGCCACATGGCCGCCGCGCGCTCGGCCTGCGCGGTGATGGTCAGTGACGGATTCACACCCAGATTCGCCGACACCGCCGCGCCGTCCACCACGCTGAGGGTGGGGTAGCCGTAGACCCGGTGGTACGGGTCGATGACACCGGTGTGCGGGTCCGCCCCGATCGCCGCCCCGCCCAGGAAGTGCGCGGTCAGCGGGATGTTGAACACCTCGCCCCAGGAGCCGCCGGCCACGCCGCCGATCTTGTCCGCGACCGCGCGGGTGACCTGGTTGCCCGCCGGGATCCACGTCGGATTCGGTTCACCGTGACCCTGTTTGGAGGTCAGCGTGCGCCCGAACAGCCCGCGCTTGGTGTACGTGGTGATCGAGTTGTCGAGGTTCTGCATGACCAGCGCGATGATGGTCCGCTCGCTCCAGTTCTTCACCGACAGGAACTGCAGCAGCGTCAGCGGATGCAACAGCACCGTCCACAGGAACCGCAGCCAGCGCGGCACGCGGCCGCCGCCGTCGACCATCAGGGTCTGCAGCAGGCCCATCGCGTTGGAGCCCTTGCCGTAGCGCACCGGCTCGATATGGGTGTCCGGGGTCGGATGGATCGAGGAGGTGATCGCCACGCCGCGGGTGAAATCGCGGTCCGGGTTCACCTTGCGGGTGGCCGCGCCCACGATCGACTCGGAGTTCGTGCGGGTCAGCACGCCCAGGCGCGAGGACAGATCCGGCAGCACCGCCTGATCGCGCATCGCGAACAGCAGCTGCTGGGTGCCGCGCGTGCCCGCGGCCAGCACCACGTGCCCCGCGGTGTAGACCTTGGGCTGCTTGCGGAACCAGGCGCCGGTGCGCACGGTCTCCACGTCCCAGGTGCCGTCCCGCAGCGGGCGCACCGCGGACACGGTGGTCAGCGGAACGATCTGCGCGCCCGCCTTTTCCGCCAGGTACAGGTAGTTCTTGACCAGGGTGTTCTTGGATCCGTGACGGCACCCGGTCATGCACTCGCCGCATTCGATGCAGCCGGTGCGCTCGGGGCCGACGCCGCCGAAGAACGGATCGGCGACCTTCTTGCCCGGTTCGCCGAAGAACACCCCGACCGGGGTCTGCACGAAGGTGTCACCGACGCCCATGTCCTCGGCGACCTGCTTGAACACCTCGTCCGCGGGGGTCATGTGCGGGTTCTGCACCACGCCCAGCATCTTCTTGGCCTGGTCGTAATAGGGCATCAGCTCATCGCGCCAGTCGGTGATGTCGCGCCACTGCGAATCCTCGAAGAACGGCGTCGGGGGCACGTAGAGGGTGTTCGCGTAATTGAGCGAACCGCCGCCCACGCCCGCGCCCGCCAGAATCAGCACATCGCGCAAGGGGTGAATACGCTGAATACCGAAGCAACCCAATTTGGGTGCCCACAGGAATTTGCGCAGATCCCAACTGGTCTCGGGAAGTTCGTCATCGGCATAGCGCTGACCGGCCTCGAGGACACCGACCCGGTATCCCTTCTCGATCAAACGCAGCGCGGTGACACTGCCGCCGAATCCGGATCCGACGATGAGTACGTCGAAATCGGTCTCGCGTTGGGGCATAGCAAACTCCCTTGTCGTCGTCGACAGTGTGGCGGCGGTTACGCTAACGCGGACAGTAGGAGCTGTCAACGTTGGCCGGTTGCGGTCTCTATGCTGATCGGGTGGATCGATACAGCCGCTCCCAGCTCGCCGATTACAGCGGGGTGCCCGCGCGCACCATCCGCTACTACCACTCGCTCGGTGTGCTGCCCAAGCCCGGCCGCGCCGGCAAGGAAGCGGTCTACGGCGCCGAACACCTCGAACGCCTCGAGGCGATCGTGGCGATGCAGGGCCGGGGGCTGCGGCTCGAGGCGATCCGCGAGGTCTTCGAGGCCGAATCGGCCCCCGACGGGGAATGGCGCAAGGTCTTCGACCCACGCTACGCCGATCAGGGCGGGGACATCCAGGCCGGAATGATCGTCGACGACGAGCAGCTGAGCGAGTTGCTCGGTGATCGCCGCCCCGAGATCCTGGACGAGCTGCAGTCCGCCGGATACGTGCTCGCACACGGCACGCAGTGGCGAATCCCGGAGCCGCCCATGCTCAGTGGCGCGCTCGTGCTCTACGACGTCGGCGCGGACATCTCCCTGTCCGGCGACCTGCGCACCCTGATCCGCACCCGCCTGGCCGACCTGGCCGATGAGATGGTCAAGACCTTCCGCGCCGCGGTGGGCACCACCTACGGCGGGGAAGGGGTCCGCTCGGACCTGGTGCGATTCCGCGAGCGCTATCGGGCCGCCGCGCGCGAGGTGGGCGGGGCGACCCTGGCCGCGGAAATCGAACGCGCCGTGCGCGAACTCGACGATCTCGACGACTGACCTGCCCGGGGTGCGCTAGCCCGCCGGAATCCGGAACTCCGAGACCTTGTCGTCGCGGACGGTGACGAACGCTTCGGAGTCGCCGTTGAACACCCGGCTGCGCCAGCCGAAACGGATATGGGTGACCGGGCCGTCGGTCTCGGCGTCGGTGACCGTCATCCGGGCGCCCGCGCCGATCGCGTCGGAATTGGCCCAGTCCCGGACTCCGGCCGGCCCGCTCAGCCGCCGGCCCCAGTCGTCGACCACCCCGTCCTCGGTGAAAGCCTCGACGAACGCGTCGGTGTCGGCGGCGTTGATCGCGTCGACCACCGCCTGGACCGGCGGGGAAACCTGCACATTCTCTGCCATGTCTACTCCCTGATCGGTTGTGGACTCACAGCGCGCTGATCAAATGCTAGCGAACGGCGCAGGCGCGGGATTCGCGAGCCGAGACCCGTGCGCGCACACTGCGCGACTCGGCCCCCATCGCGAAGCTCGATGGGGGCCGAGGAGTCGATGCGCTGTGCGCAGGGTCTCGGGTGAGGGGGGATCGTGCCCGCTAGGGCACCGTCACCGGAGATTCGCAGCTGGCGGGGGGATCGACCAGGTTGCAGTCGTGCGCGGGCGCGCGCACCGGAATGTAGTAGTCGGGAACCCCGCCGGTGGTGACGATGTTGCGGTAGGAGTCCACCGCGTCGGTGGGCGTGCGGGTCAGGTTCGGATCGGTGGTCACATCCACGGTGTAGAGGCCGAAACGCGGTGTGTAGGAACTCCACTCGTAATTGTCGGTGAGGCTCCAGTAGTTGTAGCCGATGATGTTCATCCCGTCGATCTTGGCCCGCTGGAGCCAATAGACGGTGTCGCGCAGGTGATCCGAGCGGGTGTAGCCGTCGGCGCGCGGTTTGCCGCCCTCGGTGGGCATGCCGTTCTCCACGATCCACAGCGGCTTGTCCGGGAACTTGCGCGAATAATGTTGCAGCGCATAGTAGATGCCCTCGGGGCGCACGGGCAGGTCCCACATGCCCGCCGGGGCGGGGACCGAGCCGTCGGGGCGGTGGGAGACGGCGTTGGAGTTGGGCGGCTCGTACCCGAAGTAGTAGTCCACGCCGATGAAGTCCAGGCGCTCGCCGATCCTGTCCATCAGCGGCCCGTTCACCTCGGGCTCGGCGCCCGCGACGTACCCGACGTTGCTGGTGACCTGCGCGCCGGGCTGCACGCGGTGGATGTAGTCGTAGATCTCGTTGTGCGCCATGGCGACCAGGTCCAGCATGGCGGGTGCGTCGGTCCCGTTCTGTCTGACCTCGTGCATGATGTACGCGACCGGCTCGTTGATGGTGACCCACACCGGATTCAGCGGCGCGTACCGGTCGACCACCGTGCGCATGTTGGCCAGCCAGTCCTGCACCATGCCGGGGTTGTTCCAGCCGCCGCGGTCCGCGGCCCACCCGGGGTACACCCAGTGGTCCAGGGTCAGCATCGGCTTCATGCCGGCGTCCAGGATGGCCTGGATGACCGAGTCGTAGAAGCGGAATCCCTCTTCGCTCCAGGCGGCGGCGGTGGGCTGCACGCGGGCCCATTCGATGCCGATCCGGAAGACCTTGACCCCGAGTCCGGCGGCCAGGGCGATGTCGTTGGGGTACCGGGACCGGAAGTCCACCGAGTCCTCGTACCGGTCCCAGTCGGGGTTGGCCTGGATGTAGCGCAACCAGTTGCTGTCTGCCGGGTAGCCCTCGGACTGGAAGCCCGAAGCCGCTACGCCCCACAGGAAGTCCTTGCCGAGCACCCCGTGCGCGCCGGTCGCGGAGGCGGGCGGGGTCGCCGACCCGACCGCGACGACGGGCAACAGGGTAGAAGCGGTGGCAATGCCGGTGAGGACCAGGCGTTGCAGCCGTGTGCGCATCGGTACTCCTCCTGGGGACAATGGGTCGGAAATGTCCCATTCGGAGGGTAACTGGAAGGTAGCTGTATTCTGCCGCAGCCGGAGGCGTGTCGCTATCGGCCCGTGACCTCGCACGCGGGTGCGACAGCGCGGACCCGGGCGCGCACGACCCGGGGTTCGGGCGCGCCCGCGAGCTCGAGCGAGCGGTGCAGGTAGCGCGCGGCCAGGGCGTGCGAGTCCAGGTCCGCCAGCACCTCGAATCGGGCATCGGCCGCGAGGGCGGAGCCCGATGCGCCCGGGCGCGGTAGGTAGTCGAAGACGATCTCGCTCCTGGCGGCGAGGGCGCTCGGGTCCGGCAGGGCGTCCGCCGCGGCGCCGGGCGCGCCGAGACGGATCAGGAACGCCGGCATCGTGCGGTCGAAACCTGTTGTGCCGGTGAGCACGTCGAACTCGGCGCCGGTCGCGATCTCGAACACGCGCAGGTGCGGGTACGGATTGTGCGAGGCGAAGGTGTCCAGGGCCGTTCCGAACAGGACCGCCTGGCGCAGGCCCGCCGAGACGGCGTCGGCGAGGCTGTCCTCGGCGAAGCGGCAGCGCGCGGCGCCGAGCAGTCGGCGCCGGGCCCGGCACAGCTCGGGCGGGTGGGCGGTGGCGGACATGGCTCGCGCGTCCGGGTCAGGCGCCGGGGAAACGCGGCGCCGTGGGCGGCCAGCCCGGAATCGGCGGCATGGGCGGCATTTTCGGCATCTTGGGCATCTTCGGGAACGGTGGCGGCGGGGGCATGGGCGGGGTGGGGGGCGTCTGCATGCCCGCCCCGCCGAAGCGCTGGAACGCCGCCTGGCGGGAGGTACCGAAGATCTCGCCGATCTCGGCCCAGGTGCGGCCCTCCTCGCGGGCCTGGCGCACCAGCGAGCGCAGGACGTCGTCGACGACGCTGTCGAGATTGCGGGCCGCGCGCAGGGCGGCCATGACCGACGGGGTGGGGTGGCCCTCGGCCGGATACAGGACCTCGGCGACGAATTCGGCGTTGGAGGAGAGCATCTTCGCCAGGACCGCACGCTCGTCGGCGGGATCCCGGTGCTGGGAATCGTTCATGTGTAAATGCTGCCTTTACGCGAACGGCGTTGTCAAGGAATCGTTTACATCACGAAACGGCCCGGAGTTTGCCAGTCGCCCCGGGCTATCGCCCTGGCGCGCAGCAGCGTTCACGCGGCGGCCACGGGATCGGTCCTCGGCGTGCGAATCGGATTCATCGGCGGTTATCCGGCGCCGCTAGCGTGACCCCCAGCCGGAAGGAGGCGGTGCCATGGAGCTTCGGCATCTGGTGTCGTTCCTCGCGATCGCCGAGGACCTGCACTTCGGGCGCGCGGCGGCGCGCCTGCACATCACCCAGCCGAGCCTGAGCGCCCAGCTGCGCAAACTCGAGAAGGCCGTGGGTGTGCAACTGGTTGCCCGCAATTCGCACGAGGTGCGATTGACCGCCGCCGGGCGCGAATTCGAGATCCAGGCGCGCCAGATCGTCGCCCACGTCGACCGGGCGGCCCGCGCCGCGCGGGCCACCGCGGCCGGACGCTCGGGCACGGTGAACGTCGGCTACAACGTGCCCGCCAGCCGCCACGTGCTGCCCGACGCGCTGGTGCGCATGACCGCGCGGCACCCCGACATCGCGGTGTCGCTGTGGGAGAAGCGCACCGGGCCCCAGCTCGCCGCGCTGGCGTCCGGATCGCTGGACGTGGCGCTGGTGTACGGGCATCCCAGCACCGCCGACTTCCGGTATCGGCGCATGCTGCACCGGGTTCCGCTGGTGGCGGTGGTCGGGCGCGGCCACCGGTGGGCCGAACGGGCCGGGGTGCCGTTCGCCGAACTCGCGAGCCAGGAGTGCGTGCTGTTCGAGCGCGAGCAGTGCCCGGCCATGTACGACGCGATCTTCCGTGCGGCCGCCCAGTCCCGAATCGCCCTGACCATCGGGCATTCCGCCGATGACCCCGGCGCGACCGCGCACATGGTCTCGGTGCGGCCGATGGTCGGGTTCGCCTCGCTGCCGCGCGCGATCTCCATGGGCATGGGGACCCCGGGCAGCAGTTCGGTGGCGGTGAAACTGGTCGACCCGGTGCCCACCCTCGACCTGTACGCGGTGTGGCGTGCCGAGGAGGACAACCCGGCGGTGGCGCAGTTCGTGCAGTGCCTCACCGAGGCCGCCGCGGTGCCGATCCCGGCCTGAGCGCTCATTTGAGGCCCGAGCGCACGAACCCGTCCACGATCTGGCGCTGGAGCACCACGTACAGCACCAGCACCGGCAGGCACGCCGCGCCCGCCACCGCCATGAGCGGGCCCCACTGATCGCCCTCGGTGCCCATGAAACTCCGCAGCCCCAGTTGCACAACGGCATTGGAGCGGCGCAGCACTACCGCGGGCCAGAAGTACTCGTTCCAGGCGTTGATGAACAGCAGAATGCCCAGCGCCGCCAGGGCCGGTCGCAGATTGGGCACGACCACCGTCCACAGGATCGACCACGACGAGCGCCCGTCCACCCGGGCCGCGGCCACCAGCTCACGGGGGAAGGCCGCCATGTGCTGGCGCAGCAGCAGGATCGCCAGCGCCGAGCACAGCGTCGGCAGGACGGTGCCGATCAGGGTGTCCAGCAGTCCGAACCGGTTGAGCAGCAGGTAGTTCGGCAGCATGGTGACATGGAACGGCACCAGCCAGGTGCCCACGAACGCCAGGTACAGCAGCCGTTGCAGCGGGAAGGTGTACATGGCGAAGGCGTAGGAGGCCAGCAGCGCGATCAGCAGCTGCCCGGCGGCCGATCCGGCCGCGACGAGAAAGGTGTTGAGCAGCAGGCGCGCCAGGTCCACCTTGTGCGCGGCGTCGACGTAGTTGGCGGTCGAAACCGGCCACGGCAGGACCGAGAGCGAGTACACGTCCTCGGGGCGGCGCACGCTGGTCGCGAACATCCAGTAGATCGGGAACGCGCACAGCAGGGCCGTGCCGGCGGGCAGCAGATGCCCGCCGAGGCGGCGCAGCCGGTCAATCGCCATGGAAGGTCACCTTTTCCGAGAGCCACACCAGTATCCCGGCGATGGCGGCGAATCCCAGGAACAGCAGCACGCCCGCGGCGGCGCTGAGTCCGGCGTCGAAGCTGTGGAAGGCGTACTCCCACAGCAGGTAATAGATGTTCGTGGTCGACTGCGCGGGCCCGCCCTGGGTCATGGAGTCGATGATCGGGAAGGTCAGCACCGGGCTCAGCAGCACCGTGGTCAGCACCAGGAACACCAGCGTCGGCGAGAGCAGCGGCAGGGTGATCCACCGCCGGATCTGCCCCGCGGTGGCCCCGTCCACCCGCGCCGCCTCCCCGTAGTCCCCGCTGATCGCCGCCACCCCCGCCGAGACGACCAGCTGCGCGAACCCCAGCAGCTGCCACCCGGTGATCACGATGACCACCGCGAGCGCGGTACTCGACTCGTACACCCAGTTGCGATCCGAGCCCAGCACCCGATCCACCAGCCCCGACCCCGGATGCAACAGCCACCGCCACACTGCTGCCGCCGCCACCGGGGCGACCAGGAACGGCGCGAACACCAGCGCCTGATACACCCCGCGCGCCCGCCCCGAGATCCGCTGCCCCGCGAACGTGAGCGCCACCGGCAGCACGACCGTGAACGGCAGCAAACCGACGATCAACACCGCGGTGCGCACCAGCGAGTCCCGGAACGCCGGAAGATCCAGCAGCCGCCGGTAGTTCGCGTCCCCGACCGGCCGCATCGGCACGGTCGGCAGCAGATTCCACGAATAGGTCGACAGCTCCACCGCCTGCGCCAACGGCCGATAGGTCCACACCACCAGCAACACCAGCGCCGGCGCGAGATACAGGTATGGCACCGCTCCCCGCCCGGCCCGCCGCACCCGCTCCCCGGTGACCAGCGGCCGACCACGGCGACCCGGACCCGAACTCGCTCGGCCGGCGGTGGCCGCACGGTGCGGGAGCCGGAGTGCGGGAGAGCGGTTGGACCGCATGGGTCCCGCCTGCGACTTCTTGCCTACCGATGCTGGGCTGCCTACCGGCGTTCGCGCTGCCCCAGCCGGATCCTCGACGCCGCGATCGCCGTTATCCGAATCGCGTGCACCGGCGGTTTCCTCCCGTGCACCGGCGCCCGTGCCTGTGTTATCACGGCTCGGCCGTGGCGCACTCACGGTAGCCGCGGCCGACCTGGGTGAACCGGATTGTGGGAGTTGCGATTCCCGGTCGTCGATGACGAACACGGGTTATCCGTTGCCGGGGGACAGGGCGGCGAGGCGGCGCAGCTCGGCGGCCTCGTCGCGGTCGTACAGCGGGGTTGTGGCGGCCACCTCGATCGCGGTCAGGACAACGGTGTCCTCGACCAGATCGATGCGGGTGTAGCCGCACCCCGCGCTGGCCTGTTGGCGGCCGGCGGGGGCCATGCCCTCGATCCGGTAGGCCACCGCGGGGCCGATCCAGGCCGGGATCCCCGCCACGGTGCTCGCGGCCGTGAGGTGGTGGTGACCGGAGATGATCTGGCGCACATCGGTTCCGGACAGGACCGCGGCCAGCTCGGCGGTATTGCGCAGACCCAGGACCCGCGCCGCGGCCAGCGTCGAGGGCAACGGCGGGTGGTGGATCGCCAGCAGGGTGCCGCGCGGGGCAGGCGTGCTCAGCTGGTGCGCGAGCCAGTCGAGCTGGCTCGGTTCGAGGTTCCCGTCGTGGCGGCCGGGGATGGTGCTGTCCAGCGCGATGACGCGCAGGCCGCCGACCTCGAGCACCGAGTCGTGTGGGTCGGCGGAATCGGTTGTCCGGCCGAGCAGTTCGGTGCCGAAGCCGATGCGTTCGTCGTGGTTTCCCATGACGTAGACGACCTCGGCGCCGAATCCGGCCGCCACCGGTTCGATCGCCGCACGCAGGCGGCGGTAGGCGGCGGGGTCCCCGGTGTCGGTGAGATCGCCGGTGAGCAGGAACGCGTCGATGGGTCCGCCGTACTCGCGCAGGCGGTCCAGCACCCGGGTCAGGTTGGCGTAGGTGTCCACGCCGTGCTGCACCGGGGCCTCGTCGGCGCGAATGTGGGTGTCGGTCAGCTGGACCAGCGTGCGGGCGTTCATGCGGCGGGCAGGAGGTCGGCGCCCTGGGCGCGAGCGGCGGCGAGCGTGGTCTGCGGATCCTTACCTTGGAAGACGACGGCCTCGACCGCGTCCATCATCCCGTCGCGGATCTGCAGATAGTTGGTGCCCGGCAGGGACACCCACGGTTCCATGACCGCCAGCTGGGCCACGTTCGGTGCGAGCAGCGGGTTGCGCCGGGACCAGTCGTACAGGGCGTTGGGCTCGGTCAGCAGACCCGTGCGCAGGGGCAGGTAGCCGATCTTCTCGGCGATGACGGTGTAGGCCGACTCGCTGGTCAGGAACTTGATCAGCTCCCAGGCGGCGCGCTGCTTGGCCGGGTCCTCGGACAGGATGTGCAGTCCCGCACCGGAATTGGTGGGCACCACGGGCTTGTCGCCGAACCGCGGCATGGGCGCCGAGCGCAGCTCCCACTTGTCCTTGGCGCCGGTGACGAAGGTGCCCTGGATCGCGCTGGTCTCGAGGATCATGCCGACCTCGCCGCGCGCGAACGCCTCGTACCCCTGCTTCTGATTGAGCCGGGGCATGGCCCCGGTGTTCACCAGATCCTGTGCCATGCGGGTCACTTCGACCGCGGGCGCGTCCGCGAAGCCCAGCGTGCGCCGGTCTTGCGACAGCACCCGGCCGCCGTTGGAGCGCACCAGCGATTGGAAGCACCAGTCCTTGGCGCTCTTGGTCAGGCAGTCGATGTACACCCCGCCCTGCCCGGTGCGGGTGGCGATGGCCCGGGCGGCGTCGGCGACCGCGGCCCAGGTGGCGGGCGGGAAGTTCGGATCCAGGCCGGCGGCGCGGAACAGGTCCGCGTTCAGGTACAGCACCGGGGTCGAGAACACGAACGGCACCCCGTAGGTGTGCCCGTCGCGGTCGTCCAGGGTGCGGGCGCGCTCGGCGTACGGCAGCGTGCCGTCGAAGTTGCGCTGCACCTCGTCCCGGCCCACCAGCACGTCCAGGGGTTTGGCGCGCAGCTGGTCGATGGTGAATTCCAGGTCGCTGAAACCCAATTGGGCCACATCCGGCGGAGAACCGGCCACCAGCTGGTTCTGGATGCTGGAGATGGTGTCGCTCGCGGGATTGGGGCTGTTGCCCTGCGGCTTCTGCGCGGTCACCGTGATGTTGGGGAACTTGCGGCCGAAATCGGCGATGAGCCCGTTGAAGGTGTCGGTCCAGGCGCCGGCCAGACCGTAGTTGTAGGACTCGAACACGATCGAAACCTGCTGCCCGGGAGCCAGTTCCGGGATGCGCTCGGCGGTGGACTCGGTGGCAACGGTGCCGCCGAGCCCGCACGCGCCGAGCGTGAGGGCCGCCGCGAGCGCCAGGCTCGCGCGGGACAGGGTGCGTTTCACGATGGTTCTCCTCGGGAGGTGTCAGTGCACGGCCGCGGCGGCGGGCTGCCAGCGCAGGCGCAGACCGGAATCGGGCTGGAACAGGTGGATGTCGGCGGGATCGGCCCGCAGGCCGATGAGCGCGCCGCGGGTCACCCCGCACGGGCGCGGCAGGCGGGCGCACAGCGACCCGGCTGCGGTATCGAGGTGCACGAGTTCCTCGCTGCCCAGGTTCTCGACCATGCGGACCCGGCCGAGGATGCCGCCGCCGGAGTCCAGGCGCAGGCGTTCGGGGCGGATACCGGCGATGACCGCGGTCGCGGCCGGTGCGGTGGCGGGCAGATCGAGGTCGGCGTCGAGGTCCGCGGCGCGCAATCGCAGGGCGCCCTCGTGGGAAATCACTTCGGCGGGAAACAGATTCATGGGCGGTGAGCCCAGGAACCCGGCCACGAAGGTCGAGCGGGGCCGGTCGTAGAGCGTCTCGGGGGTGCCGACCTGTTCGACGCGGCCCGCGTTCATGAGCGCGATCCGCGAGGCCATGGTCATGGCCTCGACCTGATCGTGGGTCACGTACACGAACGTCGAGCCGAGTCGCTGATGCAGGGCGATCAACTCCGCGCGGGTCGCACTGCGCAGCGCCGCGTCCAGATTCGAGAGCGGCTCGTCCATCAGGAACGCCCCGGGATCGCGCACCATCGCCCGGGCCAGCGCCACGCGCTGGCGCTGCCCGCCCGAGAGCGCGGCCGGGCGGCGATCGAGCAGGTCGCCGAGGTCGAGCACCCCGGCGACCTCGGCGACCCGCCGCGCGATCTGCGCGCGCCCGTGCCGGCGGGCGCGCAGCGGGAACCCGATATTGCCCGCGGCCGTCAAATGCGGGTACAGCGCGTAACTCTGGAACACCATCGCCAGATCCCGCTGCTGCGGGGACTGTTCGGTGATGTCGCGCCCGTCCAGCAGAATCCGCCCGTCCGTGGGCGATTCGAGTCCCGCGAGCAGGCGCAGCAGTGTGGATTTGCCGCACCCGCTCGGGCCCAGCAGCACCAGGAACTCACCGTCGGCGATGTCGAGACTCACCTCGCGGACCGCGCAGTGCGCGCCGAATTGTTTGGATACCCCGTCGATCTGCAGCCGAGCCATGGGCTCAGTCTCCGGCCGGACAGGTGGTCACGGCGGTGGCGATAGGCAACCGCGATCGCCCGAATCGCAGTGCCGCACCACCGCTCACCGGGCGGCGGGCTCGGCCACGGTTGTGCCGACGCGCGGGGAGGCCGCGCCGTCGCCGCTCGATCGGAAGGACCCGACATGCAGCACAGCACCCGCATCCTGGCCACCGGCCTGACCACGCTCGCGGCGGTCGCCGCGCTCGAACTGCCCGCCGCGGCCGCCCCGGCCGACCCGGTGGTCAACTTCACCGCCACCACGTCCGCGACCAGCACCGTGATTCGCACCGACGCCGGCACCCTGGCCGTGGACGACGGTGTGTTCACCGTGCGCTCGGCGGCCGGTGACATCCTCGCCGGGACCGAATTATCGTTCCGCGTCGATGATTTCGTGTTCCCCATCACCGCCGAGATCGCCGATCGCCGCGCCGTGCTCACCCCGCGTTTCGACCTCGAGCACGCGCGCTATGCGCCGGTGGCGCTGCCGTTCGAGAACCAGGCGCCGTGGAAGACCGAATACGATCGCGAGGTGGCCGCCTGGAACCGCATGGGCACCACGATCAGCATGGGCGCCACCATCGGCACCGTGGTCGGCGGCATTTCCGGTGCGGCGCTGGGCTGTTTGCTCGGCGGTGCCGGGGGCGCGGTGCTGACCGGCGCGCTCTCGGCCATGTTCGGCGCGCTGCCGGGAGCGCTGGGCGGATGCCTGGCCGGTGTCGCGGTGGTCGGGTTTCTCGGAACCCTGGCCGGGCAGCTGCTGGTGACCGCACCGGTCGCCGTGCTGGCCGCCGCGCAGTACTTCACCACGATCAATTCGCCCTTCCCGGGCAAATGATCGGTTCGGCAACTCCCGATTTGCTGGAAGAGGGTTCGGGGCCCGCGGCACGCCTATAACCTCGGAACGCGAGCGGAGGTGCGGGGTGAGGATGCCGATGTTATGACCGATACGGAGAACGAGCACGCGTTGTTCGAGCTGGTCCGCAAGGCGGGTTTCGAGGGACCGCCGTGGACTCTGCTGGCGGAGAGACTGGTTCGGCACGGATTGGCGGTGGTGGGGCCGTGGATCCGGTCGGGCCGGATATTCTCGGTCGCGGCGCAGAAGGGCTGGCCGCTGCAGCCCACCATGCAGGAGCGCAGAACGGTCGCGGGCCGGCTCCACGAGGACTTCCTCCAGGAGACGGTGACCCTGGCGCTGGAGAAGTTCCGGCGCAAGGCCATCGAGGGCGAGGGCTGGCGCTCGGACGGGGGCACCAGTCTCGCAACGTATTTCATCAACGCCTGTGTGCAGGCGTTCGTCGACTACTTCCGCCGCAGCCGCCGTTCGGGCGAGCTGTACGACGTCCACATCGATTACGCCCTAACGGGGTTGGTCGAGGACGGACCGGCCGCGGTGGAACTGGTCCCGTGCCGTACCGACGTCGCCGCGCTGGTGGTGAATCGGATGGCCTGGCACAGCAGGCTGGCCCGGCTCGGGGATCGCGATCGCGGGCTGGTGTGGGGCAAGACCGTTGGCCTGCGCGGGGCCGAGATCGCCGAGTTGTTCGGCTGGCCATCGACCAAGGCGGTCGAGCAGCGCTGGTCCAGATTGAAGCGCGATACCGAGTGGATTCGCGGTCTCACCGGGACGGAGGAGTGATGGGCAACGAGAACGAGGATCTCGCACGGCGGGTCGCCGCGCTGCTCGAGGAATCCTCGCTGAATGATCCGGTGCTGCAACGCCTGCGCGAGCGGGTGCCGCAGGACCTGGTCGACGCCATCGTGCGGCGGGTGCCCGGCGGCACCGTGTGGCAGCCCTCGGATTTCGCGACCCGGCTGAACAAACTCTTCGAGACGGTCCACCCCCCGGGCCGGGCGCCGCACACCAACTCCGAGGTCGCCGCCGCACTGACCGCGGCCGGTCACCCCATCGCCAAACCGTATCTGAGCCAGTTGCGTTCGGGCAGGCGCACCAATCCCTCGGATCAGCTGGTGGTGGCCCTGGCCAACTTCTTCCGGGTCCGCCCCGCCTACTTCTTCGACGACCGGTACGCCGCGACGATCGATCACGACCTCGAGCTCCTGTCGTCCCTGCACGCCTACAACCTGCGCCGCCTCTCCTCCCGCGCCTACGACCTCAGCGAGGAGTCCGCGGACCTGCTGACCGCGATGGCCGAGAAGCTCCGTGCCAGCGAGGGCCTGCCCGAGATTCCACCCGACGTCATCGATTAAGAGTCGGGCGGGCGGTCGGTGCGATTCCAGCCCGCTTCGTCGGCAGGTCAGCGCTCGAATCGCCGTTGGAGCCACTCGCGGGTCAGCGCGGCCCGGCTCGCCTGGTAGCGGCGCAGATTCGGCGAACGCGGCGGCGCGGGCAGCCGGGCGTTGCGTTCCCAATACCCGGTCAGCGCGCAGAACAGCGCCTCGATCGCGGACGGGTCGACCGCGGCCAGGACCGGCCGGGTCAGCAGTGCGAGGTCCGGATCCACCCCGGCGTCCAGGAGTTCGGGCAGCAGGGAGGCCAGGTCCACCCACGCCGCACCGCGACACGACCACGCCCAGTCGACCAGCACGACGGTGCCGTCGGGCCGCAGCAGCATGTTGTCTGGTCGCAGGTCGGTGTGCAGCAGCGTGGTGCCCGCGACGTCGGCGGCCCAGTCCGCTTCGCGCGCTGCCAGTTCCGGCAGACGCGCGCGCGACCACGCGTCCAGGTTATCCGGCGGGCCCTGTGCGAGGAAGTCCCGCCACCCGGTGAGCTCGGGCCCGAGCGAGTCCTCGATGGTCGGGATAGCGTCCATCGGTGACGGTGTCAGCGTGCGCAAGGAGAGCTCGACCGCGTCCAGCGCGGCCGCCAGCTCCGCGGGTCGATCGAACCGCGGATGCCGCCCGGGGATTGCCTCGAACACCATGACCAGCCATCCGCCGCCGTCCAGCGTGCAGAGCAACCGCGGCGCGGGTACCCCCACCGGGAGCGCGGCCCCGGTGGCGGCCTCGGTCCGGTAGGACTCGATCAGTCCGTCCCCAACCTCGATAGCCTTACCGAAAACCACCCGCCCGTCACTCAATTCGAGCAGCGCCGCCATCCCGTGGCTGAACCCGCCCGCCGCCGTGCAGGCCTCGGTGACCGCGGCTCCCAGCCGCTCCTCGACAGCTGCCCGCACTCCGTCGGGCAGCTGCTCCCACCGCACCCGGTCCACACCCCGCGCCACGTTCGCCATCGCGTCATCGTGCCGCGCCGCCCGGGAGTCCGCGACGCATTATCGGCCCGACACGACGACTCGCCGTGTCGGCAAGCGCTCTGGTGGGTGTGAAGATCGGCCCGTGGCCGCGTGGTCACCTACCCCATGAGCGAGTTGGCCACCATCGATGTCTCTGCGGGACAACCGTTCACAGTGCCGGGAGCGTGGACCGGAATTACCGACGACCACAACCGTTGGTATCGCGCCGACATCCGACAGTCAATCGACACGGGCTCCGGTGAGGCTCGACTGTGAGTCTGTCGCGCCCGCGGGCGGCACCCCCGTGGCAGGGCTGGGACGACCCGGGCGTGGCGGGCGGCGACGAGCCGTCACATCCGTACCGATTTGCGGCGGGCGGTGACTTCGTCTGCCGTACAGGGGTTCGGTCAGGGCAGGGTCAGGGTCCGGGACGTACCGGGGTGTCAGTCTTCGGTTGCGAGGGCGCAGAAGTGGGTTCGGGCGGTGGACACGGTCGAGTAGGGGGTGCGGCGGAGGCCGGGAGCGGTGGTGACGGTGCACGTACCGGGTGCGCTGGTGCCGGCGGCGGAGGTGTGCTCGACCGTGAGGACGGGGACCAGCGTGTCGGATTCGTAGGTCCAGAAGTTGTGGGTGGTGCCGGTTCCGGTGGCGCGAGTGGAACGGGCGTGCAGGTATCCGTCGGGGGTGGATTCGAGCGTGAGCGCGGTCAGTTCGCCGGCACGGGTGAGCTCGGTCGCGTCGGCGGTGGCGTGGTAGACCGCGAAGCGGGTCGCGGTGGGATCGGCCTGCAGCGGAACCAGGAGTTCGTCGCGGCCGTCGAGATCAGTGTCCAGCACGCTGGGGTACGCGAGCGTGGCGGCCGGGGTGACCTGTTCGGTGATCGTCTGGGCGAGCCCACCGTCAGGGGCGATCGCCTCGATGGTCAGGGTGCCGTCGGGGGCGTGGCGGACGTCGAAGGCCAGACCGGTCCGGTCCTGCGCGCGGGCGCGGCAGTCAACCCGTTCGGCCGCCGGCTCAGGGCAGTCCGGCAGGGTCGCTGGAGCCGCGGCGGTTGTCGTCGTCGGTGTGGTCTGCTCGGCGCTCGAGGTCGTCATCGCAGCCGCCTCGGCGGGCTTGGGATCGGTGTCGAGACCGCTGACGCTGTCGCAGCCCGAGACCAGGACGACGGTGGCGAACGCGAAGCAGACCGCGGAGTTCCTCCCCATGCGGGAGAGCATAGTGATCAACTTCGGATTTGCGAATTTGCCCCCGGAGCGGGGGCGAACAGCGCGGGACAGACGGGCACGGGTGTGGGGCACAGAAGATTTCATCGCCCGCGAGTGTGCACGCGGCGGGGGAGTTCACGGCGTGTCGCCGCACCGCCCGGGTCGGCGGTGCCGTGGCTGTGCGTGCGATTACCGAAACATGATCGCGCAGGCCCGCTTCTGTGTCAGCGAGTGTTCGTCTTCTGGATGGTCATGGCCAGCAGTGTCAAAGCGTCGTGTTCGGCGGTGCCGGGCGGGGCCTGGTAGATCAGCAACCGTTGTCCGTCGCCGTGCTGGAGCACTTCGTTGCCGAGGGTGACCCGGCCGATCACCGGGTGCTGGAACGCGGTGTCGCCGCCGCGTTTGACCATGACCTCGTGTCGGCGCCACAGCGCGGCGAATTCCGTGCTGGCCGAGGATAGTTCGTCGACCAGCACGGCGGTGCGCTCGGGGCAGGTCAGTTCTGCGGTGTGCAGGTTCGCGACGCTGTTGCGGGCCACTCGGTCCCAGTCGGCGAACAGGGTCCGGGCCGTGAGATGCAGGAAGGTGTAGCGAATGGTGTTGCGTGCCAAGGGTGGCCAGTCGTCGAGCCCCGGCATCAGTGCCAGGCCCTCCGGGTTCGCGGCCAGCAGATCGTTGACCTCGTTCAGCACGTAGGCCGGGCTGGGCCGGACGGAGTTCAGCAGCAGCCGCAAACCGGGACGGACCGGTTGGGGATCAGTGAGGTGGCGTCGTGGCGAGCGGCCCGCGGTTCGGTCGGCGAGGGCGAGCAGGTGCGCGTGCTCGTCATCGCTCAGGCGCAGCGCTCTGGCCAGCGCGCCGAGAATCGCGTCACTGGGCGCGGTTTCCCTGCCCTGTTCGATTCGGGTGTAGTAGTCGACGCTGACTCCCGCCAGCGCTGCGATCTCTTCGCGGCGCAGTCCCGGGGTGCGCCGGCTGCTTGGTCCGGTCGGCAGGCCGACGTCGGCGGGACCGATCGATCCGCGCCGTACCCGGAGAAACTCGGCCATCGCGTTCACAGGTCGAGTGTGCCATCGCCCGGCGCACTCCCGGGTAGCCGTATCGCACCCAGGAACGGCGCGGCCTTCCCCGTTCGCGAGCCGACGCGAACCCTGAAACCCATGACTGAGGCAATGATCATCGGCGGCGGGTCGGGTATGGGGTTCGCCCTGGCCCGGGTCCTCGTGGCCGACGGCAAGGATGTGACGATCGTCGGCCGCTCCACGGGCCGGTTGGCCACCGCCCGTGCGGAATTGGAGCGGGCCGGTGACGGAGCGGTCGACGTGAGACGAGCCGACATCGGCCGAGAGGAGGACGTCGCCGAGCTTTTCGCCGGGGTGCGGCAGGTCCGCCACGTGGTCGTGACCGCGGCGGACGCCACCGGTGTGTACGGCCCGACCACACGGGTATCGGTCGAGACGGCCCGTGATGTCGTGAACACCAAACTGCTGGGGGCCTGGCTGGTCGGCAAGCACGCCGCCGGGACAGTGACGGAATCGCTGACCTTCACCTCGGGGATCAACGCGTATCGACCCAACGGATCGAACACGATCATGGCCGCTGCCAACGGCGCGTTGGCCTCCCTGGCTTACGGGCTGGCGATCGAAATGGCGCCGGTTCGGGTCAACGTGGTTTCGCCGGGCTGGGTCGACACGCCCATCTGGAGCCAACTCGGCATGGACACGCAAGCGGTGTTCGCCGAACTGGCCGAGAAGCTACCTGCTCGACGCATCGGCGCACCCGACGACATCGCCGACGCGTTCCTGGCCGTGATGCGCAACCGGTTCATCACCGGGACGGTCCTGCACGTGGACGGCGGCCACCGCCTCACCTGATCGGCCTCTGCCCTGTGTCGTTGACAGCCGTGACGGGATGCAACCCGCCGAAAGTCCAACGGATTTGCCGTATAGCGCTGTGTGGCAGAATCTTTCGCGATTCAACCTCGGCCCACCGCGGCTACGGCATATCCGTTGTACTTCGGCGGTTACTACCGGACCCCGAAACCCGTTGTCAGCGTGGACGGGACAGGTACGCGAGCCAGCCGGCGTACTCGGTGATGTCGGTCGCCGTCGCGGTCGCGTCGTGGGTGGCGGTGAAGCCGACCACCGAACGCCCGTCCGCCAGTTCGACACTGGTCAACGCCATCGGCGCCGGCAGCGCCGCCAGGAACCGGCCCAGCCCGGCCTCGGACACCAGGAACAGCTCGCCCACGATGGGCGCGCCCGCGCCCGGCCCGGTGCGCACCAGACCCGGCTTGAGCGGGACGGTGTCCATGGCGGTGAGCCGGTACGCGTCGGTGGTGTGGATCTCCCCGGCGAACCGCGCGCCCAGTTCCTCGAGCTGCCAGTGCAGCGGCTGTCCGCGCAGATGCGCGCCGAACACCGCCAGGTGCACCCCGTGCTCGACGAACAGCGGTGCGGGGCCGCCGGTCTGCAGGCGCGAGGCGATGTCGACGGCCACCTGATCGGCGAACGCCGGGACCACCACCATGACCCCGAACGGCGCACCCGCGGCCGTCGGCACCCCGGGCACGGCCACCGCGGCCATGTCCAGCAGATTGCAGAAGTTGGTGAAGGTGCCCAGCCGCCGGTTGATCCCCACCGGATCCTGTTCCACCGCCGCCAGACTCGGGTGCTCGGTCGTGGTGGGCAACAGCATCGCGTCGAACGACTCGAGCAGCAGCGCCGCCTCGGTGCGGGCCCGCGCGAGCGCGTCCAGATCCCGCGCGAACGCGGCGCCGGTGGCGCCGGCGGCCGCGCCGATGATCGCGGCCACGGTCGGATCCGCACCGGCCGGACCCGACGCCAGGAATTCCCCGACCGCCGCGTACCGCTCGGCCACGATCGCCCCGTCGTACAGCAGCCTGGCCGCGTCCAACAGTGTTGTCAGATCGACGGTTTCGACCTTGCACCCGGCCTCGACCGCCGCCGCCACGGTCTGTTCGAACGCCGCGGCGTACTCCGGGCTCAGCGCCTCGAGGTTCGCGGCCACGGGTACGGCCAGGCGCGGGGTGTGCGGCGCGGCGAGCCGGACATCGGCAGGCCAGGCCCGGCTGCGCGGATCGCGCGATTCGGTCCCGGCCATGACGCGCGCCGCGGTCGCGGCCAGCTCCAGCGAACCGGCGAACACGGTGAGCGCGTCGTAGTCCGCGCACGCGGGCACCACCCCGTGTGTGGGGATGATCCCGAGCGTGGCCTTGATCCCGACGATGTCGTGGAACGCCGCGGGCACGCGCCCGGAACCCGCTGTGTCGGTACCGATTCCGATATCGGCGACGCCCAGCGCCACCGCGACCGCCGACCCCGAGCTCGAACCGCCGGAGATCAGCGTGGGATCCAGGGCGTTGCGCACCGCGCCGTACGGGCTGCGGGTGCCGACCAGGCCGGTGGCGAACTGATCGAGGTTCGTCTTGCCCAGCACGATCGCACCGGCGGCGGTGAGCCGTTCCACCGCCGCGGCGGTGTCACCGGGGGTGTAGGCGAATTCCGGGCAGCCCGCCGTGGTGGCCAGGCCCGCGACATCGACGTTGTCCTTGACCGCGACCAGCAGCCCGGCCAGCGGCAGGTCCGCGCCCGCCGCCACCCGCTGTTCCACCGCGGCGGCGTCGGCGGCGACCTCGGCCTCCGGCCGCAGGGTGATCCACACTTCGGGCCGATCGGCCGCGGCGATGCGCGCGTACGCGGCCGCGACACGAGCGGACGGGGAGATCTCCAGGTTGGTCATTCAGCGACTCCGATCACGGCTAGTGGGGTTCCGGGTTCCACCTTGGCGCCGGGCGCGGCGAGTACCCGCAGCACGGTGCCGGTGGCCGGACTGGGCACGGGCAGTTCGAGTTTCATGGCTTCGAGGACAGCCACCGGATCACCCTCGGTCAGGCGATCACCGACGGCGATGTCGACGCGCCACACGTTGCCGACCATCGGGGCGGTGACCACGGTCGCGCCCGCGGGCAGGTCGGCGAGCAGATCGTCCCGGGGTTCGGCCGGCGGCGCGGCCACCACCGAGCGATCGAATTCCCCGGCGGCGTGCCAGGCGGCCTTCTCCGCGGCGAACGCCGCGGCCTGACGGGATTCGAACGCCGCGATGTCCGCGGCGTTCTCCTCGAGCAGACGCAGATGATCGGCCAGGGCGAAGGTGCCCTCGCTGACGTCGGCGTCGAAGCGGCCGGCCTGGGCGGCGGCGCGCTGTTCGAGCAGCTGTTCGGCGCTGACCGGCTCCCAGACGATGCGGTCGAAGAACCGGAACAGCCACGGGGTCCCGTCCTCGAACGGCGCGGACTGACGGTAGCTGGACCAGATCGGGATGGTGCGCCCGACGAGCTGGTAGCCGCCGGGGGAGGCCATGCCGTAGACGCACAGGTACTTGCCGCCGATGCCGACCGCGTCCGAGGGCGTCCAGGTGCGGGCGGGGTTGTACTTGGTGGTGACCAGGCGATGCCGGGGATCGAGCGGAACCGCCAGGGGCGCACCGAGATACACATCGCCCAGACCCAGCACCAGGTATTCGGCGTCGAAGACCGTGCGGCGCACGTCGTCCACGCTGTCCAGGCCGTTGATGCGGCGGATGAACTCGGTGTTGGACGGCAGCCACGGCGCGGTGTCGCGAATACCGCTGCGGTAGCGGTCGATCGCCTCGGCGATGGAGGGATCGTCGAAGGACAGCGGCAGGCGGATGGTGCGGCTGGGCACCACCAGGTCACCGGTGGCGGGCAGTTCGCGTTCGAGTTCGGTGAGCAGGCCCAGCAGCCGATACTGCGGCAGCACATCGGGATCGAAGTGGATGTGCAGCGAGCGCACGCCGGGGGTGACGTCGATGATGCCGGCCGGGGCGGCGGCGGTCAGCGCCCGCGAGAGCGCGTGCACGCGCATCCGCAGACCCAGATCCAGGACCATCTCGCCGTACTCGACGAGGATGTTGTCGTCGCCGCCGCGCAGGTACCGCACCGCTGGGCGGTCGTTCTCGTGCTCGATAGCGCCCAGGACGCCCCGATCACGCAGTGCCGCACCCTCGTCGGCGAGGACGCCGGTGGCACGGGTGGCGGTGTCGGCGCGCAGCGCGGTGGCGGTGTCGTCGCCCACGGGGGCGAAGCGCAGCGAGTCGCCGGGACGCAGTTGCCCGAGCTTCCAGCGGTGTGCCGAGACCACGGTGAGCGGGCAGGCGAAGCCGCCGAGGCTGGGACCGTCCGGGCCGAGCAGGATGGGGGTGTCGCCCGAGACGTTGAGCGCGCCGACGCTGTACGGGTTGTCGTGCAGGTTGGACGGGTGCAGGCCCGCGTCACCGCCGTCCGCGCGCGACCATTCGGGTTTCGGTCCCTCCAAACGGATTCCGGTGCGATTGGCGTGACTGCCGACCCGCCACGGCTGGGCGTAGAACTGCGCCATGTCGGCGTCGGTGAAGTACGCGGGCGCGGTCTGCGGGCCCTCGCCGACCGCGAGTTCCCAGTCGTGGGTGAAGGCCGGGCGGTGCTCGAGCGGCACCGGACCGGCGACCGGATCGGCGTCGGGGGCGATGGCGGCGATGCCGAGCACGTCACCGTCGGCGACCGCGCGGCCGTTGATGCCGCCGAAGCCGCCGAGGGTGAACGTCGAGGCGCTGCCGTGGTACAGCGGTGCGTCGATGCCGCCGCGCACCGCGAGGTAGGTGCGCAGGCCGGCGTCCGCGGGCGCGCCGATGTCCAGGACCGAGTCGGCCTCGACGGTGATCGGTTCCCACTGGGGGACCGGGTCGCCGTCGACGGTGACGGTGACGGGTGCGCCGCCGACGCAGATCACCGCCGCACCCGCGAAGCGCAGGCGCGGACCCTGCAGGGTGCACTCCAGGCCGGGGGCGCCGGGGGCGTTGCCGACGGCGATGTTGGCCAGGGTGAACGAGAGATCGTCCATCGGGCCGGACGGCGGAATACCGACCTCCCACAGCCCGATTCGGCCCGGATGGTCCTGCACGGTGGTCATCGTGCCCGCGCGCACCACGTCGACGCGGCGGCTGGCGAAGTCGATCCCGGCGAGGCTGCCGGTGATGTGCTCGCCCGCGCGGACGATCGGCGCGGCGGCGGCCGCGCGCAGCTGGGCGAGGTTGGTCTGCACGCCGTAGACGCGGGTCTCGGTGAGCGCGGCCCCGAGCCGGTCGAAAGCCTCGGCGCGGGTGTCGCCGTGGGTGATGACCTTGGCCAGCAGCGGGTCGTAGTAGGCGCTGACCTCGGTGCCGGTGCCGATCCAGGAATCGACCCGGGCGTGCTCGGGAAAGCGTGTCTCGGTGACCAATCCGGCGCTGGGGCGGTAGTCGTTGCCGGGATCCTCGGCGTACACGCGCGCTTCCACGGCCCAGCCGGTCAGCGCGGGTCCGGCGTCGGGCAGGGTGTCGAGCATGGCCGCGTCCCCGCCGGCGAGGCGCAGCATCCACTCGACCAGGTCGACGCCGGTGATCGCCTCGGTCACCGGATGTTCCACCTGCAGGCGGGTGTTCATCTCCAGGAACGAGGCGGCCTCGCGTTCGGTGTCGTACACGAACTCGACCGTGCCGGCCGAGCGGTAGGCGACCGAACGGGCCAGCGCGCGTGAGGTTTCCAGGAGTTCGGCGGTGACCTCCTCGGACAGACCGGGGGCGGGGGCCTCCTCGATGACCTTCTGATTGCGGCGCTGCAGCGAGCAGTCGCGGGTGCCGAGGCTGACGACCCGGCCCGCGCCGTCGCCGAAGACCTGAACCTCCACGTGGCGGGCGCGAGAGACGAAGCGCTCCAGGAAGACTCCGGCGGAGGAGAAGTTGGCCAGCGCCAGGCGCTGCACCCGGTCGTAGGCGGCGACCAGTTCGTCGGTGGTGAAGCAGGCCTGCATGCCGATGCCGCCACCGCCGCCGATGGCCTTGAGCATGACCGGGTAGCCGATCCGGTCGGCTTCGGCGACCGCGTGTTCCACCGAATCGAGTACGCCGCTGCCCGGGACCAGGGGCACGCCCACGGCGCGGGCTGCTTCGCGGGCGGTGTGCTTGTCGCCGAACACGCGCAGTTGCTCGGGGGTGGGGCCGACGAACGCCAGGCCGGAGTCGGCGACGGTGGTCGCGAATTCGGCGTTCTCCGAGAGGAATCCGTAGCCGGGGTGGATCGCGCCCGCACCGGCGGCCAGCGCGGCCTCGATGACGCGGTCGGCGCGCAGATACGATTCGGCGGCCGGGCCGGGGCCCAGGCGCAGGGCGGTGTCGGCCATGCGGACGTGGGCCGCGCCGAGGTCGGCGTCGGAGTACACCGCCACGGTCTTGAGCCCGAGGGCCCGGGCGCTGCGCATGATGCGACAGGCGATCTCCCCGCGATTGGCCACCAGCAGGGTGTCGAAATTCAGGCTCATGTTTCCTACTCCTCGGTCGCCAGGGACATGGCGACCATGGCCCGGCTGACTCGGTCGAGAACGACATCCAACGATTCGCCGATATGCAGGCGCAGCAGGTCGTAGGCGAGCGGAAGGTCTTCCGCCAGCACGGCATCGAGGATCGCCAGGTGTTCGGCGATGGTGACCTCGATGCGGTTGTTGACCATGAAGTCGTACATCCGCACGTGGCGGATGCGAGCGTTGACCGCCACCAGGGCGCGCACCATCTCGGTGTTGCCCGAGGCGGTCAGCAGCGCGACGTGGAACTTCTCGTCCACCACCACGAACGACGGCTCCTGCACCGGCGGGTTCGCCCGCAGGGCCAGCCAGCGTTCACGTTCGGCCCACAGCAGGGCATGATCGTGGCGCACACCGGGATTGGTGATCGCGCGCTGAATCCCGCCCAGTTCCAGGGTGATTCGCAGCTCGTACAGGTCGCGGACCAGGGGAATGCTGGGGCGGACGGGGCTGAAGCCGACCTCGTCGCGGCGCAGCAGGCCGTCCGAGCACAGCATGGCCAGCGCCTCGCGGGCCGGGGTGCGGGAAATCCCGAAGCGGGTGGAGATTTTCGGTTCGGTCAGGCGCTGACTGAATTTGACGCGCCCGTTCATGAGTTCGTCGCGCAGGGTGGAATACACCATGTCGCGCAGGTGTCCGCTCGCTGCGGCGGAGCGTGAATCCACTGTGGTCGACATGCTTGAATACGCTATTGGCCTGGGGTTTCCCGGAAATCACCTGCGGTAACGGGAGAGTAAGCAACCCCTCACAGCGCATCGGCCGCCCGTGAGATACGGCCGGACGGGCAAGGGTGAAGCGCGGATCGGCGGCGCGTGGGTACCGCGCGGTTCGATGACCGATGCGGGCGGTCGGTCTGCTTGTCCGACGCGGCCTCGCACGCTATGCTGAGATTGTCTCAGACAGTGAGGTTTGCATGGCTGAACAGTGTGATCCGGTCTTCGGGCACTACCTGCGCCCGCCCGAAGGGGTGATCCGCACTCGAACCGAACATGCCCGGACCGATGCGATGTCGGTGCTCATCGCCGCACCGCGCGAACGAATCTGGGAGCTGGTCACCGACATCACCGGCATGGGTCGCTGGAGCACCGAGAGCCGCCGCGGCTATTGGCTGCATCGCGGCGGTGTCCCGCGCACCGGATCCTGGTTCGTCGGCCTCAACCGCATCGGACCCGTCGTGTGGGCGACCCCGTGCGAGGTCACGGTGGTCGCGCCGCTGCGGCACTTCGAGTTTCGCGTGCACATTGTCGGGCCGCACTGGGGTTACTGCCTCGATCCGCATCCCGGGGGCACCCTGGTCACCGAATATCGGGAGTGGCCGAACGCCTCGGCTTTCCACCGCCTGCTCCGGTTCTCGGGACCGCTGGGCGCGCCGCGGGACAATCACGCGCTACACGGCATCCCGGCCACCCTGCACGCGCTCAAGGCGCACGCCGAATCGATTGCCGTGTCCTGACGAGGCCGAGACATGGGGTTCGCAGCGGCCCGGGTGCGTGCCGGACACGGCCGTACGATCTCGGGGGTGACCAACGACAGCGCAGCCGATCCGGACATCGCCGCGGTGGTGCGGGATCTGCACACCGATCTCGCCGCGTGGCTGGGCAGCGCGGCGGACATCGAGGTGTTCGAACGGTTCGCCGCCGCACAGCATCCGGAGTTCACGATGGTCGGGGTGGACGGTGTGGTCGCGGTGCGGGACGCGCTGCTGTCGGGGCTGCGCCGAGCCCGCAACGCGGTTCCGGGGTTGCGCATAGATACCGATGAGGTCGTGGTGCTGACCCGTGCGGGGAATGCGGTTGTCGTCCGCTTTCGCGAGACCCATCGGGTTTCCGCCGCGGCGACCGCGCGGTGGGTCACTGCCGTGCTGGTCGACGATTCCGGTGGGTATCGCTGGCATTCGGTGCACGAGACCGCGATTCCCTGATTTCGTGCCGGGAATTCTTCGTCGGGTCCGGTCGCGGCGGATCCAGAGTGTCGAAGGAATCGGTCGCGTCGCCTACGGTGTGTCCTGCAACGGCCACACCTCGACCACCCCCTGCGCCACCGCACACGGCGTTTCCGACACCAGCCGAACGGCGTCCGCCAAACTCTCCGCCTCGATCACCGCGAACCCTGCGACCGGCAACTCCGACTTCATGAACGCCCCCTCCGAGGTCCGCACCCCGGCCCCGTCGTGGTTGCGTACCTGCACCGGCGTCCCTGCGATTCCCATCTCGACCCCCGCGTCCCGCAACCGCGCGTCGTGCGCGTGCGCCGTGTCCCGGACCCCCGCGTCCGTACCTTCGTAACCGGCCTGGTCGCCGTACCCGATGGTGATGAACTTCGGCATGACAAATCCTCCTGGTTTCGACACCGTTCACCAGTACTGACGCTTCGAGCCTCCGTAACTCATCGGTGCCTGTCGAAGACCTCGTATCCGGAAGGCGTGCTCAACGCCCGAGTTCGTGCACCGCGGCCGCGAAGATCTCGAGCGCCCGGTCGTCGAACAACACGAACCGCACCAGGTCGAGATCGGCCTCCGAGGCGTTCACCGTCTCCACCGCGATCCGGGCCCCGTCGTCCATGGGCCACCCGAAAACCCCGGTGGAGACGGCCGGAAACGCGACTGTCCGCGCACCCAATTCCGCTGCCACCAGCAAGGATTCCCGATAGCACGAAGCCAGCAACCCCGACCGGTCCTCGTCCCGCGACCACACCGGACCCACCGTGTGAATCACCCACCGCGCCGGCAACAGCCCCGCGGTGGTCGCCACCGCCTGCCCGGTGCCCAGGCCCTTCCCGTACTTCGAGGCCCGCAGCTCCCGGCAGGCCGCCAAGATCTCCCCGCCCCCCTTCCGGTGAATGGCCCCGTCGACCCCACTTCCACCCAGCAGCGAGGAATTGGCCGCGTTGACCACCGCGTCCACCCGCTGCTCGGTGATGTCCCCCCGCACCGCCTCGATCCGCATCATCACCCCATTCTGCCGATCCGGCGGCTGTCCGCACCCGATCGGCGACGACTCGCGAGCAGGCGCCGCAGCGCGTCCTGTCCGGGCGGACCCCACGTCGGCTTGCCGCCGGGGCGGCCGCGCAGACCGGCGTCGCCGATGAGGATACCCACGCGAACTCTTTGCGTAGCAGGGCATCTGCGGACTCCGTCGCCCACGGCAGCCGTACCGCCAGCTCGTCGCCGAGCCGCCACAGCTGATTGTCCCGGCCCCGCGCGCCGAGCCGAACCGGAAGGTGCGCGAGGTCGGGGTGTTGCTCGCGCAGCAGATCCCGTACCAGCTCGGCGGTCAGGTCCATTCGAGAGTGCATGTCGTCCAACCGTATTCGAGGAAGGCTACGGCTGTTCGTGGAACACTCGCGCGTTTACCGCCCGTTCGGGATCAGCGCCTCGTGCCAGCGAGCGGTGTCGGTGTACTGGTGGAGCCAGCGGATTCGGCCGGAATCCACCCGCCAGAAGTGGGCGAACTCGGCCTCGTGGACGCGGCCGGTGGCGCGTACGGTGCCGCGATAGTGGCCGGTGACGACGATCGTTCCGTCGGCGGTCTCGGACCAGGTCTCGGGGCGGGGAGCGGTGTCGAAGTCGCGGTTCACCGCGCCCCAGACCTTGGTGAGGGCCTCGTGGGGGCCGTGGAAGGTGCCGCCCGCGCCGCTGGGGAGGCCGGGGGCGGTGTGTATCTCGAAATCGGGGTGCAGGACAGCGAGGATCGCGCCGGCGTCGCCGGATCGCACCGCGGTGTAGAAGGCTTCGACGGGTTCGGTAGCGGTGGACATGGCCACTCCTGTATTAGAATCTGGATTCTAGAATGATGAAACTATATTGGAAGCAGGGGAGTGGTGGGAAGGCCCGCGAAGTTCACCAGGGACCGGATTCTCGACGCCGCGGCGTCGCTCGCGGGTGAGGGCGGGGTCGCGTCGATCACGATGGCGTCCATCGCGGAGCGGTTGGGCGGGCCGGTCGGGTCGATGTACCACCGGTTCGCCTCGCGGGATCTGCTGCTGGCCGCACTGTGGCTGCGCACCGTCGGCCGCTTCCAAGAGGGACTGTTCGCGGCCTTGGACGCGGGCGATCTCGAAGCCGCCGCCCTGCACACCCCGCGTTGGTGCCGAGCGCACCCGGTCGACGCGGCACTGCTGGTACGGCACACCCGTGAAGCCCTGGTGCCGCGCTGGCCCGCAGAGCTGGCCGCCGACCGCGATCAGGTGAACTCGGGGCTGTCCGCTGCCTTGCGGGCCTTCGTCGACAGCCACACCGACATCGATTACGAGCGAACAGTTTTCGCGGTCGTCGATGTGCCCTACGGGGCCGTCCGGCGCCATCTGCTGGCCGATAAGGCGGTGCCCGAGCATCTCGACGAACTGATCATCGCCACCTGCCGCGCGGTCATCGCCCTGCCGTCGCCCGGCAACGGCGCGGGCGGCGATTCCGCTGTCCCGCCCGCATCCGACCCCTGAGCCCGGCGCCTCCCGGACAAAACCGTTGCGGCACACCGTGTGCTGCCGCCGCCCGAGTTCCCGTGGGTCGCATCAGCGCCGCGCCGACGCATCAGGCATGATGCACGCCGGTCCCGGGAACTCTCGTGTAGTACGCGCGAATCCCGGGATCGGCTCGGCCCGCCCGAGCCTGAAACCGCATGCGCGACAAGAAACGAAGATCGATCCCGCGGCGCTCGCGCCGCGACACGAGGTGAACAGTTCTATGACAACGATGGGCGATGCCGAGCCCGCAACGGCACACGATCCGGACCTGGCGGAACAGGCAATAGTCCTGGTGCGCGCACACGCGCCCGACGCCCGCTTCGGCAATTTCACGGCCGCGCCGGTCCCGAACCGTCGCGACACCTGGCAGGTCACCCGCGTGAACACCGACGGCCTGATCCTGCGCGACGGCTGGACCTTTCTGGTCAACCTGCGCACCAAGGCCGTGACCCGCAAGTCCTGGAAGTCGCTGAACCCGGAGTAGCCCCGGGTCACCCGGTGGACCGTGGTTCGCCGGTATCGCTACACCGGGGGGATGATCACGCCTTGAAATAGACCAGTTGATGGCTGGTGGCGAGCAGGGTTCCGCCGCCGGTCCACAGCTCGGCGGTCTGATCGGCGAAGCCGGCGCCGAAATGCTGGGAGCGCGCGGTGGCCAGTACGGGCTCGTCGCCGACCTTGCCGACCGCGGCGGCGTCGGCGTGGAAGTAGATGCTCAGCGAGACGGTCCCGGCGGGAACCAGGCGCCCCAGCCGGACCATGATTCGGGGAACGAACACATCGCTCAGCGCGGTCAGGGATACGTGGTCCAGCAGCCGCGGCGGGTGATCGCGGACCCACAGCGTGGTGGTCGAATCGCTCGCCGTCGCCGCGTCCAGCGTGCTGAGACCGCCTGCGGTGAAGCGCATTTCGTAGTTGTCCATCCACGCGATGGCTTCGGGGGTGTGTTCCGGTGCGACCTCGCTCGCCACCGGAACCGGCGGCGGCTCGATCTCGGTGGCGCCGAAGGATTCGCGGCGCACGCCGAAAACCGCTGTGGCGGTGGTGGTCACCACGTCGTCCTGGGTGAGTGTGAGGCTCCAGTGCTGGGTGGATCGATTGGTCCGGGTGGGATTCGCGGTGACGGTGAAGGGGCCGTCGGCGATCGGCGCGACGTAGTTGACGGTGAGCGAGAGCGGTTCGCCCAGGCGCTCGGGGTGCTGTACGACGGCCTGCAGCAGCGTCGCCGCGGTGATGCCGCCGAACGGGCCGACCATGTTCGCGTAGCGGGGATCGGTGTGCCCGGAGTAGTCGTTGCCGCCGGTGGCGGTGAGCCGGACGGCGTCGTCGAACGGATGGCGGATGGCGTCGGTCACGGGTTTCTCCTGCGGGGAAGGGGTGTCAGGGGCGCGGCATCAGGCCGCGGGTCAACCGGGTCACGGTCTCGTCGAGCAGATCGTCGATGCCGTCGCGGTCGACGAGGCCGGCGCCGGCGAAGCTCGCCAGGCCCTGCAGCGCGACCGCGACCGTCCAGCCGATCCGCAGCGGGTCGCCCGCCACCACCTCACCGCGCGCCTGGCCCTCGGCGGTGATCGCCACCGGCACCGCGAACGCGCGGGTGACGGCCTCGGCCATCGCCGCGCCACCGGAGGCGCTGTGCTTGCGCGCGAACATCAGCGTCAGCAGCGTCGGATTGTCCAGCGCGAACGTGAGATACGCGCGAGCCAGTGTCCGGAAGCGGTCCTCGACCGGCAGTGACGCGTCGGTCGCGGCGGCTTCGAACGCGTCGCCGAGTCGCCGGAAACCTCTCAGCGCCAACGCGTCCAGTAGTGCCCCCTTGTCGGGGAAGTGGCGGCTGGGCGCGTTGTGGGTGACGCCGACCTCGCGCGCGACCTGGCGCAGCGACAGCCGTTCTACTCCGTTTTCGCGCAGCGCTTTCTCCGCGCCGTCGAGGAGTTGATCTCTCAGGTCACCGTGGTGGTATCGACGATCGGGGGCCATAGTGCCTCGAGCCTACAGTTATGTGGACATTGACCACTTTGTGGACGGTGTCTACATTGGTAATCATGACGAACTCACAGTGGAACGCATCCGATCTCCCCGATATGAGCGGCCGCACGGTGGTCGTGACCGGCGCGAACAGCGGCCTAGGGCTGGTTACCGCCCGCGAACTGGCTCGCGTCGGCGCGCGAGTCGTCCTGGCCGTACGCGATGTCACCCGCGGGCAGGAGGCCGTCCAGCACATCGACGGCGACACCGAGGTTCGCGAACTCGACCTGGCCGACCTGTCCTCGATCCGCCGCTTCGCCGACCGCTGGTCCGGCGACCTCGACGTCCTGGTGAACAACGCGGGAATCATGATGGTGCCCTTCGGAACCACCGCCGACGGGTTCGAGCGCCAGTTCGGCACCAACCACCTCGGCCACTTCGCGCTGACCACCCTGCTGCTGCCGCACATCACCGACCGTGTGGTCACCCTCTCCTCGCAGGCGCACCGGCGCGGCACGATCGATCTGACCGATCTGGACTGGCAGCGCCGCGGCTACAACCCCGTAGCGGCCTACGCCCAGTCGAAACTGGCCAACCTGCTGTTCACCCTCGAGCTGCAACGCCGCTTCGACGCGGCCCACGATTCGCGTCGCGCGCTCGCCGCACACCCCGGCTGGGCCGCGACCAACCTCCAGAGCCACACCGCCCGCCCGATCATGGACCTCGCGATGCGCGCGGGCAACAGGTACATCGCCCAGACCCCCGACATGGGCGCGCTCCCGACCCTGTTCGCGGTGAGCCAGGATCTGCCCGGCGCCTCCTACGTAGGCCCCGACGGCTTCTACGAGTACCGCGGCCACCCGACCCTCGTCGGCCGGACGGCGTCCGCCGCCGATCCCGAGCTGGCCGCCCGCCTGTGGCAGGAGTCCGAGTCCCGCACCGGCACAACCTTTGTCACGACCGGGGCGTGAGATAGAGACGTTCCGGGCCGGCGGTTCTTCTTCACCAGCGGCGCGTTACTGGGCGCAATCGGCATACAAGACCGCGTACGCCCCTCGGCGCTCGAGATCGGCTACTGGTGCCACGCCGAACACACCGGACGCGGTGCGATGACCCGCAGCGCGGAAGCACTGACCCAAGTCGCGCTCGCCCTCCCGGGCACAGCCGGGGCCGAGATCCACTGCGATGCGGCCAATCAGCGCAGCGCCGCCGTCGCCCGCCGCCTCGGTTACCGCCTCGACCGGATAGCGCCCCGCGAGAAGCGGGCCCCGGCCGAGTCGGGTCAGGAAATGTGGTGGATCAGGCAGCGGTAGGTCTCGAAGAGTTTGGGCAGAGCTATGCGGATATTTCACCGGAAAGCTTGACTGACAAGCGTTTACAGCGTTCCGAGTGCCGCCGTGCCAGGATGGTTTCATGAGTCAGGAAGATCGCGCGTCCGCCGGTCCGGACCGCGCGAGCGCGTACGACAGCATCGCCGAGGGCTACACGTCGGACAACGAAACCAGCCTGTACAACGCCTACTACGCGCGGCCCGCGATGCTCAAACTCGCAGGAGCCGTCGCCGGTCGGCGGATTCTGGACGCCGGCTGCGGGTCCGGTCCGCTGTTCGCCGAACTACGCGCCCGCGGCGCCGAGGTGACCGGCATCGACTCGAGCTCCGGCATGCTGGAACAGGCCCGCCGCCGCCTCGGCGACGATGCCGACCTCAGGCTCGCCGACCTGGCGGAGCCGCTGCCGTTTCCGGACAACACCTTCGACGACGTCGTAGCTTCCCTGGTCCTGCATTACCTCGAGGACTGGGGACCGACCCTGGCCGAGCTGCGGCGCGTACTGGTCCCCGGCGGTCGACTCGTCGCCTCTCTCGAGCATCCGTTCGCCAATTTCCTCGGGCAGTACCTGGCAGGCGCCGATACCAACTACTTCCAAACCCGAAACCGCATCGAGGACTGGACCTTCGGCGACCAAACGGCTCGCCTGAGCTTCTGGGACCGCCCCCTACACGCGATGACCGATGCCTTCACCACAGCGGGCTTCCGCATCACCACCGTCGCCGAGCCCCCGGCCCTACCCGCAGCCCGCGACAAGTTCCCCGAGGTGTTCGGCGACAACCCAGACACCAGAATGCTGTGCTTCCTGTTCTTCGTCCTGCACACCGATTGATTCGTGATCCTGATCGGGTGAGGGCGTCCATCGTCCGGTCCGGCGTCAGCCGAACACACAACGCCAATCCTGTTGCGTACGAGACGCATTGGAGGCTAGCGGCGTGACGGCTACGACTTCATCAGCGTGACGGGAAGAGGCCGGGTGGGGCCGCAACCAGTTGCAGTGGCGGCATCTCATCGGAGTGTCCGGAGGCGGTCGAGCAGAACTGGAAGGGGCCCTCCGGGTCGAACAGGACGTTCATATGTGGATCGGCGTGGTCGAGGAACCACACGCTCAAACCCGTACTGCCGTCGGTCCGACAGTGCTCCCATGCCCGCCAGAGGGCATCCAGCCGCGCCACTGCCTCCGAGTGCAGCCACCACTGTGGGCACCACACCCGGCGGCCTTTCCCGACTTCTCGCCGGTACACGAGACTGAGGTAGTTCTCCACGAATTCGACGACGGATATGTACACCGGCGGAAGGTTGTTCGAGTCCACAGAACGGTGAACATACTCGGCCGCACAAGGTTTGGCGTACCGGTACCAGGCCGCAGGTCCGCCCGAACAGTTGCTCTCAACGCCACGGGCCGGGCATCGATTCACGGCTCCCGCACCGGAGATCTCACAAACCCAGTTTCGTGACCGCGTTGTCCTCCAGCGGATTAGCCGTCCGAATGTACCCGTGCACTGTGCGCGGATTGGACCACCGCCCCTGGCGCATGATCTCGCGGTCGCTCGCGCCGCCGAGGGCGGCCTGGGTCGCGAAACCCGCGCGCAGGGAATGGCCGGAGAACAGGGTGGGATCCAGACCCGCACGCGCCGCATAGCGTTTCACGAGCTCGGCCACGGCACGGCCGGACATAGCGGTCGGCGCCAGACCGCCGTGGCGGGTGATCGTGGGGAACAGGGGGAGATCGGGATCGGTCAGGGTCGTGCCGGTGAACCCGTGACAGCGATGGATGTGCGGGGCGGCGGGCGGGGCCTCGGCGAGCCAGGCCGCGAGCGCGTCGGGGCGGGCGTTGTGCGCCTCGCGCAGGCGAATCCAGTCGGCGAACGCGCAGACCGGGCACGTGTGCGGATGCGTGCCGCGGGGGAGGACCACGCGCTGCTCGTGCACGCCGGTGGGATCTGTCTTGGTGGTCGGCAGCTGGATGAGCAGCAGCGGCTCGCCGCTGGTGTGATCGGTGACCACCCGCACGTCGGCGATGCGCAGGCCCGCCAGTTCGCTGCGGCGCAGCGCGCCCGCGAAACCCGCGAGCAGCAGCAGCGTGTCACGCCGGCGCGCGGGTTCGGTGGGCCAGCCCGGCTCGGGCAGCTGACCCAGCAGCTGATCGAGCGTGTGCAGCAGCACCGGCCGCTTGCGCTTGGGCTGGGTCCGGCGGGTGCGGCGAATACCGCGCAGGGTCAGGCGCACGACATCGGCGCGGGTCGGGGACGGCAGGCCGTTGGCCGCGTGCACCGCCGCCAGCGCCGCCGCCTTGCGTTCGAGAGTGGCCGCGCTGAAAGCCCATTCACCGCCGTCGCGGCGGGCGTCGGCCGCCGCGGCCAGATACACCGCGACATCCAGCGGATCCGCGGGCAGCGCCTGGCGCCCCTCGGCCACGCACCAGCCCGCCCACGCTATCCAGTCGGTGCGATAGGCCCGCACCGTATTCGCCGACTGCGACGCCTCGAGATAGTGCCGCAGCGACCCCGCCTGCTCGGCGTCGAACCGCTCGCGCACCAATCGCAGTGCGGCGGAATCGACGAGCACGCTGCGCACCCCGCGCCGCAGCTCGGTGCGCACCGCCTCCGGCACCGCGATCACCGCGTCGGCCTCGAACGGCGCGACGGCCTGCGACTCCCTCTCACCGGTCATGGATCCGACCCTACGGCACCGCCGCGTGCGAACTCGCGTACTGCCGCACCGGATTCGCGACGGCCACCCCACCCGCGGTGGGAGGATGGAAGGCTCGTTTCCCGAGAAGGACACTCGCTCATGACCGGTCCCACGCTCTCGTCCGAATACGGCTCCCCCGATGCCCTGCGCGTGCGCATGGCCACGCACGACAGCTACAGCGAACGATCCCAGGACCCCACCGCCGAGGTACTCGCCACCCTGGCTCTGACCGGCGGCGAATCCCTCGCCGATATCGGCTGCGGCGACGGCCGATTCCTGGCGCACCTGCGCGAGCGCGGCCATCACGGGCGCGTCGTCGGGGTCGACACCTCACCCGGGATGGTCTCGACGGTGCGGGGGATACCCGGCGTCGAGGCGATCCTTGGAGACGCACGGCAATTGCCCTTTCCCACAGCCGAATTCGACTGCGTCACGGCCAGGCACATGCTCTACCACGTCCCCGAGCCGCTCGAAGCCCTGCGCGAATTCCGGCGGATCACCAAGCCCGGCGGCACGGTCGTCGTGGCCATCAACATCGCCGCCAGCTACGCCCGCACCGAGGCGGTCATCCTCGACCGCGCCCGCGCGTATGGTCTCGCACCCGACGGCGAGTTGTCGTTCACCGTGAGCCTGGAAACCCTGCCCGGTCTCCTGCGACAGGTGTTCCCCTACACCCGTATTCAGCGCTTCGACGACGCACTGGTCTTCGACACCCCGGCACCGCTCATCCGGTTCGCCGAGGCCATGTTCACCTTCTGCGGCATCGCCGCCGACAGCCCCTACCGCGCCGCGATTCTCGAACAGATCACCGGCGACTTCGAAGCCTGGTTCGCCGCCAACCCCGGCGGGCGGTGGCGCGATCCCAAGGGTTTCGTGATCGCCACCGCCCGCGTCCCCGGCTGATCCGGGTCAGTCCTGCACCCGCAGCGCCTGGCGAACGGTCAGGCGGCCCTGGGTCTGCATGAGCGAGCGGCGGTACACCTTCTCCGCGGTCACCACGATCCCGTAGGTCGCGATCGCGGTGATCGCCAGCGCCACAATCGGTTCCCACCACGCCGCCGAGCCCTCGGCCAGGCGCGCGGGCATCGCCACGATCGAGATGATCGGCACGTAGGAGGCGATCACCCGCCCGGTGCCGGTGATCAGCAGCCCGCCCAGCAGCACGATGATGATCAGCATCGACAGTGGCGTGGACGTGGCCTGCAGATCCTCACTGCGCGTGGCCAGCGCACCCGCGACCGCCCACATGCTCGCCAGCGCCAGGAAGCCGACCACGAAGAACACCAGGAACCAGCCCGCGGCCCCGCCGATCTGGCCCACCTGCCCGCCCTTGCCCGTGGCCGCCAGCCCGATCAACCCGGCGGCGGCGAACAGCAGCAACTGCCCCAGCGCCATCACGGTGTTGCCCAGCACCTTGCCGATCAGCAACTGCCGCAGCGGAATAGCGCTGGCCAGGATCTCCACGATGCGGTTCTGCTTCTCCTCGACCACGCTCTGCGCGATCGCCAGGCCGAACATGATCGAGGCGAGGTAGAACACGAACG
The DNA here is from genome assembly GCF_053981095.1 of Nocardia sp. NPDC003693. NCBI lineage: Bacteria > Bacillati > Actinomycetota > Actinomycetes > Mycobacteriales > Nocardiaceae > Nocardia > Nocardia sp. NPDC003693. The sequence goes on from NZ_JBSFNO010000003.1 coordinate 98,942, forward strand.
CGAACACCAGCGTGACGATCCGCGCGAGGCCGGGATCGATGGCGCCCGGCTCGAGCACGTCGTACGCGACCGCGCCGCCGCGCGAGAGCTGCTCGACCGAGGTGCCCGCGGCGATCGCGTTGCGCTGCACCGCGAGTTGCGCGGCCGCGGCGGTGAGATAGGTCGAGGCGTTGTCGTTCTCGGCGGCCTTGCCGTACAGCCGCCAGCCGTTCGCGTCCGGCGCCAAGCCCACCTCGGCGGACTCCTCGCGCACCTGCCGCACCACCGCCTCGGCGTCGGGCGCCTCGTGCGCGACGAAGGACACCTTCTCGTCCGCGGCCTCGGCGAGCTGATTCGCCACCGTGACCACCTGCGCCGCGTTCGCACCGGTCACCGCCACGTCGAGCGTCTCGGTGCGATTGCCGGCGAACGCGCTGACCACCAGCGATCCCACGATCAGCAACGTGGTCACGAGGGTGGAAATGAGGAAGTTGCGGTCGCGCAGTTTCACCGAGATCTCGCGCGCGGCCACGATGCGCCAGATACCCGCGGGCGCCGCGTTCTCCCGATTCGATGCCTGGACGCTCATGCGGTCACCTCACGATAGATTTCCGACACCGACGGCCGCACCTCGGCCAGTTCCCGGACCGATCCGTGGCCGAGCGCGGCGGTCAGCACCGCGTCGGTGCTCGCCCCGTCCAACTCGAGCAGCACGGCCGAACCGGTCTGCTCGATGACGCGGATGCCCGCGAATTCGCGCACCCACCCCGTATCCCCATCCAGCACGAGCCGATAGCGCAACGGCCCCGAACCGCGCAGCTGCTCCGCCGAACCCTGCGCCACCACCCGTCCGCTCGCGAGAATGACCAGCTGATCGCAGAGCCGCTCGACCAGATCGAGCTGATGCGAGGAGAACAGCACCGGAACACCCTGCCCCGCATACTCACCCAGCAACTCGGCCATGGAGTCGATGGCGACCGGATCCAGCCCCGAGAAGGGCTCGTCCAGGATCAGCGCGGCGGGCCGGGTGATCACCGCCGCGGCGATCTGCACCCGCTGCTGGTTGCCCAGTGACAGCGATTCCAGCTTGTCCTTCATCCGGTCGCCGAGCCCGAACCGCTCGAGCAGCTTCTGCGCCCGCGCGGTCGCCTCCGCCGCCCCGACCCCGCGCAACCGCGCGAGATAAACCAGCTGTTCACGCACCGGCTGCTTGGGGTAGAGCCCCCGCTCCTCGGGCATGTACCCGAACGACCGCCGGTCCGCGACCGTCACCGGCCGCCCCGCCCACCGCACCTCCCCGCCGTGGGTGGCCAAGACCCCCATGATCATTCGCATGGTGGTGGTCTTGCCCGCCCCATTGCCACCGACGAACCCGGTCAGCGCGCCGGGCGGCACACTGAACGACACGTCGTCCACCGCCACCGCGTCCCCGAAGCGCCGCACCAGATGCGCGACTTCCAACATTGGCTCTCCCCACGTCATAGTCGGCCGTATCCGCCGCCACTCTTCCAGGCGGCCGCCGGTGCCGCCGCCCATCTGCCCGGGACGCGCGTCCCGGCCCGGCCGCAAGCGCCGCGAATCCCACAGCGAGCGGGACGAACTCGGAGCGAAGCCGCTCGGCACGGAATGCGAGTGTGCATACACTGCAACGGGTGGGGCTGATCCGGGCGCGACGGGCAGGTGGGTCGGGCCGGTCGGGGAGTGGATGCGACCGACCGTTTCGGGTCGGGAAGCGCGGGGGCGGAGGGGGTTCCATCCGTGGGATCGGGCGGGACCGAATTCTCATCGACGAGCAAGGAGGGTTGCCGGCATGGTGACGGTTATCGGTGGCGGTATCGCGGGAGCGGCGCTGGCCGGGGCACTGGCGTTGCGCGGGGAACGGGTGCGGCTGTACGAGCAGCAGGGGCGCGACAGCGGGGGCGGAGCGTTCCTGTTCATCGATGACCGTGGGCACCGGGCACTCTCGGAACTGGGTGTGCCGGGCGACATGGTGCGGGCCGCGTCCTACCCGGTGGCCGGCGGGCTCGTCTACGCCAACAGCCTCGGGCGGCGCGGGGCGATCAACGGGCGGGGGCACCGCTTCTGGATGCGGGACGCGCTCGTGCAGATCCTGCGCGAATTCATCGCCGAGGCGGGGGTGGACACCGTGTACGGCGCCCCGATCACCGATGTCACTGTGACACAGCGCGGTTGTGTACTGCGCCGGGGCGAGGACACGACCGTGGTCGAGGACGAGCTCATCGTCGGAGCCGACGGCATCGACTCGGTCGTGCGCGCGGGCCTCGAGCCCGAGCGCGGCACCGAGTACGCGGGCGACGTGGTGCTGTACGGCATGACCGGCAGACCCGTCACCCTCGACACCCAGCCCGCGACCCTGCACTTCTTCGCCGAGATCGAGAACCGCGCACCCGCGAGCACCCTCGGGCACATCTGGCGCCCGGGTGATCCGGCCGCCCTGTGGTTCCTGCGCGTTCCCCGCGCAGCGCTACCCGGCACCGACGACCTGGGCCACCGCCCGATCGGCGAGTGGGCCGAGACCATCACCGCGGCAACGCCTTCCAATCAGTCCCTGATCAGGACGTTCCTGGAGACCACGGAGTCGGTGCACGTCAGCAACGCGCGCAACGTGCCCCTCACCGACGCCGCGACCCCCAGCGATCCGGTGGTACTGATCGGCGACGCCGACCACGCCATCACCCCCGCCGCCGGTGTCGGCGCGCGCGACGCCCTGGAGGACGCGCACGCGGTGTACGAGGCCCACCTGTCCGGCGCCTCACCCGCCGCCGCGATGGCCGAGCGCCGCCGCCTCATCCTCGCCGACCGCGAACAGGCCCTGCGCGCCCGGGCACGCTGAACGAGACCGCCTGCGGCCCGGGCAGATCTACCGATGCCGGTCAGTCGGGCAGGATCGGGACCGACATGCCCTCGCCGCGGCCGAGCAGGGCCGCGCGGGTCACGGTGCCCGCGCCGAACCGGTCGCGCAGGGCGTCCAGGGTCGAGTCGAGGGTCGACTCCGCGCGGGGTTCCAGGGGGAGCGTCAGCTGCATCGTGGCGGCGTGTTCGAGATTGGTCAGGGACAGGCCCACCAGGGTCAGGCCGCGTTCGTGAATCGTCGGCAGCGCCGCGGTCAGCAGGGTGCGGGCGGCGCCGGCGATCGCCGTCCCGCTGTCGGTCGCCTCGGACAGGGTGTGGGAGCGGGTCGCGCGGGCGAAATCGTCGAAGCGCAAGCGCAGCACGACCGTCCGGCACACCCGGTCGCCGGCGCGCAGGCGGTGCCCGAGCCGATCGGCCAGGCCGTACAGATAAGCCTCGATCTCGGCGTCGGTGCGGGTCCGGCGGCCCAGTGCCCGCTGCGCGCCGATGGACCGGCGGCGTACGCCGGTCTCGACCCGGCGCGGGTCTCGCGCCCAGGCCAGGGCGTGCAGATGCCGCCCGGCGCCGGGGCCCAGGGCCGCGCACAGCGGGCCCTCGCCCAGTTCGGCGAGTTGCCCGACGCGGGTGATGCCCCGCTCGCGCAACTCGCGCGCGGTCACCGCCCCCACGCCCCACAGTCGCTCCACCGGCAGCGGATGCAGGAACTCCAGCTCCCGATCCGGCGGAACCTCCAGCAGCCCATAGGGTTTGGACACCGCGCTGGCTACCTTGGCCAGGAACTTGGTGCGCGCCACCCCGATCGAGATCGGCAGCCCGACCTCGTCGCGCACCCGCAGCCGCAGCGCCCGCGCGATCTCCAGGGGCGTGCCGGAGATCCGCCACAGCCCGCTCACGTCGAGAAACGCCTCGTCGATCGAGATGCCCTCGACCTCGGGGGTGGTGTCCCGGAAGATCTCGAACACCGCTTTGCTCGCGCGCGAATACGCCGACATGCGCGGCGGCACCACGATGGCGTGCGGGCACAGCCGCAGGGCCTGGCGGGCGTTCATCGGCGTACGCACCCCGTACGCCTTGGCCTCGTAGCTGGCCGCCAGCACCACCCCCGACCCCACGATCACCGGCTTGCCGCGCAGGCGCGGATCGTCCCGCTGCTCGACCGAGGCGTAGAAGGAGTCCAGGTCGGCGTGCAGAATCGCCGCCCGCGCGGGGCGGTCGTTCGCGCTGCTCACGGAACCGGACACGAACATATGTTCGCATACGAGGGTTGCGGGGTGGTCGCTGAGCGCCGTTCGACGCTCCGAACTGCGGCAACGCCGCCCCGCGTCCGGTGATCTCTATCCTTGGTCGAATGAGCCCAGGCGCGATGGTGATGGTCGATCCGAATCTGGACACGGTGACCACGGTCGGATACGAGGACGACCCGGCCGCCGCCGGTGTCACCCCGGCCGCGGTCGAGGCGATCTGGGCGGCGGTGCGCGACTGGTACCGCCTCGGCACGACCCCCGCCATTCAGCTCTGCCTGCGCCGCGACGGCCACGTGCTGCTGAACCGCGCCATCGGCCACGGCTGGGGCAACGCGCCCAAGGACGGCCCCGACGCGGAGAAGCGGCTGATCACCCCCGACATGCCGTTCTGTGGATTCTCCACGGCCAAGGGCGTTTCGGCGGCGGTGATGTTCATGCTCATCGAACAGGGCGCGTTCGCGCTGCACGACCCGGTGTGCGAATACATTCCGGAGTTCGCGGCGAACGGCAAGGGGCGCATCACCATCGCCGATGTGCTCTCGCATTCGGCGGGCGTCCCGTTCATCACCCCGCCCTACCGCGGCACCGCACTGATCCTGGACGAGGAGCTCGCCGTGCGCGGGCTGGCGGACATGAAACCGAGCTGGAAGCCCGGCCGTTTCCGGGTCTACCACGCGCTCACCAGCGGCCTGATCCAGCGCCTGCTGGTGCGGCGCGCGACCGGCATCGCCATGCGCGATCACCTGCGCACCCGCGTGCTGGAACCGCTGGGCTTCCGCTGGAACAACTTCGGCGTCGACCCGGCCGACGTCGACCTGGTCGTGCCGAGCGTGAAGGTGGGTCCCGGCCCGTCACGCATCTGGCAGCACCTGGCCGGCCGCGCGCTGGGCGGCGGCCTGTCCGGCCCGACCACCGAGGCGGACACTCGCGCCTTTCTCACCGCCGAACTGCCCTCGGGCAACCTCATCACCACGGCCTTCGAACTCTCCCGGTTCTACGAGATCCTCACGCGCGGTGGCGAACTGGACGGCGTCCGCATCATGACCCCGGACACGCTGCGCGCGGCGGTGCGACCCGCGCCGTGGATACCGGGGGTCGCCGGGCGCGTGTCGGTGGCCGGCTACGAGCTCGGTGCGCGCCGCTCGAAGTTCGGCCGCGACACCGAATCCCATTTCGGCCGTAGCGGACTCACCACGCAGTACGGCTGGTCGGATCCGGCCCGCGGGGTGTCGGGCGCGGTCCTCACCAACGGCAAAGCCCTCGCCGACACCGCCCGCCCGCACCAGCTCGTCGCGCTGATTTCCGGGCTCGTCCCACCTCACGCCTGAGTCGCGCGCGGCTCGGCACGGCCGCCGTTCGCCGGGATGAACGGGTACGTGAGCTGGTCCAGGTACCCGACCGGGAAATCCGGCGCCGCGGCCATGCCGAGCTGGTCGGAGGTGAAGCGCCGCGCCGGATCGTAGGAGTACGTGCGGAACAGGTGATCCCAGATCAGGGTGAACAGGCCGAAGTTCACGTCCCCGACGCCGGCCCATTTGAGGTGATGGAAACGGTGCCCCGCGTTGAGCGCGAGCAGGTATCCGGCCGGTCCGACCCGGTAGTCGGCGTTGGAGTGCTGCAGCAGCAGTTGCACCGCCGTCGCCAGCGCGAGGGCCGCAGCCACCTGGATCGGCAGACCGATGAGAACGAGCGGCATCACTCCGGCAGCCATCTCGACGGTCTGGTGCAGCGGATGCTTCATCAGGCCGTTGAGCCCGTAGAACCGGGTGATGCTGTGGTGCACGGCATGGAAGCGCCACAGCACGCCGATCTTGTGACTGGCCAGGTGGACCACGGTGATGCCGAAGTCCGCGACCAGAATCGCGAACAGCACCTGCCAGACGAAAGGCCAACTCGCGGGCCAGAGTTCGGGTGCCGGGACGATCGCGCTGAGCAGCGGGATGGCGGCCACGCTCACCAGCAGCAGGGTCTCGTTCACCGCGGCGTGGACGCGGTCGCGACGGCTGTCCGCCTGCTCGCCGTTCCACGAGGTCTCGTAGGGAATGAGCCGTTCAACGGTGAACGACAGGGCGATCGCCGCCGCCACCAGGACCAGCAGCCAGTATTTCGGGGCTCCGGCGCCGGCGAGCGTGATGCCCAGGCCGTTCACCCCGAGCAGCATGAGCGGGACGTAGCCGTAGCGGGCGAGGCGTTGTGCGAAAGTGTGCATGCGGTCGATCCTCGGTCGCGGCAACCGCGCGCGGCTTGAACGATTCGGCTACGGCGCATGCGCGATGTGCCAGTGCACGTTCCGGCTCAGCGCCGAGGGCGCGAGACCGAAGTTCTCCCGGCAGGTGCGGGTCAGGTGCGCGCTGTCGGAGAACCCGGCGGCGTGCGCGGCGGTGGTGAGATCACGTCCGGCGGCGACCTCGGCGATGGCCAGGGTCAGGCGCAGCCACAGCGCGTAGCGCCGCAGCGGCAGCCCGACCTGGGCGCTGAACAGGTGGGTGAGGCGGCTGGTGGAAAGACCGGCGCGCGTGGCGATGTCGGCGGTACCGACCGTGCCGTTGGCCACCAGAGCGGGCAGCAGGTCCAGGGCATGCTGGACCGCGGGATGCCGTGGCGCGGTCGCGGCGCGATCACCCTCTGGTGTGAGCGTGTCGATCAGGTCCGAGACGAGCCGATCGAGTGCGACGCCGGCCGCGGTGCCGGTGATCAGCGCCGGTCCGCCCGTCCAGCCGAGTGTTCGCGCGCGCAGGTCGGCGGCGCGGCCCGCGGCGGATTCCGGATCGAGGAAGACCGCGACGCCGGGCGCCGCACCCCGCGTGATCCGGTGGGTCGTGTCGGCGGGAATGACGAATTGCGCTCCTGCGCACAGGCTGTCGTCCGCATCGGCGACGGTCATGGCGTGGTCGGCCGCCATGATCTGCACCGCGTGGTGCGCGTGTGTTCCGGTGGGTCCGATCGAGCCGGTGAAGGCGAAGATGCCGGGGCGAATCAGGACCGCGCCCCGCCAGGTGGTCGCGGACATGGAAGCACCCTAGGGCACGGCCGGGCAGGCGGGGGAGGCGCGCGATGCCCGAACTCGCCGAGCGACGCGCGGACCGCCTCACCAATTAGTACAGAATATTCTGTACTGTGTGCCGCATGGTCACCATGGTGCACAGTGACGCGCTGTCCCGCTTCGGGTACGCGCTCTCCGATTCCACCCGCGCGCAGATCCTGCTGGCCCTGCGCACCGCGCCCGGTTACCCCTCGGAACTGGCCGAGCGCATCGGGGTTTCGCGGCAGATCCTGTCCAATCACCTGGCCTGCCTGCGCGGTTGCGGGCTGGTGGTGGCGGTTTCGGAGGGCCGGCGCAGCCGGTACGAACTGGCCGATCCGCGCATCGCCCGCGCGCTGGACGACCTGCTGGGCCTGGTACTGGCCGTGGATCCCGCGTGCTGCCCGGACGCCGAACGGGACGGGTGCTGCTGATGAGCGAGGCGTGCTGCGGGGAACGCGAACACCGTCCCGCCGACGACACCGACCAGCGCCTGTGGCAGGTCCGGGACATGCGCCTGGCGCTGGCGGCGGGCGCACTCCTGATCGCGGGCTTCTTCGCGCGCCGACTGGGCGCCGAGACCGCGGGCGCGATCGCCTATCTCGGGGCGGTCGGGCTGGGCGGGTGGACCTTCGTCCCCGGCACCCTGCGTGCGCTCCTGCGCGGGCGCATCGGCGTCGGCACGCTCATGACCATCGCCCTCGTCGGCGCGCTCGCGCTGGGCGAGTACGCCGAGGCCGCCGCGCTGGCCTTCCTGTTCTCGATCACCGAGGCGCTCGAGGAGCATTCGCTGGCGCGCACCCGGCGCGGCCTGCGTGCGCTGCTGGCCCTGGTCCCCAAGCGAATCACGGTGCTGCGGGCGGGAACTCAACACGACATCGAACCCGCCGAGCTGGCCGTCGGCGAGGTCATGGTGGTGCGCGCGGGCGAACGCGTGGCCAGCGACGGGATCGTGCGCGAGGGCAGGTCGGCGGTGGACACCTCCGCCATCACCGGTGAGTCCATGCCCGTGGAGGCCGGCCCCGGCGACACGGTGTTCGCCGGTTCGGTCAACGCCAACGGGGTGCTACTCGTCGAAGCCACCGCGACGGTCCGGGACAACTCGCTCGCCAAGGTCGTGCGGATCGTCGAGGACGCGCAGCGGCGCAAGGGCGTGCGCCAGCGCATCGCCGATCGCGTCGCTCGCCCGCTGGTCCCGGCGATCATGGTGCTGGCCGCCCTCATTGCCGGATGCGGTGCGCTGCTGGGTGATCCGGCACTCTGGTTCGAACGCGCCCTGGTGGTCCTGGTCGCGGCCGCGCCGTGCGCCCTGGCCATTTCCGTGCCGGTCACCGTGGTCGCCGCGGTCGGCGCGGCCACCCGGCTCGGCGTGCTGGTCAAGGGCGGGGCGGCACTGGAAACCCTGGGCGCGGTCCGCGCGGTGGCGATCGACAAGACCGGAACCCTCACCGCGAACCGGCCCGCCGTCACCGACGTCGTACCCGCACCCGAGGTGCCCGTCGAACGAATCCTGCGGGTCGCGGCCGCGCTGGAAGCGCGCAGCGAACATCCCCTGGCCGCGGCGATACTCGCGGCCGCACCGAATCCCGAACCCGCCGTGGATGTCTCGACGATCCCGGGGGCCGGGCTCGAGGGCACCGTCGACGGCAAGCCCGCCCGGCTCGGCAAGCCGGGCTGGGTGGATCCGGCCGGGCTGCACCGCGAGGTGATCGGCCTGCAGGACGCGGGGGCGACCGTCGCGGTCGTCGAACACGACGGGAAAGTGCTGGGCCTGATCGGCATTCGCGACGAACTCCGCCCCGAGGCCGCCGAAGCCGTCGCGGCTCTGCGCGCGGCCGGGGTCACGGTCACGATGCTCACCGGCGACAACACCCGCACCGCACACGCGCTCGCCGCCCGCGCCGGGATCACCGACGTGCACGCCGAATTACGGCCCGCGGACAAGGCCGACCGCGTCACCCGGCTGCGCGCCCAACGGCGGGGCGCGGTCGCCATGGTGGGCGACGGCATCAACGACGCCCCCGCCCTGGCCACCGCCGACGTCGGTATCGCCATGGGCGCCATGGGAACCGACGTCGCCATCGAGACCGCGGACGTCGCCCTGCTCGGGACCGACCTGCGCCACCTCCCGCAGGCCCTGGCTCATGCCCGCCGCGCGCGCACCATCATGCTGCAGAACATCGGGCTGTCGGCCGCGATCGTCCTGTCGCTCGTCCCGCTCGCGGCCCTGGGCGTTCTCGGTCTGGCCACCGTCGTGCTGATCCACGAGATCGCCGAGGTCTTCGTCATCGCCAACGCGTTCCGGGCGGGCCGGCTCCGCCCGCTCGTGCCCGTGAGTCCGCCTGCGCCCCGGCCGATTCCATCGCCGGCCGCTGAACAGGGCTGCGCCTGCTGTCCGGACGGGAGCGGGGCCGTCTCCACCCCGGTGACACTGACCCTCACCGTGCGCGAGCGCTGACACGGCCCGCCGGACCGGGCACCCGGTCCGACCTGCGGAATTCGACAGCGAAACGCCGTCAGAACTAGATCGGTTCGTATCGTCGGGCTGTCATCCTGGATCGATGAAGCTCCAGGTGGAGCAGGACAGCGGACCGTTCTACGACGCGGGCGGAGCACCGGCCGAGGCGGCCGCGGACGCTGTCGCTCCCGACGCGGTGGTGGTGAACATGCCCCCGGCGGCTGCGCCGCCCGGCCCGCCCGGGCCGGTGACACCCGAGGGCGGCGGGCCCGACGATACCCCCAAAGAGCCCGAACCCGACCTCACGATCGTGCTGGATCGGCGCTTCAACGACGAGACCAGGCGCGAAGAGTTCCGGCTGCTGCGCCGGATCGGCTACAACGACGACGCCCCCGGGATCGGGCTCGGCACGATTCTGGTGCCCGCCGACCTGGAGAACTGGACCACCGACCTCACCTCGGTGCCCGCGTTCCTGACCTGGCTGGTGCCCAAGACCGGGGCACATCTGCCCGCCGCGATCCTGCACGACGGGCTGGTGCTGAACGGCGACGAGCCCGCGAGCTACATCGCCCAGCGCGAGATCTTCCGCGACGAGGCCGACCGCATCTTCCGAGATGCCATGGCCAAGACCGGAACCGGGCTCATCCGGCGCTGGATGGTGTGGGCCGCGGTCACGGCCGCGACCATGCACCACGCGCGGCAGGTCGACTGGACGCCGCTGCAGAAACTGCACTACCGCGCCGCGCTCTACGGCACGCTGATCGTCATCGTGCTGCTCGGACTGTGGTCGACCCTCGACCTGCTGGACACCCCCGGAATACCGGGCGTCCCGTGGATCGGTGAGGAACCGGTCCAGGCCCTCGTCGGTGGCATCGCGGGCGCGCTGGTCATACCGCTGCTCCTGGGAACCCTGTGGGGCAAGTTCCGGATCGCGGGCTGGATCATCGGGCCGCTGGTCGCACTGATCATCCCGGCGGTGCTGCCGATCCTGGCCATCGGCGGGCTGTACGTCGCCGTGGAGCGGCTCCAACGCCGGCGGCCGCGGCTCGCACAGGCGCTGGCCGTGGTGCTGGTGACGGCGGCCTTCGTCGTCTTCGCGGTGTCCTGGTGGCTGGCCTGAGGTCCGGACCCGGGCATCCCCGACCCGGGTGCGGGCCTCATCGGCGCACCGGCGTCAGCGGCCGCGGGCCTCGGTGTGGGCGAGGCGGGCCAGTCCGTTGTGATACCCGGTGTCGTAGCCCTCGCTGAAGCCGTACGGATAGTCACCGACACCGGCCGGCACGACCGGGTCCGGTGGATCGCTCTGCGGGTTGTGGAGCATCGCTTGCTTGAACCCTTGGCGGTAGCCGCTTCGATACCCTCTGGAGTAGGCGGGCGTTTGCATCTGAGGACTCCTCGATTCCGCACTGTGGATCGTTGAGGATGCGCGAAGAGTGGGAAATTCCCGGTGATTTCGCGTTCGATGCACGACGGGCGCGCTGGTCGTTCCGTCGTCGATGTCTCCGCACACCATCGTGGTGGTGAAAGATCACCATCGGCGCCGCCCCGCGGTACCAGCTCCGGCCCGGCGGCAACCCACTGAATCACGGCCAACCTGTGCCGCGTGGAGAGCGACCGCGGCTGACTCGATTCTCGCACGGGCCTTCGGCGACCATCGAGCATTCGGCGCAGCACGCGTGGAAGTTCCGGAATATCCGATTCGAGATGGGTTGCGGTGCAGTGGAAACCGGGTCGGGAAGTGGCCTCCGATCCGGTATCACCGGAGGCGGAGGCCACCGCGCCAGCAAGCAGGCGGCCTATTCCATTGCCCGCTGGATATTTCCGCGCTGACGATTCCCGACGGTAGCAGTGGATTTGCGCTCGCGCGGGGTCAGCGCGCTGTTTCTGTCAGAGGTGAAAATCGGCCGCCGGGCACTTGTCACCGGTGACAAACGCGCGCCCCGGTGAAGATCGAAAATTCGGTGGACCCGCCCGGGCGTAATCCGGATCATCGTCGGAATGACTTCCACACCCCAGGAACGACTTCGGCTGGTCGGTCGCGAAGAGGCGGCGCCCGCGGCGATGTCGTGGGTGATGAGCCTGGACGACTCGGATTCGCCGCGCGACATCATCGACGCGCTCGGGCTGGCGCCCTTCGTGAGCGGCGAGCAGCCGCACGCGCTGTCGGCCGAGCTCGAGCGGGTCAAGCCCGACGCGCCGCTGTGCCCGGAGGACGCGCGGATCCTGCGCACCAGCGACGACGAAAGCACCCGGACCACCCTCGCGGCCGGTGACGGCTGGATGCTGCGGGTGCTGCGCCGCACGAACGGCACCGCCATGTTGCACGTCAGCGCCGTCACCGAGGAACTGGCGCGCACCGTCATCGACGTGTGCTCCAAGGACGCCACCGTCGCCGAGGAATCCGACGACACGCAGGTGTCCATGGGCTTCTGGCACAGCGGCGCACACGGTTTCAACCGCCGCGAGCGCGCCATCGGCGCCTCCACCTGGGCGGAGATCGAGCAGAACTACGGCAACGACATCAGTGCCGCGCTCGGCAGGCTGATGGCCCTGCGCGCCGAGGACGTCAGCGGCAGGCTGCTGCTCCTGCACGGCCCGCCCGGGACCGGCAAGACGTCGGCGCTGCGGGCGCTGGCCCGGGAATGGTCGTCCTGGTGCCAGGTGGACTGCGTGCTCGATCCCGAGGTGCTGTTCTCCAATCCCGGCTACCTCATGGAGGTCGCGATCGGGGTCGACACCTACGACGACAGCAAGCGCAAATGGCGGCTGCTGGTGCTGGAGGATTGCGACGAGCTGATTCGCGGCTCCGCGAAAGAGTCCACCGGACAGGGACTTTCGCGCCTGCTCAACCTCACCGACGGCATGCTGGGCCAGGGCCGGGACGTGCTGGTGGCCATCACCACCAACGAGAACCTGTCCCGCCTGCATCCGGCGGTGGTGCGCCCCGGCCGCTGCCTGGCGCAGCTGGAGGTCGGACGGCTCTCGCCTGCGGAAGCGGCGGCCTGGCTCGATCGCGAACTCGGTGACCGCCCGAAACCGGCCGTGGAGCCGGGCGGAATGACATTGGCGGAGTTGATCGAAGCGCGTGATCACCCCACCCGGATCCAGGCCGCACCGGAGGACACCACCGCGGTGGGCAGCTACCTGTAGCGCGGGTCCGGGGCCGCTTCGACGGCGGCGCCCGGGTCCGGCGTACCGAGACAGGCTGCGCCGGAGTCTTTTTCGCTGCCATGTCGCGCTACCGGATCGCGCGTTCGACCAGCAGCAGGGTGAGCATGACACCCGCCGCCGCGACAATCGGGTAGTAGCCCGGCGACCGGCAGTAATCGTAGGTCGATGCCGCGGCGATCAGCGCCACGAACAGGAAGAGAAAACGTTGCATCACGCTGCTCGCCCCCTAAGAGGAATTTCAGCGTAGGAGCGCAGAACATCAACTGCCACAGGCTGACTCGCCTGTGGCAGTGTCCGGTTATACAGCGTCAGAGTAGGGGCGGCGCTGGTTCCGCGCCGACTGCGCAGGGCAGTGCCGGGACCATGCGCCGCCCGCCGTCGGATTGCGGGGCGGCGCGGGCAGGCCGCCTCCGCCGGGCTGGTGCTCTGCGGACGCGCGCAACGCTTTCGGTGCGTAGCCCGTCGCCGGTTACCAGGCGGTGGGCGCGCGGGTCGCGCGGTGTCAGTCCTTCGGGCCGAGTTCGACCACCGTGCCCGGGTGCGCCAGGGAGGCGACGGTGATGCGGCCGCCCTTGGCCTGCTCGATGATCTGGCCCTGCCACGCCACGAAGCAGGAGGCGATCTCGCTGTTGTAGGCGCGGTCCAGGATCGGGGCCAGGGTTTTGGCCAGTTCGCCCTCGGCGGCGATCAGCTGGGCGCGGTAGGGGCCGTAGTAGGGCAGGATCGCTTCCAGGACAACGGCTTCCACGCCCTGCACCTGGGCGATGAGGGGATCGATGAGCGGCTGGTGCTGGGTGATCGCCGGGGAGATCTCGGCCAGCACCGGGCCCACCAGACGCAGGATCGGCTGGTAGACCGAGCCGAGCGCGAACGCCTCCGAGGAAAACGGGCCGGCCAGGGGAGCCAGGCCGATCAAGGACGCCAGACCGCCCTGCTGTTTCGGCGCGGGCCAGCCCAGCGGGCAGGCGGGCTGGGTGTCGACAGGTGCGGTGGCGAACGGATTGGCGGCGGCCAGCGGGGTGCCGGGGTCCGTGGCCGGAACCGAACCGCCGGGGCCGACGGTCAACGGGACCGACGCCGCGGGTCCGCCGCCCGAAGTGAGCGGAACCGAAGCTGCGGGCCCCGCGCCCGCAGTGAGTGGCACTGATGCGGCGGGCCCGGCACCCGGGTTCAACGGGACCGATACGCCCGGGCCCGCACCCGCGCCCGGCGGCACGCTGGCGCCGGGAACGCCGAGTGCGACGCTCTCATTCGGTGCCTGTCCCGGCGGCACGACCGCCGGCACGTCCGCCGGAGCCGGGGCGGAAACCGCACCTTCGGCGGCGGTCGGTGCGGCCGCGACCGGCGCGTTCGCCGCGGTGACCGTGGTCTGCGCGGTGGCGGTCGCGGCGACCGGCCGCTGCTCGTCGTCCAGCACCGTCAGTGCCGTGACGGCGGCCGCGCTGCCGATGACGGTCAGCGCGGCGACGGCGCGGATGGCCGCGGCCACGCCCGGTCGCCGGGTGGTGTCGGCGGAAGTCATCGCCCTGTACTCCTTGATGTCGTGGTGGCCGAACCCGCCGTCGTGCCGGGTTCGTAGAAGCCCTCCAGGTGCCAAACGCCGGTGAAGCCGTTGAACGGCCCGCCGACGATGAGGCTGGTCCACTCGAGGGTGAAGGCTCGGGTGCGCGGGTCGTAGGTGCCGGTCGCCGAGGGGCCCTGGGCGGCGTCTGCGCTCGGGCGGTCGAACCAGCGCTGGGCGACCCAGTCCCAGACGCGTTGCACCTGTTCGGCTCCCGCGACCTGTGCGCCCTGTTTCTCCGGCGGTTTGGGGGCGCCCTGATTGAATTCCTGGTCGTTCCAGGACGCCGCCCAGGCCGAGAGATCGGCGGTGAGCGTGCCGTTGTCGTTGATCACCGTCGGCGGCGGCACCGGCCGCCGGGTCTGCGGGTCCACCGGATTGGTGGAGGTGCCGAATTCCACGGCGAAGAACTTGGTCGGCTTGGTGATCGAGGCGGCCAGCGAATTGCCCTGTGCGAAGGCGGGAATCGGTTCGCTCTGGTAGCCGCCGATCCGCAGCCCGCCCTCGGTGCCGGGCTCGAGCAGCGTGGTGGAACCGCCCTGCGCGGGTGAGTCGCCGTTGGGCATGTACGGGCCGTCGGCGGGGGTGCCGCCGGGCTGGACCATGCGGAACCAGGTGCCGGACACCGAGTCGCCGGCGACCGCGCCCGCGGTGAAGCGCAGTAGGCCCGTCAGCTGTTCGGGACCGCTCGCGGGTGCGCCGGAATCGCTTGCGCCACAGCCGGTCACCGTTACGGTGGCCACTGCCGCGAGCGCGGCGAGGACGCGCCCGGCCCGTCGTCCGAGAATTCTCATGCCGAGGCTCCTCCTGGGGAACCGCCGGGGCGGGAATCGACGCGGGACAGCCGCACGCCCACGGCCGCACCTGCCAGGGCCAGCGCGCCGGGGACCGCGAAACCCCAGCCGAGCACGCGGAACGCGGTGACGCCCAGCGGAGCGGTCGAATCATCGAGCGCGGCAACGGCATCGAAGTTCTCGACGTTGTCGTTCAGGACGCCGACGAGACTCGCGAACCTGGCCGTCATGGGCTGCCAGCGGGCCTCGAGCGCAGCGATGCCCGCGCGGTCCGCGTCGGGATGCGCGGCCGCGAGCGCGCCCGAGTAACGGCTGTTCAGCTCGCCGTCCGCGCCGACGATGGTCACGAAGTAGCCCTGGACCGCGCGCACGCGCTCGTGCGTGAGAATCGGCCGGAAATCCTCGATCAGCGGTTGCGCGGCGGGCGCGGCCTGGAACAGCCCGCCGGTGGCGGGCACCAGCAGCAGGCCCGCTCCGGCGAGCGCGGCCACGCCGTACCAGCCCAGCCCGCGCCGGCCCTGGGCCACGCCGCGCAGGCCGAAGCCGCCCGCCCCGATCAGCACCAGTCCGGGCAGCGCGAGCAGCCACGGCAGAGCGCCGAACGGCGTTGTGTCCGAGAGCTTTCGGTAGTTGTCCCGGTTAGCCTCGATCCGGTCGACCATGCCGGTCAGGTCGGACTCGATGGCCGGGTAGTCCCGCACGAAGGTATCGATGAGCGGAAACCGGCCCGGCTCCTGCCCGGCGGCCCGCAGTGCGAGCAGGTTCGCGCGGGCCTCGCCGAGCACTCGCAGATCGGTGCGGTAGTTCCCCAGGCTGTCCGGGCTCATGTGCGGTTCGAAGGCCGCGATCATGGCCTCGCCCTTGACCGCTCGCGGGAACATGCCGGTGACCAGGGGGACGGTCACGAGCAGCGCCCCGAGCGCTATCAGGGCGAGGAACGGCAGGCGGCTGCCCGCTCGCGGCGGCGCGCTCTCGACGTGCGAGACGTAGTCGGCGTAGGCGGGGAGCCCGGTCGACGGTGGCGCCGCCGTCATCGCCGAATCCGGATGCGGGCCAGACGGTTCGCCCCGAACACGCCGCCGGTGGCGACGACGGCCAGGGCCACGAATCCGGCGATGAGCCACGAATTGCTCTGCTTCGCAGGAAGTTCGGTGACCTGTGCGACGGGGGCGGGGGCGGCCTGCGCGGTCTGCGGTGCGGGCGCGGTGGTGGAGGCCGCCGCGGGCGCGGCGCCTGCCGGAGCCGGTGCGGGAGCGACCGGATCGATGCCGGACTCGGCGGCGGCCGGGGGAGCGGCCTGCGGTGCGGCGGGCGCGAGCGGCGCGGCGGCGGGCGCGGCCTGGGGCAGGGCGCCGCGATACTGCCCGGCCAGATGCCACAGTCCGGTGAAGTTGTTGAACGGCCCGCCCACGATCTGGCTCGTCCACTCGATGACGAAATTGCCTGCCGCGTCGATGCTTCCGTTGATCGGACCGGTCTTGCCGGGCAGTCCGCCGCCGGGCTTGGGCGAACCCTGATTGAAGACCTGGTTGTTCCAGGTGACGCCGAGGCTGCTCAGATCGCCCGTCAGGCGGCCGCCGTCGCTGAACAGCTGCGGCAGCGCCGCACCCGTACCGGTCTGCGGATCGACGGGATTGGTGGCGGTGGCGAAGTCGACGCCGTAGAACCGCACCGGCGTGGTGACCCGGCCCGAGACCGCGTTGCCCGCGCCGTCGAACGCCGCGGCGGGCTGGGGCTGGTAGCCGCCGGTGACGAGGCCACCGTCGCTGCCCGCGGACAGCGGGGTCACCGTCTGATCGCTGCACCGCGAATCGCTGTTCTGCAGGTAGGGTCCGCTCGCGTCGCCGGTGGGCAGGATCATCCGGAAGAAGCTGCCGGTGACCGCGCCGTTGGCGCACACACCGGGCGCGAGGGCGAACAAACCGTTCAGCGGTGCGGGGTCGGCCTGCGCGGGCGGTGCGGCCAGCACCGTCAGCCCGAGCGCGGCGATGCCCGCAGCAAACCGGTACGAATTCTGACCCATGACGTTTTCCCTCGATTGATTCGGTGCTGGTGTGCTCCAACTTCTCGGACAGCACACACATGGCAACTCGAGTCGAGGAAAATGTAAGCGTTTGCGGTCAGTCTGATCGCAATGCGCTATATTCCGGCTTATTCCCGGAAACCCGCGCCGACCTCAGCGGGAGGCCAATTCCGCCCGCGTGGCGGCGAACCATTCCTGTGTTCCGACCAACCCCGCCGCGATGTCCTTGCGCGCGCCGTTGAACCCGTAGAGATTTCCCGCGTAGCGCGTGAGCACCGACCCCTCGTGCTCCTCGACCTCGTCGAGAACGGCCGAATCGTTCAGCAGATAGGCCACATCCGCCACTTCCCCCGGCGACCATTCGGCCCGGCACGCGTCCCAGCCCCGCTCGCGCACCGCGAGCGCCCGCTCCACCAGCACCGCCCGCAACGCCGCCCGATCCGCGTCGTCCGGCACCCGGGTCTTCAGATGCTTCCAACTCACCTTGTCCGCGTCACCCATCCAGACCACCGCCCTTCCACTCGCCCCCTCGCCCAACCTATCCCACCCTCACCTGCGCCGATGGCCCGCCCGCCCCCGCGAGCAACTCCGCCCAGCGCCGCACCACCATCGCGGTGTAGGCGTGCGCGTCGATCCCGTACGCGCCCACCGCATATCCGTCGTTGGCCTCGACCAGCGCCGTCCGCCCGTCGGCCAGCACCCCGAAGTCGATGGCGTACGCGGCCGGAGCGGTCCCGGACGCGCGGTACAGCGCGATCGCTCGCCCGACCACGGCCATGTCAACCGGCACGGCCGCGTCGCCCGAGTAGTGATCCACCCCGGCGATCGCGTCGCCGACCACGTACACCCGATACTCGGACACCCAGCTCACCGCCTCCGCGCACCAGACCCGTTGCCGCCGGCCGACATTGCCGAACCCGGCGACATCGCGCTCGGAGTAGCAGACCGCGCCGGT
Source organism: Nocardia sp. NPDC003693 (assembly GCF_053981095.1). Lineage (NCBI taxonomy): Bacteria > Bacillati > Actinomycetota > Actinomycetes > Mycobacteriales > Nocardiaceae > Nocardia > Nocardia sp. NPDC003693. Next base: position 117,023 of record NZ_JBSFNO010000003.1, read on the forward strand.
GAAGCTCTTCCTGCGCTCGGCGGGTTTGACGAACGTCGGTGGCGCGGAACCGATCTCCAGTTCGCGCTCGATCGCGCCCAGGGTGCTCGTCCACACCCTGCGGTGCAGGAACTCGCGCAGGCAGTCGGGATAGTCGTCGGGCACCGGGATCGCCACGCCCAGCTGGCGCAGCGCCCCGTGCACGGCGTCCATGTCACCGGCGAGGAAGGTGTCGGGCCCGAGCGGCAATTGCCGGCGATGCACGCGCTTGATCGTGTAGTGCCGCACCGGGATTCCGAGCCGCTCGAGTCCCACGGTCAGCAGCGCCTCCTCGTGGCGCAGCGGCCCGCGCCCGGCGTACTGCAGATAGGCGATCGTGAACATGATCAGCCCATTGTGCCGACCGTCAGAGGGTGGGGAGGCGGGCGGTGCGGACGAAGAAGTCGTCTATCTGTTTGATGGCCTCCTGGAAGCGGGGGAAATCCACGGGTTTCGTGACGTAGGCGTTCGCGTGCAGGCGGTAGCTGCTGAGCACGTCTTCCTCGGCGGAGGAGGTCGTCAGGACCACCACGGGGATCGTGCACAGGTCGGGGTCGGTCTTGATGCGCTCGAGGATCTGGCGGCCGTTGTATTTCGGGAGGTTGAGGTCGAGCAGGATCAGGTCGGGGCGGGGCGCGGTCGAGTGGGGGTCGGCGCGGTAGAGGAAGTTCAGGGCCTCTTGGCCGTCCCGGGCCACGAAGACCGTGTTGTGCGCCTCGTTCTCACCGAGGGCCTCGAGCGTCATCATCTCGTCGCCGGGATCGTCTTCCACGAGCAGGACGGTGATGGGCTGGCCGAGAAGGTGCACGAACGCTCCTGAAGGGGGTAAGGGGTCCCCGGCTGACGGCGGGGTGTCGTGGAATGCGAGGACGAGCGGTACGCGGCCACGACGGCGGTCACACCCCGCTGGAAAACCGGGCGTGACGAGCGCGGAGCGGCCCGGCGGACCGCGAATGCGGAGCGCCGTGGCGAACGCTGGATGCCTTCCCAATGGTCGGAAATGAACCGTTGCCACCGGGGTCAGGGGTGGAAAAGGGCGAACCGAACATACTGGCCGACAGTTGTTTTCGATTCGAAGCAGATGATAGCCCGGCGCACCCGCGGACGCCGTGCTCAGGGGCACACGGACCGGACATTATGTCCGGATCGGGCGCGGCGGGACGGTTGTCACCGTGTTGTGACCGTGGACCGGGGTAGTGCGAAAGGACAGGACAACGACGCACGGGAGGTTGGTATGTCCTATGACAGTGACGCACTGCTGAAGGTGCTGGCTCGTTTCGCGCGCCTGCTGCCCACCGAGTACGACGTGCCCACGGCCCTCGACGAGCTGGTCGACGGCGTGGCCACGGTGCTCGATCTCGCCGGCGCGGGGGTCTCGCTCAACACCGACGGCCAGCTGCGGTTCGTGACCGCGCCCAACGAGGCGATCGCCGCGATAGAACGCTGCCAGGAAGCCACCCGCGAGGGTCCCTGCATGGAAGCCTTCGAATCGGGCGTACCGGTCCCCGTCGCGGATCTGACCGCGCATATGGACAGGTGGCCGAACTACACGACCGTCGCCGCGGAGCACGGGATAGTGTCCGCGATGGGCATTCCCATGCACCTGGGCGAACCGGTCGGCGTGGTCAACCTGTACGACGTCACCCGGCGGGAATGGAAACCCGCCGAGATCGAGGCGGCCCGGGTGCTGGCCGACATTGCCACCGGCTACGTCGTCAACGCTGACAAGCGCCGCCAGCAGCAGCAACTGATGGAACAGCTGCAGCACGCGCTCAAATCGCGCGTGGTGATCGAGCAGGCCAAGGGCGTCATCGCCACGACCAACGACATCACCACCGACGAGGCATTCGAGACCATCCGGCGCTACGCCCGGCAGAAACAGCTGCGCCTGCACGCGGTCGCGGCGGCCATCGTGGACGCGGGTCTGCGGCTATGAGTCCCGGCCCCGCGCGTCGGCGGTCGTGCCGGTCAGCTGTTCGAACGCACCGGCGATGTGCGTGATGCGCGATTCCTCGAGCTCCGGCCGCGGGTAGGTCGAGCGGAAGATGGCCTCGCCGTCGAACATGTGAATCAGCGAGGTGGCCAGCAGCCGGGCCATATCCGCGGGCAGCGTGGGCGACAGCGCGGCCACGGCCAGCTCCTCGACCTCGTCCAGCAGCGCCCGCGCCACCGGCTCGAGACGTTCGCGCAGATCGGCTTCGGTGCGCGCCGCCACCAGCAGTTCGAACCACACCGCGTTCGTTCGATGCCGGATCTGCCCGCGCACCCGCATCATGAGTTCCACCAGATCGATCGGCCCGGTGCGGTTCTCGGGCCGGATCACCTCGGCCGCGCTGCGAATGTGCCGGTGCCGCACCTCGTTCGCCGCGGCCACCACCAGATCGGTGCGGGAATCGAAGTGCCGGAAGATCGCGCCCTTGGAGATGCCGGCGCGCTTGCTGATCTCACCGAGCGAGGCCCCGTGATAGCCGACCTCGCCGATGGCCTCGATGGTGGCCTCGACCAGCGCGGCGATGGTCGCCGCGCTGCGTTCGGCCTGGGTGCGACGTCCCATCGTCGCCGTCATCGGCCTCCCGCCCGCAGGAAGCGGCCGGTGCGGCGGGTGCCCAGCGCGGGCGCCGCCACGCCGTCGCCGAACACGTATTCGCCGCCGATGAAGACCGCCGAGACGGTGGCGTCGTTGCGATTGACCATGCGGGACAGATTGTCATACGCGGGAATGATGTCCTCGGCGTAGTCCTCCAGGCTCTCGTCCAGGTGCGCGGGATCGATGACGATCAGATCCGCACGGTCGCCCTCGCGCAGGCGCCCCGCCTCGATGCCGTACCAGTCCGCGAGTTCGCCGGTCATGCGGTGCACCGCGTGCTCGAGCGAGATGATCGGCCGCCCGGCCTGTTCCGCGCGATGGATCCGGCGCAGGAACCGGAGCCCGAAGTTGTAGAACGCCATGTTGCGCAGGTGCGCTCCGGCGTCCGAGAAGCCCAGCTGCACACCGGGATCCGCGCTGTAGCGATCGAGGATCTCGGGCCGGTGATTGGAAATCGTGGTGCGCCAGCGCAGTTTGGTGCCGTACTCCACGACCAGGTCCAGGAACGCGTCGACCGGATGCAGCCCGCCGCGATCCAGACCCACCTGCCCGAAGGTCTTGCCGATGACCGCGCTGTCCGGGCAGTCCACGATCTCGGCGTCGAAGAAGTCCCGATGCCACACCCGCATCCCGAACTTGGCGTCGTATTCGCGGCGGAATCGGCGCCGGTACGCCTCGTCGCGCAGCAGCGCGTTGCGCTCCACCTGATCGGCCAGGTGCAGGGCGGCCGCGCCCGCCCCGAACTCCTCGAAGATGACCAGATCGATGCCGTCGGCGTACACCTCGAACGGCACCGGCAGATGCTGCCAGCGGAAGTCCCCGCCCAGCCGGTTCAGCAGGCGCGCCAGCGGACCCATGATGTAGACCAGGTACGGATTGGCCTTGAGGTCGGCCGCGGACAGCAGGGTGGTCTTGAGCTTGGGCCGGAACAGCCCCAGCGTGCTCAGCGTCATGGCCGCGATGCTGCGCGGCGAGGCGATGTCCGGACCGGCCTGCAGCACCCGATCACGCTGGCGCAGAATGCGATTGAGCCGACGCCGCTCCCGGGCGCCGGCGTAGGTCGAGGGCAGGGTGCGCGAGCGCGCGACGTCGCCGTCGAGCCTGTCGAACAGCAGCTGTTGCGCGGACATGCCCACGAAGCCGGCGTCGAGCGCCTCGCACAGCGCGCCTTCCATGGCCGCGAGTTCCGCGGCGCTGGGCCGCACGCGTTTGCGGGTGGCGCGGTCCAGTCCCATCAGCGCGGTGCGGATGTCCGAATGTCCGAGCATGGCGGCCACATTCGGCCCCAGCGGCAGTTCTTCGAGGGCCTCGACGTATTCGTGCGCGGTGCGCCAGGTCTTGTCCGCGACCGCCGAGATGACGTGCTGGCGCGGGATCGCCTCGACCCGGCCGAACAGGTCGCCCGCGTCGGTGGCCTCCACGTGCACGGTCGAGAGCGAACAGGAGCCGAGCATGATCGTGGTGATGCCGTGCCGCACCGACTCCGCCAGCGCCGGCGCGCGCAGCACCTCCACGTCGTAATGCGTGTGGATGTCGATCATTCCGGGCGTCACCCACTTGCCGGTGGCGTCGATGACGTGCGGGCACCCGGTCTCGTCGAGCGGTTCCGCCGAGACCGTGGCGACGCGATCCCCGCGCAGTCCCAGGTGGCGAAGTGCGGAGGGCGCGCCGGTGCCGTCGAACCAGCGGGCGCCTTTGATGATCGTGTCGTAGGTCACACGAACATTGCAACCGATCGGTCACTAACTGTCAATACGCAAAAGCACCAAACGTTTCGGGCAGTGTGCCCGGCGGCGTACGGGATTCAGGATCGGGCTGATCGCAACCATACGTTCGGGCCGGTGCCCGGACTTACGGTGTCCGCACACTTCTTCTCGGGTGAGGACACCGTCCATGACACTGCAATTGGAGCCCCTCGCTCCTGCCGTCGCCCCGGTTCCGGTCGAGGCCGCCACCCCGGAATCGGGGAACCGGATCCGCCGCGTCATCGGCACGGCGCGCAAAGCCTCCGGGTTGGTGCTGGTCCTGGTCCTGTGGCAGCTGGGCGCGCGGGGCTGGCTCGGCCCCACGACCCCGGCGCCCTCGGAGGTCATCGAGGCGGGCTGGGAACTGATTCGCACCGGCGAGCTGTGGCGGCACCTGGCTGCGTCCTCGCAGCGGGTCGCGATCGGCCTGAGCATCGGCATCTCGATCGGCCTCGTACTGGGCGCGGCGGCCGGATTGTTCCGCGCCGCCGAGGATCTCGTCAACGGACCTTTGCAGGCGCTGCGCATGCTGCCCACCCTGGCGCTGGTTCCGGTGTTCATCATCTGGTTCGGCATCGGCGATCCGTTCAAGATCGCGCTGATCATCGTGGCGCCGGTGTTCCCGATCTACCTGAACGTGCTCGCGGGCATCCGCGGGGTGGACCGTCGCCTGGTCGAGGCCGCGGAATCGCTGGGCCTCAATCGATTCGAGCTGACCACCAAGATCATCCTGCCCGGTGCGCTGCCGCAGATCCTGGTCGGACTGCGCCAGGCCCTCGGCATCGGCTGGCTCACCCTGGTGGTCGCGGAGATGCAGACCACCCCGGTCGGGCTCGGCTTCCTCATGAACGACGCCAAGGAGTTCCTGCGCACCGACCAGATCTTCCTGGTGCTCGTCATCTACGCGGTGCTCGGCCTGCTGACCGACACCTTCGTGCGCCTGCTGGAACGCCGATTCCTGTCCTGGCGCACCGGATTCGAAGGACAGTGATGACCACGACCATCGGCGCCGGCGTCCGCATTCGCGGCGCGGCCCGCAGTTTCGGCGGGCGCACCGTCCTGCGCGACGTCGACCTCGACATCGCCCCGGGCGAATTCGTGGCGCTGCTGGGCGCCAGCGGCTCGGGCAAGAGCACCCTGCTGCGCGGACTCGGCGGCCTCGATCGCGGCTTCACCGGGGTGTTCGAAGCCCCGAAGACCAAGGCCATCGTCTTCCAGGAGCACCGGCTCATTCCGTGGATGACCGTGTGGCGCAACGTCACCCTCGGGGTGGACCGCGGCTCCAAAGGACAGGCGCTCGCCGCATTGGAAGAGGTCGGGCTCGCCGCCAAAGCCGATGTCTGGCCCTCGACGCTGTCCGGCGGCGAGGCGCAGCGGGTCGCGCTGGCCCGCGCCCTGGTACGCAATCCCGAACTGCTGCTGCTCGACGAGCCCTTCGGCGCGCTCGACGCCCTGACCCGCCTCAAGGCCCAGGCCCTGGTGGCCCGGCTCTGGACCCAGCACCGGCAATCGGTGCTGCTGGTCACCCACGACGTGGAAGAGGCGCTGCTGCTGGCCGATCGCGCCCTCGTCCTGCGCGACGGAGCCATCGCCGAATCCTTCGACATCACCGTGGCCCGCCCGCGCTCGGTGGTCCATCCCGAATTCTCCGCACTACGCCGCCGGCTGCTCATCGCGCTCGGCGTGAACCCCGATGCACCGACAGGAGCGGACCTATGACCGACACTTGGCAGATCAGCACGGATGTCCTGGTTATCGGCGGTGGCCCCGCCGCCTGCTGGGCCGCGATCCACGCCCGCGAGAGCGGTGCGGAGGTGATCCTGGTCGACAAGGGCTACACCGGAACCAGCGGCGCCACAGCGCCTTCGGGCACCGGCGTCTGGTACGTCGCCCCCGAGGCCACCGCGCGCGCGAACGCCAAGGCCAGCCGCGAGACACTGGGCGGGCACCTGGCCGACCACTACTGGATGGACCGGGTCCTGGACCAGACCTACGCCAATATGAATCGCCTTGCGGTGGAGGGCCGGTACCCGTTCCCGGTCGACCCGAACACCGGCGAGTCGATGCGCACCGGCGTCCAGGGCCCGGAGTACATGCGCCGGATGCGCGCCTGGGTCAAGCGCGCCGGGGTCGAAATCCTCGATCACTCACCGGCGCTGGAACTGCTGGTCGACGGTGACGGCGTGGTGCGTGGCGCGGCCGGGTACCAGCGCCAGCTCGACCGGGACTACCGCATCGCGGCGGGCGCGGTCGTGCTCGCCACCGGCGGCTGCGCGTTCCTGTCTCGGGCGCTGGGCACCAACGTGAACACCGGCGACGGCGCGCTCATGGCAGCCGAGGTGGGCGCGCGGTTCTCGGGCATGGAGTTCTCCAACGCCTACGCCATCGTGCCCAAGGGCTCGACCGTCACCAAGACCGCCTACTACGGCTACGCCACCTTCTTCCACGAGAACGGCGACGTGCTCGAGGGCGCGGGCTCGACCAAGGGACGTTCGGTCATCGCGCGAACCCTGCTGTCGGAGAAGGTGTTCGCGCAGCTCGACCGCGCCGACGCCACCGTGCAGGCGCAGATGCGGGTGGGTCAGCCCAACTTCTTCCTGCAGTTCGACCGGCGCGGGATCGACCCGTTCACCGATCGCTTCGAGGTGGACCTGCTCGCCGAGGGCACCGTGCGCGGCACCGGCGGCATCGACGTCGTCGACGATCTGTGCGCGACCTCGGTGCCCGGGCTCTACGCCGCCGGGGACGCGGCGACCCGCGAACGCATCTGCGGCGGCTTCACCGGCGGCGGCAGCCACAACTCGGCCTGGGCGATGTCCTCGGGCAGCTGGGCGGGACAAGGCGCGGCCGGATTCGCCCTGAGCGCACCGCGTCCCGATCACGCCGCGCTCACCGGTGCGGGGCGCACCGGCCTGGAGTCGGACGCGGGGGAGTCCGTCACCGCGGAGGAGGTGGTGGCCGCCGCGCAGCACGAGCTGATCCCCTTCGAGAAGAACTACCTGCGCCACGGCGACCGCATTCGCCCGGCCCTGGACGCGCTCGACGGCCTCTGGGCCCGCGCCCAGACGCTGGGCGGGGCGACCGGCGACGAGCGGGTGCGCAATCGCCAGGCCGCCGCCATCACCGCGGTCGGGCGGCTCATGTACGAATCGACGTTGGCCCGCAAGGAAACTCGCGGTATGAGCAAGCGCGCGGATCATCCGGACCTGGATCCTGGCCAGCACCATCACATCCTGTCCGGCGGACTCGACCGGGTGTGGACCGCGACCACCGCGGCCGCCACCACCGGATTGGCGGTGGCCTCGTGATCGAGCTCGTGCGCGCGGACGACTGCATCGCCTGCGACAAATGCGTCGATGTCTGCCCGACCAACGTGTTCGACCGGACCGAGAGCGGAATACCGCTCATCGCACGGCAATCGGACTGCCAGACCTGCTTCATGTGCGAGGCGTACTGCCCGACCGACGCCCTCTACGTGGACCCGAACGTCACCCCGCTGCCCGACCCCACGCTGATTCCGCAGGACCACATCGGCCGCTACCGCAAGGAAATCGGCTGGGGCCGGGGTCGCAAGCCCGGCAGCCTCATCGCCGTCGGCCCCCGCCTGCCCCACGGCGCGCCACCCCCGCGCCTGTCCGAACTCTGATCTCCCGAAAGCTCTTCATGTCCAAGCTCAAACGTGTTCTGCCCGCCGCCGTCGCCGCGCTCGCGCTGGTGCTGTCCGCCTGCTCCGGCGGCGACGACGGGTCGGCGACCCGTACCAAGATCGAGACCCTGCGCATCGGCGTCATCGGCTCCGGCAACGTGCTGACCGGCCCGCTCGGTTTCGCCCATCAGCGCGGGGCGCTGCTGCCCGCGCTGGCGCCGCTGGGCGCGGAGAAGATCGAGGTGTTCAGCTTCCCGAACGGTCCGGACCTGAATCAGGCGCTGGTCGGCGGGCGGCTCGATGTCGCCACCTACGGCGATACCCCGGCGCTGGTGGCACGCGGCAGCGGGTTGCAGACGCGGCTGCTGTCCATCGCCGCGGTCGGGTACAACGCCGGTGTGGTGGCCAAGGATCCGGCCATCCGCACGCTGAAGGATCTGGCGGGCAAGAAGGTCGGGGTGCAGTCCGGCTCGTACATCGACCGGTATCTGCAGGGTGCGCTGAAGGCCGAGGGCGTGGCGGCCGCGCAGCTGATCCACCTGCTGTCCACCGATGCCGAGGCGCCGCTGACCAGCGGTGAGATCGACGCGGTCGCGCTGCCCGATACGAATCCGAACTCCTACTTCCGGGCGTTCCTGGCCAAGGGCTTCCATCAGGTCGATTCCATCGCGAACAATCACCCGGCCCTGGCCGGCACCAGTTCGTCGGTGAGCAGCCAGCCGTTCCTGGATACCAACCCGGACTTCGGCGGCACCTGGCAGCGGGTGCTGTCGGAGGCGAACAAGTATGCCCAGGAGCACTGGGAGGACTACGTGAACTACGAAGTCTCCCAGTCGAAGTTGCCCGAGGCCGTGGTACGCGCCGCCGCGCAGCGGGACTACTTCCCGCAGGAGAGCTTCTCCGAGCGCGGTGTCACCCTGCTGACCGGGACCAAGCAGTTCCTGGTGGAGCAGAAGAAGATTCGCGAGGACTTCGACCTGCAAGCGTGGTTCTACCGCCCGGAGCAGACCGCGAAGGGCTGAGTTCGCCGGACCCGAGATCACGAACCCGCGTGACGTTCGCCGTCACGCGGGTTCGTCGTACTGTGCCGCGAGCGCCGCCGCGCGATCGCGCAGGGTGGTGCGCAACCATCGCGGGGACAGCGCTTCGGCGTTGCCCGCGAGCTGCCACACCGCCCATTCGGCGTGCCTCGGGTCCTGGAAGGTGACCGTGAGCAGCAGCCGGCCGTCGGGTTCGGTCTCCTCGGCGAGCACGGCCAGCGCGGTGCCGACCAGTTCCTCGCGCCGGGCCGGATTCACCCGCAGGCGCACGGTCACCTGATCGCCGCCGGTGCGGAACTTGGTGCCGTGCTCGCGCCAGGCCCGGTCGAGGTCGACGCGGTCGGGGCGCTGCGCGGGTTCGTCGAGTTCCTCGGCGTCCAGGATGCGGGAGAGCCGGTAGGTGCGTTCCGCGCCGCCGCGCATGGCCAGCAGATAGCCGTTGCCGCGCGCGGTGACCAGGCCGATCGGGTCCACCGTGCGCCAGCGGGCCTCCTGGTCGATCGCGGTGTAGTGAATACGCAGCTTGTGCCCGGCCAGGACCGCCCGCCGCACCGCGGTCGCGACGGGGTCGGGCAGTTCCCGCGGCTCGACCGTGCGGGAGAACAGATCGACTTCCGGATCGATCAGCAGGCGCTCGGCGGCGTCGGCGGCGGTGGTGCGATAGCTCTCCGGCAGCGCGTCCACCACCTTGCGCATGGCCGAGGCCAGGGGTGAGGCGAGGCCGAAAGCCTGTGCGCCACGCCGGGATCCGGCCACCAGCAGGGCCAGCGCCTCGTCGTGATTGAGTCCGGTCAGCTCGGTCTGGAAGCCCGGCAGCAGGGCGAAACCACCGAGTCGCCCGCGTTCGGCGTAGACGGGCACGCCCGCCGCGGACAGCGCGTCGATATCGCGCAGCACCGTCCGGGTGGACACCTCGAGCTCGCGGGCGAGGTCGGGCGCGGACATGCGACCGCGCCGGCGCAGCAGCAGCACCAGCGACACCAATCGATCCGCGCGCATGGGAAAAATCCTGTCATAAATACATGACACAAGGTGTCGTGATTCGCTGACAGGGTTGTTCTCATGACCGAGAACAAGACCGCCAAAGACCCCCACGAGCTCGCCAGCCTCTTCATCGAACTCGGCAACGCCGGCGACGTGGACGGGCTCGTCGCCCTCTACGAACCCACCGCCGTGCTCGCCTTCCCGCCCGGCAGCGTGGCCACCGGGCACGCGGAGATCCGCAAGGTCTACGAGGGTTTCGTCGCCCACGCGCCGACCCTGATCCCGGGCCGTCAGCACCCCACGCTGGTGAGCGAGGACGTGGCCCTGACCGCGACCACCCTGACCACCGGGGAGATCGCCGTGGAGATCGCCCGCCGCCAGGCCGACGGGACCTGGCGCTACGCCGTGGATCAGCCGGTGCTGCTGCCGTAGGCGGGTGGCGGTGAGCTCGGTTCGACCGGGCTCACCGCCGGTGACTCCGGGTCGCGGGCGATCACACCGGTCGCCCGCTGACCCTCCGATCGACGAGCGCCACACACTCTCGCCCTGCGAACAACCCTGGCGCGCCTGAGCGGCGCGCCACCGACCACCCGGGGTACGCCATGACACGAATAACGACAATCGGTGTCTACGGCTTCACCGCCGAGACCTTCCTCGACACACTCACCGCCGCGGGCGTGACGCTGCTGCTCGACCTGCGCCAGCGCCGGGGCGTCCGCGGCCCCGACTACAGCTGGGCGAACTCCCTGCGACTCCAAAGCGCCCTCGCCGCAACCGGTATCGGCTATCGCCACGTCCGGAACCTCGCTCCGACCACCGAACTGCGCCACCTGCAATACCGCGAGGACGACCGCCGCGGTGTCGGCAAGCGGAACCGCGTCGCCCTGGCACCCGAATACGCTGACCGCTACACCCGGGAAATCCTGACCCCGTTCGACCTCGACACCCTCGTCGCCGAACTCCCCGCCACCGCGTCGGTGGCCCTCTTCTGCGTCGAACGCGATGCCGAAGCGTGCCATCGCTCCCTCGTGGCCGCACGACTGCGCGCCGAGACCGGGATGCGGATCACTGACCTGCACCCGCTGTCGGCCTGAAAGACACCGCGCCGCAACGGGAGTCGAGACGCATACGGGGGGATTCGACCGGAGAGCCACGGTTCGCACAAATCCTGACGCAGTGATCTCGGCTCCGCAGGGAAAACCGGCGGTCTGTGCAGTCACGTACCGACCCGGCCGAGGCTGCCCTGAACATGCTGACCCGCACCGGCATCCACGAGATGTTCGCCTCGTCGAGGACTCTGCTGTCCATCGGACGATGACCGTCGCGCTGACGATTGCGGTGTGGGATCGACCCGAGGCTCGCACCTGGATGCTGCGGGCGGCGAGGTCCCACGGACGATCCCTCCTGGGACGTGACGATCGGCTCATGCACCGGCGTCGCCGGGCGGATCAGCGCGGGATGACCAGGCGGGCCTCGTACGCGAAGATCGCCGCCTGGGTGCGGTCGCGCAGGTGTAATTTGTCGAGGATTCGGCTGACGTGGGATTTGGCCGTCTGTTCGGAAATGGTGAGATCACCGGCGATTTCGAGGTTGGAGCGGCCCCGGGCTATCAGGGTGAGCACCTGGATCTCGCGGGTCGTCAGGGCCGTGAGGCGATCGGTCGCCGGGGCTGGACGATCGGCCTGGGCGGCGAACTCGTCGAGCAGTCGGCGGGTCACCGAGGGGGCCAGCAGCGCGTCGCCGCATGCCACCACCCGGACGGCGTCCGACAGCGCTTGGGCCGAGGACTCTTTCAGCAGGAAACCGCTCGCCCCGGCGCGCAGTGCGGCGTAGACGTACTCGTCGAGGTCGAACGTGGTCAGCATGATCACGCGGGTCGTCAAGGCGGACGCGATGATGCGGCGCGTGGCCTCGATGCCGTCCATGACCGGCATCCGCACGTCCATGAGCACGATGTCGGGGAGGTGGCGTTCGGCTTCGCGCACCGCGTGCGCGCCGTCCTCCGCGAGCGCGGCGACCTCGATATCGGGCTGGGCGTCGAGCAGAACCGCGATGCCCTCGCGCACCAGGCGCTGATCGTCGGCCACCACCACGCGGATGCTCATGCGGTCGTCTCTCGGATCGGCAGCGAGACGGCGACGCGGAACCGGCCGGCTCCGTCGGGCCCCGCGTGAAAGTCGCCGCCCAGCAGTGTGACTCGTTCCCGCATACCGAGCAATCCCTGCCCGGCGCCGGGTCCGGGGGCACCGGTGTCGCGCACCTCGTTGTCCACGCGGATGCGAATCCGTTCGGCGCCGAGGTCGATCGCGATGCGCAGGGGTGCGCCCGGGGCGTGCCGCAAGGCATTGCTGGCGGCCTCCTGCACGATGCGATACGAGGACAGTCCGAGCCCGGGCGGCAGCGCGGCGGGGTCGCCGGTGAGTTCCCAGTCGACGGGGGTGCCCGCCGCGCGCACCGAATCCACGAGCGCGCCGGCATCGGCGAGGGTGGGCTGGGGGAGCAGTCCGGTGTCGCCGGAACGCAGCACGCCCAGGATGCGCCGCATGTCCCCGAGGGCGGTCACCGCACTCTCGCGAATCATGTCGAGACCGGCGAGGGTCTCGGGTACGGCGCCGGGGTCGCGCACCCGGGCCGCTTCGGCCTGAATCGCGATCACCGACATGTGATGTGCCACGACATCGTGCAGTTCACGAGCGATGCGCGCGCGTTCCTCGAGCAGCGCGCCGCGTTCGCGTTCGCGGTCGACGACATCGCGCTGGCTGCGCAGCGTCCGCCGGGCCTCGACCAGTCCGCGCGAGGCCGATCCGGCTATCAGCGCGAGTCCCGCCAGTACCGCCAGCTCGATCGACCCGGCGACCGCGTCCGGCGGGCGTATCGCCAGCGCCAGTCCGAGGGCCAGAACCAGTGCCGCACACCAGTATCCGGCGGCCACCCGGGGCGTGACCCGCAGCGCGATGAGCGCGAGCACGACCAGGTGACTGTTGAACATTGGGTCCACCCACAGACCCGCGCCCACCCACCACGAGCACAGCGCGGTCGCGGCGGCCGAGAGCGCCCACGCCGCGTGCGGCGCGCGCACCGCGGTCAGCATCGCGAGCCCCTGCGCCAGGGCCAGCCCGAGCGCCTGCCGATCCGACAGGCCGGTGTCGGACAGCAGCGTGTGCAGCACGATCGCGCAGACGAGAGTCGCCAGCAGCGCGGTCGCCGCGAGCCAACCCCACTGCCGGACAACGGTATCGGGAAGACGGTTCATACATCGCGCCGGTCGAACAGGACGGCCGCGCCGGTCAGCGCGAGCGCGGAATACGCGCACACGACCGTCAGCGATGCCCAGCCGCCCAGGGTCCCCATGATCTCGGGCGCGGCATCCGAACTCTGCGCGAGCTTGGCGACCACCGCCGCCGGACTCGCGCCCGTGACCCACGGTCCCGCCGCACCGAGCAGCGGCCCGAGGATTCCGGGTAGAACGGCCACGGACAGCATCAGCGCGACCGCACCGGCCGAGGACCGCAGCAGCACCCCGGCCGCCAGCCCGAGGCAGGCCACCGCCGGATAGCAGGCGGCCACCCCGACCAGCGCCGGAAACGCCGCGCCCGCAGCATATTTCGACGGATCGAGCAGCATCGCGCCGATGACCCACGCGCCGACGCTGGACACGACCCCCACCGTGCTCGCCACCGCGACGGCGACCAGCGTCTTGCCCGTGAGCACGACCTCGCGCCGGGGCCGCGCGGCCACGACCGCCCACAGCGTCCCCGTCGAATACTCGGTCGTCACCAGCAGCGCGCCCCACGCCCCGATCAGCGCGATGCCCAGCCCGGCCCCGGTCAGCGAGCCGCCGAGCACCGTATCGTCCGGGCGCAGGCTCCCGGTGAGCCCGACCAGCAGCGCGATCGCCGGGCCCACCAGCGTCGTCAGGACCGGCAGCGCGGTGAGCGATCGCACCGATCGCACCTTGAGCGCCTCCGAACGAACTTGTGCGGCAAGCATTCACGCCACCTCCCCGGCCACCCGGTGCCGCGCGTGCGGTGTCACCAGGTCCGTGTACACATCCTCGAGGGAGGCCCGCTGTTCGGTCAACTCGGAGACGACCACGCCCGCCTCGGACGCTATGGCGCCCACGCGGGCCGCGGGCACGCCGCGGACGATCAGCCCGCGTCCGGCCGGCTCGATCTGCGTCGAACCGACTCCCGAGCGCGCGATAGCCAGTGCCAGCGCGGCATCGTCGTCGGAACGCACCCGTACCGCCGCCGTGTTCCGGGCGATGAACGCCGCCATGGGTTCGTCGGCGAGCAGCCTGCCCCCACCCATGACGAGCAGGTGGTCGGCCACCACTTCCATCTCGCTCATGATGTGGCTCGACAGCAGCACGGTGCGTCCCCGCCCGGCCTGTTCGCGCAGGAAGCCGCGCAACCAGCGGATGCCCTCGGTGTCGAGACCGTTGGTGGGTTCGTCCAGCAGCAGTACGGCCGGATCGCCGAGAATCGCGGCCGCGATACCCAGCCGCTGCAGCATGCCGAGCGAGAACTCGCGCACCCGCTGCCGCGCGACCGAACTCAGCCCGACGATGTCGAGCACCTCGTCCACCCGGGATCGCGGTATCGCGTTGCTCAGCGCCAGTACGGCCAGGTGATCGCGGGCCCGCCGGTCCGGATGCACCCGGCGTGCGTCGAGCAGCGCGCCGACGGTCCGGAGCGGCTCGCGCAGTGCGCGATACGGCCGGCCCGCGATCAGCACCCGTCCCCGGCTGGGCCGATCGAGTCCCAGCACCATCCGCATGGTGGTCGATTTTCCGGACCCGTTGGGGCCGAGCAGGCCGGTCACCCGGCCCGGCGCAATCGTGCAGCTCAGCTCCGAAACCGCCACCGCCGCACCGTAGTTCTTCGTCAAGGCATCGCATTCGATCACGCGTTCCACGCTATGAGCGCGGTGCGCCGGGGACATCCGGCGAAGGAGTGCACCTGCGCGTCACTCTCGAGGACCACATGCGTGCTCGAGGCGACGGCAGATCGGCCCCGGAGTTCGAGCCAAGGCTGTGACATGGGCGGAGGCAAGGAGAGAAAACATCCTTGCCCCACATCACCTGTATAGCTCGCCCCCGGGCGCGCGGCAAGGCTCGGGTCATGCCAGTCGACGCCGGTACCTGCGGAAATCGAGGCCTACGACGCGCCCGCGACGCCTGTCGACGGCCGGGGAAAAGCCGAGCGCCCCTGTCATACCGAGTCGTATGACAGGGGCGCTCGCGCCCCGGGGACCCCCGGGGTGTGCCGAAATCAGCTCACCGGCACCGGCTTCGGCTTACGTGCGCCGGGTCGTGCGAAATTCTTCATGATCGGCAGATCCACCCAGTGGTACAGCGCCGCCGCGATGGCCGTGGCGACCACCAGGCTCAGCAGCGAGAACCCGGCCCAGCCGAGGATCCCGAACTGCTTGCCGCCGATCAGGTATCGGGTGATCACCACCATCACCGGGAACTGGATCAGGTAGAACGCGAAGGACACGTTGCCCAGCCACACCATGCGCGGATGCGAGTTGATGCCGCGGATGCCCGCCAGATCACGGGTGGCCATGGTCGCCACGACCGCGGTCATGGGCACGAGCATCAGCACCGACATCTTGTAGTTGACCGGCACCACCCAGGTCGCCGCGTAGGTGATGGCCAGCGTCAGCAGCGGCAGCACCATGCTGGTGTTGCGCCACTTGCCCTCGAGCACCATGCGCGCCGCGAGCACGCCGAGGAAGAACTCCGGCAGCCGCGAGAGCGGGAAGGTGTAGCTCAGCCAGTACGACAGCGAGACCGGGATATCGGGCTGCACGAACCACCGGGGATCGGCGTGCAACTCGTAGTACGGGGAGTCGTCGCCCGGGACCAGGCGCGGCGCGAAGGCGTTGGCCGTGCCCTTGAATCCGTCGACCCACAGGAAGTAGCTGGTGTGCATCGCGACGATGCCGAGCATGAGCAGGCCCGCGGCCAGCAGCAGGTGCCGGGTGGGGATGCGCCGGATCAGCGGCAGCAGCAGCGGGAACAACGCGTAGAACAGCACTTCCGAGGCCAGCGACCAGGACGGCACGTTCAGCCCGCCGACCGTCGTCCACTTGGGCACCCAGGTGTGCACCAGCAGCAGGTTGGGCACCCACACGACCACGCGGCTCAGCGGCACACTCGCCGCGACGATGAACGCCGCCGCGGCCAGCAGATGGGTCGGATAGATCTTGAGCACCCGGCGGCGGTAGAACGCGCGCACCGACATGCCCGGCCGCACCGACCAGTAGATGATGAAGCCGGACAGCACGAAGAAGAACGTGACACCGGCCGCGCCCAGCTGCATCGGAATCCACTGGTGGATGGTCTTGAACGTTTCCGACTTCTGGAACGGGTAGACCGGCAGGAACACCAGCGCGTGCAGCACGAACACCGCGAACGCCGCCCACCAGCGGGCGCCGGTCAGCGAGGGCAGCGCGGGCCGATTCCGGTCGGCGTCTGTCTGCGGCGCGGGCGCGGATTGCACCGGCGCGGTGGCGGATTCGGTTTGCGCGTGAGGCACGACCTCGGGCGGGCGGGTCATCGGACGTACCTTTCGTACAGCGCATTCGCGACTACGGCGTCGCCCGTGGGCGACGGGTGGAACGGCAGGCCGTCGAATTTGACGGTCGGGTCGAAGACGCCGTTGACCCAGGGATCGTCCGAGCACAGACCGTGCCCGGTGGTCACGGCGCGGGTGTCGAAGAATTCGACGTTCAGCGCCTCGGCGGCATCGCGTTGCGCCAGGTCCATGCGCTCGAGGTATTCGACGATGGTGCGGCCCCGCGGCTGTACGAAGGGAACCACACCGAAGAACTCGAGGCAGACCGTTTCCTGTTCCTCCCGGAACAGTTCCGGGTAGCCGACGAGCACGATGCGCGCGGCGGGCGCGTAATAGCGAATGTAGGTCACCGCGTTGCGGACGCGGTCGGCGAACGCCGCACCGGTGATGGCCTGCGCGTCGGGCATGCGGCCCTCGGCCACCGCCTCGGCGCCGCAGCCCCCGGCCAGGTCGAACACGCACGCTCGCATGGCATCCCACAGCGACTGCTGCGACCCGCCCCAGCGGTCGTTGAGCCCGAACTGCAGCGTCACCAGTTTGGTCGCCGGCCCGAAAGCCCCCGCCGTGGCGGCAGCACGCGTCTCATGGGTCAGCGTGTGCCCGGGCGGGGTGTCGATCGAGGCGCCCAGACACGAGATGTCCGCGACCTGCTCGGCGCCACGCGCGCCGAGCTTGCCGGTCAGCTGCGCGGGCCATGCCGTCGGCCCGCGCAGGCACTCGTTCGTGGACAGCGGGTCCCAGACATTCGCGGTGAACGAATCACCAAGGACGACAATGGGTTTGCCGTCGGGAGCGGGTTCCGCGTTCGCTCCCGGGCTCGTCGTCAGAGCGGTGGATGCCGCCAATACCGCGGCGCACAACCACCGTCCACTGTTTCCCGACACCTGAGTTGCTCCGGATCCCTCTGGATCAGTAGCCGGCGCGCGGCTCGAAGCCGGGGGCGTCCAGGGTGGGCGGCGCGGGCTTCTCGGGCGCCTTGGTCTCGGGGGCGGGCTTGGGCGCGGGCGCGACGGGCTGGGTCACGACCGGCTCGGGCGCGGCGGGCTGCTCGGGGGCGGCCGGCTCCGGCGCGGCCGGCTGCGGAGCGGCCTCGGTGGTGGCGGCCGGGGCGGTGGTCGCCGCGGGAGCGGTGGTGCTGGCGGCCGGCGCCGTGGTGCTGCTGGACGGCGTGCTGTCGGACGAGTCGTCGCCACACGCGGCGACGCCGCCGACGAGCAGCATTCCGCCGAGCACCGCTGCCGCGGAACGCATCACGAACACACCTGGGGTACGCATCTTCATAGAGTCCTCGAATCGAAAAATGAAGTGGGAAAAGTTCACTTCAAGCGGGCAGTGTACAAGAGAAACGAGCGTTGTAGATCCGGTTCCCGCAAGCCCCAAAACCGCAGGGCAATACGGGGTTCCGGCTCGATAGCTAACGGCTGTCAACCCTGTTGCGGGGCAGTTTTCGGCCTGCGCCGGCCCCGAGAATTCACTTTCCGTAGCGTTCGTACAGGGCCGTGGCGACCACCGAATCGCCCTTGGTGGACGGGTGGAAGAACAGGCCGTCGATGTCGGTGCGCGGATCGAAGACGCCGTTGAGCCACGGCTCTTCCGAGCAGAGTCCGTGCCCGGTGGTGAGCGCGCGCGCATCGAGGAAGTCGATCTTCAACAGTTGCGCGGCCTCGCGCTGGGCCCTGTCGATCCGGTCCATGTACTCGACCACCGCGCGCCCGCGCGGCTGGATGAACGGTGCGGCGCCCAGGATGTTGAGGCAGATCGTGCTGGTGCCCGGGGTGAACAGTTCCGGGTAGCCGACGAGCACGATCTTGGCGTTCGGCGCGTAGTAGCGGATGTAGGTCACCGCGTTCTTCATGCGCTCGGCGAGCAGCGCGCCGGAGACCCCGTTGAAGTCGGTCATCCGGCCCTGGGCGACCGCGTCGGGATCGCAGCCGTCGGCGAGGTTGAACACGCAGATCGGCAGGGACTTCCACAGCGTCTGGTCGGAGTTGCCCCACTTGTCGTTGAGCCCGAACTGCAGGGTCACCAGCTTGGTGCGCGGCCCGAAAGCGCCCGCCTTGTCGGCCTTCGAGGCCTCCATGCCCATGGTCCAGCCGGGTCCGCTGTCGACGGACGCGCCGGGACACGAGGTGTTGACCATCCGGTCGGTCCCGTGCACGCCCATCAGGGTGCCCAACTGCGCGGGCCAGGCGGTATCGCCGTGCCGCAGGCAGGTATTGCTCTCGTCGAAGAAGTCCCACGCGTTCGCGGAGAACGAATCGCCGAGTACCACCAGATCTTTCCCCCCGGAGGCGGATTCCGCCCCCGCCCCCGCGACCCCGGTCATCGAGACCGAGAGCGCCACCCCGGTGGCACAGAGCCACCGTTTGCTATTGCCGAACACCTGTATTCCCTGGCCTTCTCATCGCCCGCGGATCGAATCCGGGCGACGCCGGATCGGGGGTGCGGGCTCGTGCGTATGCGGAGCGGGTCCAAACTGAAGTGAACGTTGTTCACTTCAGCGGGAGTGTACAAAAGGGCTCCGGGCATACCACCCATAACGGTGAAAATACCTGCCCCGAAAATCCGGGGGACGGGATCGCGCCAGGTCGGTGGGCGTGAACGATCAACCGAGCGGCCGGGCGTGCCGGCCGACCTCGTCGAGATGGCGCATGGCCTGCGCGTAGGAATCGAAGAGACCCGTCTCGGCGTACGGAACGCCGATCTCGGCGCAAAAGGCCGCGACCATCGGCTGGGCCCGGCGCAGATTCGGGCGCGGCATCGACGGGAACAGGTGATGTTCGACCTGGTAGTTGAGCCCGCCGAGCGCGGTGTCGATGACGAATCCGCCGCGCACGTTGCGCGAGGTCAGCACCTGGCGGCGCAGGAAGTCGGTGGTGTCATCCTCCTCGAACACCTCCATCCCCTTGTGGTTCGGCGCGAAGGTGCAGCCCATGTAGAAGCCGAACAGGCCCTGCTGCACCGCGATGAAGATCAGCGCCTTACCCGGGGGCAGCACCAGGAACACCGTCGAGAGGTAGCCGACGGCGTGCGCCGCCAGCAGCGCGCCCTCCCAGCGCCGATGCGGAATCGGCCAGCGCAGGCACGCGCGCACGCTCGAGAAGTGCAGGCTGCCCGCCTCGAGGAACAGCAGCGGGAAGAACAGCCACGCCTGGTAGCGGAAGATGAAACGCCGCCAGCCGCGTTCGGCCGCGGCCCGGCCGCCGGAGAAGGCCAGCACGCCGCCGACATCGGGGTCGGCGCCCTCGGTGTTGGGATGCGCGTGATGCCGGTTGTGATTGCTGGTCCACCAGCCGATGCTCAGGCCGATGCCGAGATTGCCCGCGATCAGCCCGTACAGGTAGTTGGCTCTGCGGGTTCTGAAGATCTGCCGGTGCCCGGCGTCGTGGCCGAGGAACGCGATCTGGGAGAACACCGCGGCCAGGAACGCCGCGGTGGCCAGCTGCCACCAGGAATCGCCGATCAGCGCGAACGCCACCCAGCCCGCGAGGAACGCGCCGCCGGTGATCGCGCTCTTGATCGCGTAGTACCCGTAGCGCCGGTCCAGCAGGCGCGCCTCACGCATGCGGCGCTTGAGCACCGCGTACTCGCTGCCCCGGATGGGGGCCGTTTCGGCAACCGGGGCAGGCCGGTAGTCGTGCTCGGCTCGCATCGGCCGACGCGGTGCCATCTCAATTACCACGGTCGCTGCACATCCTGGGTGTCGCTGTTCGAGTCGCCGGACTCGACACGAGCATGACGGGACGCGACCACCGCCGGGTGAACGGACCCGTGGAATAGCGACACATCTGCATGACAATCTCGCGCGGGACGCCGGGATCACGACTATTGTCGCGACCTGCCCCCGGGGGGCGTCAAAATGGCGTCTGCGCAACTTGTTTCGGGTCGGTCAGGCGGTGCGGGTTGCGCGGGCCATTATTCATGACCTCCGGGTCGCTCCGACGCCGGGGGACCCTCGAGGCCCGCGGTCAGGAACGTAGTCGCTCGAGGCCGTCCAGCACCAGGTCCAGGCCGAACTCGAATTCGCTCTGATCGTCGCACCAGCCCAGGTTCGGGCCCGCGTCGTCGTGGCCCGGATCGTCGGCGATCATGCCCGCGATGTTCGGGAACCTGTCGGCCATGGCCTCGAGCGCGGCGACGCCCTCGCGTTCGTGCTGTTCGGACATGGGCTGGAACAACTCCTGCGTGAAGCCCAGCGCGCGGCTGCCCAGCGCGTGCAGGGCGTGGTGGGTCAGGTCGTAGGAGAATCCGCCGCCGCGCAGCAGGCCGATGATCGAGTCGAAGTAGGCGATGATCGACAGCGTCATGGGCGAGCGCGTGCCGATCAGCGCCGGCGCCCAGGGGTGGTCGAGCAGTACGGCGCGAGCGGTGAGAATGCGCTTGCGCAGCACCGGTTTCCAGTCGTCAGGGGAGTCCGTCGCCGCCGGTCCGACCGCGGCGTTGATGGCGTCCAGTACGACCTCGACCATGCCGTCGAGCAACTCGGCCTTGTTGGCCACGTGGTGGTAGAGCGACATGGCCTCGACGCCGAGGTCGGTGGCGACGCTGCGCATGGTCACGGCCTCGATGCCGTCGCGGTCGGCGCGGGCGACGGCCGCGGCCAGGATCTGTCCCCGGTTCAGCCGGGGTCGCTGCTCGGTGACCATGGTTTCCGAATTTACCGTACGTCGTAAGTTCGCCCGCTCTTGACAGCCTTACGTTGTAAGTGTTTCGCTGGGAAGCAGAAGACTTACAACGTAAGGGAGTGGATCATGTGGGTACTCGTCGCCATTGCCGCGGGCACGCCGATCGGGCTGGCGCTGGCTTGGTTCCTGTTCCTGGTGGTGGTGATGCAGACCGGGTACGCGCCGGGGCTGGCCGTGGTTCGCCGGTTCAATCGGCGGGTCACCAATCGCGGGGTCATGAAGTCGGCCGGGCAGCCGGGCGCGTCCGCCTCGATCATCAAGCACGTCGGGCGCAGCAGCGGTAAGGGTTATTCCACCCCGGTAGGGATCACCGAGGCCGGGGACGACTTCCTGATCTCCCTGCCCTACGGCACCACCCCGGATTGGTTGCGCAACGTGCTCGCGGCCGGGCAGGCCGAGGCCGTGCACGAGGGCCGGACCTACCGGGTCACCGAACCCGAACTGGTCGCGGCCGCGTCGGTCGCCGGCCATCAGTCGCGCACCGAACGCGTCGCGCAGCGTGTGTTCGGCGTCGACCAGGTGCTGCGGCTGCGCCGGGCGGAGGTGCAGGGATGATCCCGCGGCACCGGTCCCGGGAGGGAGAGGTCATGTCCCGCTACGCGATTCGCGCCGAAGGGCTGTGCAAGAGCTTCGGCGGCATCGCGCGGTACCGGCGGGCTGCGTCTACGGGGTGCTCGGGCCGAACGGCGCGGGTAAGACGACCACGGCCGCGTGATCGCCGAGGGTACGACGCGGGAGCTGAAAGCGTCCGCCGGGCACACCAGCCTCGACGAGGTGTTCCTGGCCCTGACCGCCGTGCGAGACCCTGCCCGCGAGGAGATTCCGGAATGACCATCGACCCGGCCGGCCCGCACCGGGCGGCGCTCTCGACCCTCGAACGCCCGGACCGCGCCGTGATGCTGGTGATGTTCACCTACCTGCTCGGTGGCGCGCTGGCGGGGTCCACCGCGGACTATCTGCAGACCGTGCTGCCGGGCATTCTCGTGCTGACCATCACCATGACCACCCAGTCGACCGCGGTCGCGCTCAACGCCGACATCGGCAGGGGAGTATTCGACCGCTTCCGGTCCCTGCCCATCTGGCAGCCGGCCCCGCTGGTCGGGGCGCTCCTGGCCGACGTGGCGCGCTACGTGATCGCCGCGACCGTCATCGTGGGAGCCGGTGTGCTGCTGGGCTTTCGGCCCGGCGCCGGGGTCGCGGGGCTGGTGGCGGTCTTAGGGCCGCTGACCATGCGACTGTACCGGCGCGAACGGTGAGAGCCGGCGTCGGTGCGCTGAAGTAACGTGGCGGAGGCCATGATTCAGCGAAGAGAACCGAGAGAATGACCGACGCCGAAGCCTTTCCCCTGCCCTTTCTGCCGTACTGGAAGTTGCCGTTCAACCCGCCCAGAACCCTGCGCGAACTGGAGATGATGCGGTTCAGCGCGCTGATTCGGGCGAAGCCGGGCTGGGTCGAGAAGAGGAACGACGCCGAGATCGTCGCCCGGTGGTCGCGGGAGGCGGCCGACAGCGGGCTGACCGAAGCGCAAATCGCCTACGTGCTGGCGGAATTGGCGTATTACGCCGGGCTCCGGGACGCGCGGACCGGTATCGAGGTTTCGGCTGTCGACGGGGTGTGGCAGTCGGAACGTTTGATCGACGCGGAGCTCACCGCGCGGCTGCGCGCGGCGGTGCGGGTCCTGGAGGACGTGCCCGAGGCCGAGCGGGATTGGCATCCCGGATCGAACGGGCAGGTCCTCGACCTGGTGCATCCGTCGCTGTTCTGCCTCGTCCGCGAGCTCGGAAATTCTCCGGACGACATCTGGCAGGACCCGGGCGAGCAGTACGAGACGGCGCATTCGAAGAAGTTCCAGTGGCTACCCTCGGAGGTCGATATCGACGCCGGCGGCCGGGTCGAATTCGCCTCGTACATCAACAACGTGCATCCCGCGGACCACCGTGAACTCGCGGTCGTACTGCCCGAGGTGCTCGCGCTGATGCGTCCGCTGTTCGAGCGGGTGCTCACCGACCTGCGCAACCCGCGGCCCGCGCGGATCGTCGCCGATCCGTGGGGCTGGTACGAGGACGAGCCCGTGTATGGGGACTACGGGGACGAGGACGCCTACTACGACGCGCGCAGCGCGTGGTACGACAACCGCGTACCCGTCATTCCCGATGCTCCGGAGTTCAGCGCGCCCGAGGTCCCGGAGGATTTCGAGCCGGTGGATCTGCGCGGGCGGCGCGTGCAGGTGATCGTCAAACTCGCCAATATCCACCTCACGCCCGACAAGCCCGACTATCCGGGTGGTTCCTGGCATGTCGAGGGGATGATGAACGAACGCATCGTCTCGACCGCCATCTACTACTGGGACAGCGAGAACATCACCGAGAGTCGCCTCGGATTCCGTGCGGCCCTGGACGATCCGGAGTATCAGCAGAACGACGACGACGGCGTGCGCGCCATCTACGGCCTCGAGGACGAGGACAAACTGAACCAGTTCCTGGGCTCGGTCCCCACCGATTCGGGTCGCTGCGTGGCGTTCCCGAACATCCTGCAGCACCGAGTAGCGCCGTTCTCCCTGACCGATCCGACCCGCCCCGGCCACCGCAAGATCCTGGCGTTCTTCCTGGTCGATCCCACCCACAGGGTTACCTCGACGGCGGATGTCCCGCCGCAGCAGCCCTGGTCTCCGGCCTCGACCATGACCCTCGAACAGGCCGTGGCCTTCCGCGACGAGTTGATGAAAGAGCGCAAGTTCATCATCGACGACCACAACGAGGAAGAACTGTACGAGCGAGAGTTCTCGCTCTGCGAACACTGACCCGCTACGAATCGCCTTTTCCCGCCCGGTGTTTCGCCGGGCGGGATACGTGAGAGAACCGCGAGAATGAACGACGTCATCGAATTTCCCCTGCCCTTCGGCTCCTTCCGTGCACTGCGGCCCCCGGCCCTGCGTACGTTGCGCGAGGTCGAGATGATGCGGCTCAGCGCCGAGATCCGGGCCAAGCCGCGCTGGTTCGAGAAGATGGACGATGCCGAGATCGCCGGCCGCTGGTCGCGCGAGGCGGCCGAACAGGGGCTCACCGCGGCGCAAATCGCCTATGTGCTGGCGGAATTGCGGCACTACGCCGCACTGCGCGACGCGAGCACCGGGCTCGAGGTGACCGCCGTCGACGGGGTGTGGCAGTCGGACGATCTGATCGGTGCGGAGCTGACCGACCGGCTGCGTGCGGCCGTGCGAGTGCTGGAACAGGTGCCCGAGGCGGAGTTGGATTGGCACCCTGGGTCGGACGGGCAGGTGCTCGATCTCGTTCACCCGTCGCTGTTCTGCCTGGTGCGCGGCGTGAGTCCGATCGACGAAGCGGTCTGGGCGAACCCCGGAACGAAGCAGTCGCCCGTCCCGTTCTCCGAGCGATTCCAGTGGCTGCCCACCGATGTCGATGTGGACGCCGACGGCGCGGTCACCTTCGCTTCCTACGTCAACAACGTGCATCCCGAACGGCACGGTGAACTCGAGGCGGTACTGCCGGAACTCCTGGCGCGCATGCTGCCGCTGTTCGAGGCCGTGCTGACGGACCTGCTGCATCCCGCGCCGATTCGGATCGTGCCGGACTCCTCGGCCTGGTACGAGGGCGAGCCGGAGGAACCCGACCTCGATATCGAGGACGACGACGCCTACGACGCCGCCGAGGAGGCGTACGAGGCGGCTTGGGACGACTGGTACCGCGACCGCCGGCCGACGATCCCCGACGCGCCGGTGTACGTCCCACCCGCGCTCCCGTCCGCCGGCGAACGTTTCAGTCTGCGCGACAGGCGAATTCAGGTAATCGTCAAACTCGCGACCATCCACCTGACCCCCGGCAAACCCGACTATCCCGGCGGGTCCTGGCATGTCGAAGGCATGCTGAACGAACGCATCGTCTCGACCGCCATCTACTACTGGGACAGCGAGAACATCACCGAGAGCACCCTCGGCTTCCGCACCGCGGTGTCGGATCCCTACTACGAGCAGAACGACGACATGGGCATGCGCGAGGTCTACGGTCTGGAGGACCAGGACGCCCTGAACCAGTTCCTGGGTTCGGTCCCCACCGGTTCGGGCCGCTGCCTGGCCTTCCCGAACGTCCTGCAGCACCGCGTGGCCCCGTTCTCCCTCGCGGACCCGACCCGCCCCGGCCACCGCAAGATCCTGGCCTTCTTCCTCGTGGATCCCACCCGTCGCGTCCCCTCCACGACCGACGTCCCACCCCAGCAGCCCTGGTCCCCGACCACGACGATGACCCTCGCCGAGGCGAAATCCCACCGCGAGGCCCTGATGAAGGAACGCAAGTACGCCGTAGACGCCCACACCGGCTACCTCTACGAACGTGAGTTCTCCCTCTGCGAACACTGACCGCCGCTGCGGGAGTGCGTCAGGCGATGGCGGCGACGTCTCCGTCATCGAAGTGAATGGATTGGTGAAGCCGCCCGCCGAGGGCCGTCGCGTACCGGGCGAGCACCTCCTGCCCGGAGATCTGCCCGCGCTCGATCTGCGAGATCCGGCCCTTGGTGACCCCCATCCGGACGGCGAGCTGCTGCTGGGTGAACCCGCGGCTCCTGCGGATCTCGGCGAGCCGGAAACCGACGGACCGAGCGAGGATCGTCTCCTTGCCGGCTCGCAAGGCTGCCTCGCCACCCGCGCGTTCGACGCATACGTCTCGGATGTCCGCCCAGCGGGAGATCCCGCTCATCGCCAGTTCCTCGTGATTCATCAGGGGAGTGTATGAATCGCCATGCCCCGTCGTCCCGACTTTTCTGCTGCGTAGGTCGGACCACGCGAGCCAGTGAGCGCACCCGCGGGTGGGTTGCTCAGTGCGACGCCAGCCAAAGTTCCAGGGTGTCGAAATCAGAGGGGCGCAGGCCGACTCGGGGTTCTACCCGGTGCAGGAGGGCTGGAGCGGGGTGGTGGGTCGTCACGTAGTCGATGTCGTGCTCGGTCAGTTCGTCGTCCACCCAGGCGAAAGGGCGGTGGCGGGCGTACGTGAGCAGAGACCTTGTCTTCCAGTGCAATCCGAACCAGTCGTCTGCGCGGTGATCGGTGTCATCGGGCCACTCGACCACCGGTAGGGCGGGGAGACCGAGGAGGGGCGCCAGGGCCTCGTTGGCCTCGTGCACCCAGGTGGTCGCCCAGACGAGCTCGCAGGGCAGGGCGGCCAGGCGCGGGCCCAGTTCGGGGTCGAGGCGACCGAGCAGGGTGGGTGAAGTGGCCGGTTGTGATGTGCCCTTGGGGGATTCGGGTGCGCCGAATGGCAGGAGGGGGCCGTCTACATCGAGGAACAGGAGGGGGAGGGGCACGACGTGGAGGATAGTTCGCGGCGGCATGATCACGTGACGAATGGTTTGAGAGATCTCGGTCGGATCCGCGCCGAAGCATCCTGCGCGTCGGACATCGCACTCGTTATGGCGTCGTACGGTTATCAGCGTTCGCGTTTTCGGCCCGAGGGAAGGACCCAGCATGAAGCGTGTTGCTATCACGGCCACGGCCGTCGCGGGAATCTCGATGACGGCGGTCGCGGCGGCGGGTGTCGCCCAGGGCGCGCCCGAGGGGGCCGCATTCTTCAACTACGGCGGCAAGAACTGTGCGATCACCGCGGACGGCGTCATCGGTTGTGACGGTTGGCAAATGGTGCCGGTGTTCTCGGTCCCGATCGGCGGTGGCATCCCGGTGTCGGTGCCCGCGCCGCAGTCGATCCAGGACGCCGGCGGCATCCGTCCCACCTACGATCTCGCTCAGCCGTTCACCCTGCCGGGCGGCAACCCGGACTTCTTCGCGGTCGCCAACGACTCCGGGCCGTTCGGCCCTAAGCTCTCCCACGCCGGGGCGTTCTGCGAGATCAGCTTCCGCGGCTGGTTCCGCTGCGTGCCGCGCGGCGCGTAGGTCACCGGCATCCCCGTCCGGCGGGCGCGCGTGCCCGCCGGACCACCGCCGAGAAAGTGCTCGGGGATCGTCTCCGCTGACGTCACCCGGTGATCATCGAGGTGACTCCACGCGTTTCGCCAGCTGATTGCTGGTACAGAGTTTCTGCGGGTTCGAATTTGTTTTCGAATTCATTCATAGCCATTCCGCGCCCACTGGAGAAAGAGTAACGACCGATCCTCGCACGCGATGTTCACAACAACATCGATTCAGGAGGTCGGAATGCTATCTGCGAAGCGGTTTGCTGCCGGAGCCTTTGTCGCCACCGCAGCCGCGGGTCTCGTTCTCGCCGGTGGCGGCGCCGCCCAGGCGGACGTACCGGTGTGGCAGGCCAACTGCCACGTCTACAACATCTTCAACACGGGCGGGATGGCCAATTGCGAGCTGCCCACCTGGCATCAGGTGAAACTCACCTGCGTCGCCTGGCCCGTTCCCTTCACCTACTGGAAATACGGTCCCGTCCAGTACGGACAGAACCAATCCTGGGCCAGCTGCGATTCTCTCAACGCACTGGTGAATATCGAGGTGATTCAGGCGTAGGGCGATGCGCTCGGTTCAATGCCGGTCGGTAGCCATCGGCAAATGGCGACCCCGGCATTCTGCCGCGAGTAGGGATCATCCACCGATCGCACCGCCGTCGAATACGCGCTGGAATATCTCGGCGGCGTGACTGCCCGGCTCGGGCGGTGCGGGGGACAGCTGGAAGGTTCGGGTGCCGTCGGGGCGGCGTTCGGCGCGCAGGAACAGGTCGGCGGGGTGGCCCGCTAGATGGCGTTGGTGTGCGTACTCGTAGAGGTGGGTGACGAAGACGAGCTTGACGCCGGAGGCGGTGAGGGCGTCGAGCAGGGGTGTGGCGATTCGGGTGGCGTCGCGTTCGCTGGTCGAGGCGAAGGACTCGTTGCACAGCAGCAGGGACCCGGGCGTGATCAGGTCGACGATCGCGCTCATGCGGGACAGCTCGTCGACCAGCTTGCCGTGGGTCATGGTGCGGTCCTCGTCGGTGACGAAGTGGGTGAATATCCCGTCGCGGACATCGGATTCGAAGGTCTCGGCCGGAACGAACATGCCGGACTGCATCATCAGCTGGGCGGTGCCGAGACTGCGGAGGAAGGTCGACTTCCCGCCGTTGTTGGCGCCGGTGACCACGATCAGCGACCGGTCGTCGGCGTCCAGGTCGTTGCCGATCACCGCACGGTTCCCGGACAGGGACAGGCTCATATTTCGCAGGCCGGTGGCGCGCAGGTGCGGGACGCCGGCGGGGTGGACGACCGGCAGGCAGACGGGCAGACCCGCCGCGGCGAGGCGGTCACGCAGGTTGAGACAGCCCACGTAGAACGCGAGTTCGGTGCGCAGGCGTTCGAAGAACGCGTGGATGTGCTCCGCGGCGTAGCCGACGACGTCGGCGACCTCGGCCAGCGCCCGGTCCTGCAGCTGCTTGACCGGGTTCATGGCCGGATTGGACCGGGCTTCGGGGTCTTCGATGGGGCGGAAGCTGCGATCGGGGCGGCGGGTCAGGCCGAAGCGGTTGCGGCGGGGCGGAAGCGGATCGTGCAGCACGATGTCGGCGATCTTGTTGCCGATCCCGAGCCCGGCTGTCAGGTGCACGCCGTTGTCGAAATACAGTGCGGCTAGCTGTGTTTCGACCGCGTCGAGGAAATCGTCGTCGAAGTGGTCGAGCACCGTGCGGAACAGGTCGGTGAGCCCGGTCGAGCCGAACACCGAGCCGTTCCGGTCGCACAGCTCCCGCAGGCGGCGCAGGCAGGCGAGCAGCTCGACGAACGGGGGCAGGGCCAACAGGATCTTGCCACCGGCCTGGCGCCGGACATCGAGCGGCCAGCGCCGAATGTCTTTGGGTTCCAGCGCGATCGCGTACAGCTCGCGAACGATCTCCGGGTGCGCGAGGCAGTCGGTCAGCACGGCCTGCCGGTACTGGATCGCGTCCGGATCGGTCAGCGCCGCGGGCACGATCGCGCGCACGGCCTCCAGGATGATCGGATCGCCCGCCGCCATGGCGGTGTGCAGCGATTCCAGGCCGAGGTCGTCGCGGACCCGATCGCCGACGATCGCGATGCTCGGCGCGTGGCCTTCGGGGTGCAGCAGATTCACCCTCATCGCGACATCCTCGCCGTGACCCGGTCGTAGGTCAGCCCGTAGCGCTCGGCGAGCACCACCGCGTGCGCGTTGCCGTCGGCGGGGCGGCGCACGATCCGAAACGTGCGGCGAGACGAGTCCTCCGGATCGGTGGCCGCGACCATGCTGACGGTCTCCGGTCCCGCGTCCGCGAGTTCGTCGAAGAATGTCACCCACAGCGCGATCGAGCCCCGCGCGACGATCCGATCGAGAACGTCGGCGCCGATCCGCACGCCGTCGGCCGTGCTGGTCGAGCTGAAGCTCTCGTTCAGGATGATCACGCTGTCGGCCGTGGACCGCTCGAGCGTGACACGGACCCGCTCGAGTTCAGCGAGCAGTCTGCCGTCGGTGTCGCTCGCCTGTTCCGCGCGTTCGAAATGCGAGGTGAGGCGGTCGGGCAGGGGCAGTCGCGCCGCGGCGGCCGGGACCGGGCAGCCCAGCGCCGCGAAGTAGATCAGCTGGCCGAACATGCGCGCGAACGTGGTCTTGCCGCCCTGATTGGGGCCGGTCACCACGAGAATGCGTTCGGGGCCCGCGAGGTGGAAGTCGTTGCGGACCACCGACTCTCCCGCGGTTGCTCGCCGACCGGCGAGCGCTAGATCGAAAGCACCGGTGGCATGGACGTCGCCGCCGAGCGCCGGCTCCGGCAGGCACATGGCCGGGCCGTCACCGGTCAGAGTCCGGGCGTAGTCGAGGTACAGCAGGTAGAAGTGGATCTCCCGATCGAAGGTGACCACACCGGGATCGGCGAACCGCTCGTGCCCGGCCGCGAACGCGGTGAGCCGGTCGAAGGCCGTCGGATTCAGCGCCACGACTCGTTCGAGGATCTGTTCCTCCAGCTGGTTCATGTCGGCCCACTCCGCGGCCCTCCTCGCGACCGGCGGCGGCCCCGACCCGAAACGCGCCAGCAGGGTCGCGACGGTCGCGCTGTAATCCGGCGCGTCACCGGCCGAGCCGACCTCGACGGTCCCGTCCACGAGCCGCACGCTGTACCGCACGGCGGCCAGCACCCGCTGAACCTCCCGCACATCGCCGTCGAGCCGAACGAAATCCGCACTCCCGACGTGTGATTCGACGAAGTCCCGCCACTCTCGCAACGCTCGCGAACGCAGCGTCACCCGGCTCGAGCCCACGGCCATGGCGGTGACCACATCGATGTAATCCGCCGCCGCGTCGAGCCGCCACCGCGCCCGCTGCAACGGGTGCTTCAACCGCTCGGACCCGGCGAGTCGCCGGCGCATCCGCCGCATCCCCGCCGCGAACTCGTCGAACACCGCTCGCACCGCGTCATTCGCCAAGTCCGCGAACACTTCCTGGCGATACCGCACCGTCGCGACGTCCCGCACCGGCCGCCCGAACACCCCCTCGAGCCCGAACTCGTGCCCCTCCCGCAGCACGGCCGCGATCACCTGATCGATGTTCAGATCGGTCACCGTCTCCGCGCCGACGACCACCTCCGCGACGCTCGCCCCGTTCGGCCACAGCACACTGCCCGCTCGCATACCCACCCCTACGCTCGTGCCGAGCCGGGACGGCGGATCGCACCGCCCGGCCACCAGCTTCGGAGACTAGGGATGCCCCGGACCAACCGTCAAGCGCCCCCACCGGACCCGCGAGAACACACGCGAAAGCGCGGCCGGTGGGCTATCGGGAAGCCGCACCGACCGCGCTCGCCGGATCCGCCGGCGGCGGATCAGCATTGGGGTCAGGGCTTGAGGGCGCAGGGGGCCGGCGGGGCGAAGCCCTGGTTGGCGACGTTGTCGCCGAGCAGGACGGTCACCTTGGCCTCGACGGCGGTCTGGCCGGGAGCCGAGATCTTGACGGTGAAGGACTCGGTCTTCTGCTGGGCCGTCGCGGTGCACAGGGCGGTCCAGGCGATCTTCTGGCCGTTGTCGATGATCTGGGCGGCCACGTAGCCCTTCTTGGGCTCGGCGCTGGTGACCAGTTCGATCTTCGGGGTGACGCCGGCGGCGGCGTCGACCAGGTCGGAGATCGGGGTCTCGGCGCGGCCGAAGGTGTTGACCGAGGCGCGATCCTCCTTGGCGGTGAGCTTGCCGCCCTGGTTGCCCGCGCCCGCGGTGGTGACGACGAGGGTGTTGGAGGCCGCGGTGGTGTCGAAGGCGCCGTTCGGGGCGAAGCCCTTGACGACCGCCTCGCTGGAGATGTTGGTCTTGTCGGGGGTGGTGCCCGCGACCATGACCCGCAGGGTGGCAGTGCCGGTCTTGGCCTTGGTGACCTCGCCGATGGTGAACACGACCTTCTGCGTGCCCTGCAGCGTGCCGCCGGACTGGTAGACGGTGTTCTTCGGAATGGTCACTTCCGCAACGACATTCTCGAAGGTGTCGTTGCCCGCGGTGCTGACGGTGAGCGTGCAGGCCACCTCGTCGCCGGGGAACAGGCTGCCGGGGGTCTGCAGGTCGCGGCACTCGTACTTGGAGGTCGGGCCGGCCACGGCGTAGGCCGGGGCGGTCGCGAGCTGCATACCGGCGGCGGAGAGCGCGAACACCGAAGCGGCCAGGACGGCTCGTTTCAGGGCGGGCTTGGCGGCACTGGTCATTGTCTTGTCACCTTTCTGGTGGGTGGACCAGCCCCGCTCGAGCGGTTCGGATCACCGTTGCTTTGTGTCTGAAACCCATGTTCGGGGTCGACACTCCGCATCCACCAACGAAGGACTAACGGCCCGATCAGCCTGCCGACTCGATCCACGTCGGCGGCGGCTCAGAGGCTTCGAGTTCTGATCGGTTCGCGATCCAATGGGTGAGGATGCGGCCGTACGGATTCCGAAACTCGCTGAAGCCGTGGGAGTCGATCTCCCCACCGGCGGTGGCATCCGGCGCAAAGGACCGTCTCGGTCCGGCCGCTTCGGGCAGGTCAACGAGAACCCGGCCCCCGCACACCACCCGTGACGATGAGACCGCCGCGAGGGGACTTCTCGATCGTCGCCACCCGTCCCGCCACCCGATCGCGCTGTCGCTGTCGAGGTACTCGGCCTCCAAGGTGCATTCGATTACCTCGCAGTCCTGCGACAGTCGCGCGAAGTCGGTTCTGTTCCTCAGGACTTCGTTACGCCCGTCCTCGACGATCAAGAACCACCCGTCGGCCATCACAGCGCCTGCGTACTGCGTTCTGGAGTCGCATTCGTATACGCCGGTTCGCCGCAGGCCGAGCTCCGCACAGACCGCGTCGGGGGACTTGCCACGTACGGCGATCCAATGGACGGAGTCCCCGGCCCACACTTGCGAATTCGCCACGATCCTCTTCCGTTCGTTCCAACGACAGCGTGACGCTACTGGCTTGCCCTGACAGATTCTCGGGCCGATTTGGCGGAAATGGGACGACTGTACAGGGGTGCACAGTTTTTGACTGGTTTTGTTGGTGATTCGTTTCGTTGGTTGCGACCAAACGTAAACGTATTAAATACGACGTCGAACGAGAAGGTTCTTCAGCCTGACCCCCGATAAGGTTCACTTATCGGAGGTCAGGCCAAATTGGGTTGGTTTGGGGCGGAAAGGGATTCGTTTCGTGTTGTTGCGTTGGAAATGACGGAACCAACGCTACGATTCTGCGGTGTCGAGCATCTGCAACTACCCGGGCTGTACGAAACCGATCACTCGGGGAACGGGGCCGGGACGGCCCTCGGAATACTGTGAACACCCGGACCACACGCGCTGGCGAGCGTGGCGGGAGCGGCAAAGGCTGTCGCAGGAGGAGGTGGCGGGTCCGGACGCGAACGTCACTGTGACGCAACGGGGGCCGGTTACCGTGGCCCGGCTGCGAGCCGATGAACTGCTCGTTCAGTTCCGGACGCTGGCGGACCAGTTGAGCGCTACCCTGGCCGCGAGCGTGGCCGAGTTGTCCACGCTGGCCGACCCTTCCGTGGCCGAGGCCCAGGTCCAGGCCGTGCAGGCGGACGCCGGCCGCAAGATCGCCGAAGCCGAGATGGCGGTCGTCGGCGCCGAACAGGCGCGGCGCGAATCGGAGGACGCCCGCACCGCCGCGGAGGCTGCCGCGGAGGACGCGATCGCCGCCGCCGAAGCCGCCGAGGGCCGAATCGCCGAGGCGCTCAGTGCCCGTGACGACGCGCTGGGGGAGATGGAGCGAATCACCAAGCAGGCCGCCGACGATGTCTTCGCCGCGCGCACCGAGGCCGAGGCCGAAGTGCGGACCATTCGCCGGGAGGCCGCCGAGGACGTGGAACGGGCCCGTCAGCAGGCCACCGAGGAGATCGAACTGGCCCGGTCCAAGACCGCGGCGGAGATCGAGCAGGTGCGCCGGGACACCACGCAGCGAATCACCGCCGCCGGCGCGGAGCGGGATCTGGCGGTGCAGCGGGCCGCCGACGCCGAGCGGGCCATCGAACGGGCGGAACAGGCTGTGGCAGAACGCAATCAGGTCGTCGCCGAGACCCGCGACGAACTGACCCGGGTGCGGGAGGAACTTGACCGGGTGCGCGCGGACATGGCGGCCGCCCAGCGCTCGGCCGCCGCCGATATCGCCGCTGTGCGGGCCGAATCGGCCACCGCCCTCGACCAGGTGAGGCAGGAATCCGCCGCGCGCATGGCGACCCTCGATGACGCCCGCCTGCAGACGCTGACCCGCGCCGAACGCGCGGAACGCCAGCTGGACGAGCTGCTGGCGAGCGGCCGGACGGGACGCGGCACGGCGGCGGAAGTGACCGGCTGAGGCCCGCTGCGCTACCGGGGCGTGACCTCGGTACGGTAGGTTCCCATCTGACTCGCTATCGAACGTGAGTCTCAGTAACGAGAGCGGATGGAACCCGCTGCGCCGCATCGAGGTTCACCATCCGCAACCCGCGAGCGTTATTGCCATGAGAGGGTCTGAACGTGGGTTCGTCACGGTATTGTCTGAGGGAAAGCACGCTCCGTCCGGGCGTTGATCTGGAATGATCTTCAATCAAGGTTCTGCCGGAGGCGAGCTTCCCGTGCGATCGACAAACCCGCTGGTGCACGGAGGGTAAAGGGGTGTGAGAGTTGAACATCAACACCATGCGACAACGGCAATC
Source organism: Nocardia sp. NPDC003693 (assembly GCF_053981095.1). NCBI lineage: Bacteria > Bacillati > Actinomycetota > Actinomycetes > Mycobacteriales > Nocardiaceae > Nocardia > Nocardia sp. NPDC003693. The sequence goes on from NZ_JBSFNO010000003.1 coordinate 151,400, forward strand.
GCGGCCGAGTGTCGCACGCGTATACAGCTACGTACTCGGCGGCCGGGATCACTACGGCGTCGACAAGGATGTCGGCGACTACTTCAAGGGCGATCTGCCCGGTTCCGACCAACTCGCGATTACGAACCGGCATGCCGTCCGGCGCGCGGTGAGCACCATGGCCAAGCAGGGCATTCGGCAGTTCATCGATATCGGTTGCGGCCTCCCCGATCCCGATAACTCCGATGTCCACCAGGTGGCGCGTGCCCAGCACACGGACGCCCACATCGTGTACGTCGACAACGATCCGTTCGTGGCGGGCCACGGCCGCGCACTGCTCGCTGTCGATTCGGGTATCGCCTTCGTCGAAGCCGACGCGAGCAAACCCGAGGCGATCCGGGAACACCCGGATGTCAAGCGGCTCATCAACTTCGACGAGCCGGTCGGTATCCTGTTCGCGGCGGTCCTGAGCTTTCTCGAGGACGAGGAGAACCCGTCGGCCGTGGTTCGCTACTGGGCCGAGCAGGTGCCGACGGATAGCCTGATCTACATTTCGCACTTCCGCTCCGGCGAGACCCGCGAGGCCGTCGCGACGGAACGGAAGATCTTCGACGCGTTCGGGCGCGGCAAGTGCCGTCCGCTCAAGGAGATCGAGGCGCTGTTCGGCGATCTCGAACCGCTCGACGATCCGGCGGTGCGGCCGTGCGCGGACTGGCGTCCGGACGAGACCATGACGCCCCACGCGCTGAACGAATTCGAGACGATGGTCGTAGCCGGTATCGCGCGCAAGCGCTGACCACGGCAACTCGGCACGACGGCCGGACGCAATCACGCGTCCGGCCGTCGTGCGTTGCGGTGGTTGTCCGTACGCTCACCCCTGAGCGTCGGCGGTCCGGCTGATCGTGCGGGTCACCCCGAGCGCCGCGAGCTTGTCCGGGTTCCGAATCGCGTAGCCGTTGACGATCTTTCCGTCGGCGAACTCGAGCACCACCACGGCTTCGAGCCTATCGCCGCGACGAATCGCCACGGCGGAATCACCGTTGCAGTGCACCGGTTCCAGGCGCGCGTCCGGCAACCGGTGAATCGCCCGCAGCAGGGTCAGCAGCACGGGGGCGATCCGCGTGGCCCCGGTCATCAGCAGTTCGCGGACCGCGAGGACCTTGCCGCCGCTGTCGGTGGTCCAGGTGACATCCGGCGCGAGCATGGCGAGCAGCCCCGCCAGATCGCCGCTGGCGGCGGCGTCCAGGAAGCGGCCGGTGAGCTCGGCGGTGCGGGCGGTGTCGACCGGCCCGAACCGATTGCGCCGGGCGTGCACGTGCCCGCGGGCCCGGTAGGCCAGCTGGCGCACCGCGGTCGCGGATTTGCCCACCGCCCCGGCGATTTCGTCGTGTTCGAAGCCGAAGACCTCGTGCAGGACGAAGACCGCGCGCTCCTCGGGGGTGAGTGTTTCCAGCAGGACGAGCATGCCCATGGACACCGACTCGGCGAGCACGACGTCCGTCGCGGCATCCGGGGCCAGGAGCAGGGGTTCGGGCAGCCACGGGCCGACGTAGTCCTCCCGGCGCCGGGTCCGCGACCGCAGGACATTGAGTGCCTGCCGGGTGACCACCTGCGCCAGATACGATTTGGTGTCCCGGACCGCCGACAGGTCGACCTCGGCCCAGCGCAGATAGCTGTCCTGCAGCACGTCATCGGATTCGGTTGCGGAGCACAGGATTTCGTAGGCGATCGTGAACAGCAGCGGCCGCAGCAGGGTGAATCTCTCGGCGTGCTCGTCGGGCGCGATCATCGGTCGCGGCCTGCCGAGGTGTCGAGCACCACGGTCTCGGGCCGGGGCCCGCCCTTGGCCCACACCAGGGATCCGGGCCGGCGGGCCTCGGCGCGCAGTCCCCACAGCGTGGCCCTGGTCGCGATCTCCTTGATCGACGCGGCGAGCCTGCCGCGCACAACGATCCGATTGGGGGAGTCGTCCTTGTGCGTGAACTGCACGACCGCCGCCCCGCGGCCCAGGCTGACGTTCGCGCCGAGGAAGGCCATATCCAGTGCGGCGGGCCGCTTTCCGGCGATGCGGCTCAGGATCGTCTCGGCGGCCTGCGCGCCGAGCGGGCCCGCCGCCTGGCAGCTCATGCGCAGCGGCTGATTCGACGGCGCCGCGGCATCGCCCGCCGCCAGCACGCTATCGTCGTCGATGCAGGTCAGCGTTTCATCGGTGAGCAGCCGGCCGAGTCCGTCGGTGCGCAGGCCGCTGCGCGCCGCGAGGTCCGGAACACCGAAGCCGGCGGTCCAGATCACGACGGCGCCGGGCACCTCGCTGTCATCGGCCAGCAGCACTCGCCGCTCCCGCACCGCGGTCACCCGCACCTCCTCGATCACCCGGACGTCACGGCGGGCCAGCCAGTGCGCCAGTGTGCGGCGTCCGCGCTCGGAGAAGCCCGGGGCCAGCCGGCCGCCACACACCAAGGTGACCCGCCGGCCCTGTTCGGTCAACTCGGCCGCGGTCTCGATGCCGGTCAGCCCGCCGCCGACGACGGTGATCGGCGCGTCGGCGGGGACTTCGGCGAGCCGCGCCCGCAGCCGCTCCGCGTTCTCCAATTCGGCCAGGGGATAGGCGAATTCGGCCGCGCCGGGTATCGAGTCCGGCACCGCCGCGGTACTGCCGACCGCGTACACGACGTAGTCGTACTCCAACGTTCGGCCGGAGGCGAGCCGCACGGTCCGGCTCGCGGTGTCGATCCGCTCGGCGTTGTCGACGACCAAGCGCACGTTCTCGCCGAGCAGCGGGCCGTAGTCCGCGCTCGCCGTTCCGCTGCCGGCCACCAGTTGGTGCAGCCGGAGTCGTTCGACGAACCTGGCCCGCGCGTTGACGACGGTGACCGCGACGTCTGCGCGGCGGCCCAGGCGGTTGGCGGCGACGATGCCCGCGTATCCGCCCCCGATGACGACGACCTTGGTGCTGACGGTGTTGTTTGGAGTCATGCCATCGAGACACCGCCGACGGCGGCCGCGTAACAGTGGGTGACCCGGGTCACGGCCCGGGCTCGAGCGGCGTGTAGCGGAGGTGTCCGGACTCCGCGCCTCGGGTCGCCGATGCACGCGATGCCCCGAGGCCACCGGACACGGGAGTGGAAGCCGGTTCGGCCCCGACCGCCACCGCGCGACTCGCGTGGCGAGCCTTCGAGTCCCGAATTGTCCGTTTACTGGAAGTAGTCTGTCGCAATGATCAGCCAGCCGGCGAATCAGTCGGAACGTGACGTGCAGCCGGGTTCGCGGTCCGAGGACGCGGCCCGGCGGTGGCGAAGACGCAGCCCGCTGACCTGGATCACCCTGGCCTCGTGCGCCTACCTGGCGGTGATGGCGGTCGCCTTCGGGCTCTTCCCGCCCACCCGCGCGGGGGCGTTCGCCGACCTCGCGCACTGGCAGTATCGCTTGGGCGCCGCCGCCTTCGGGCTGGCCTGCGCCACCGTCTTCGCGACGGCCGCGGTGTGGATCTGGCGGCGACCCGCCACCACCGTCTCCGCGTAGCCACGACCGGCTCGTTCTCGAGCCGCCCCTCGCGCGACTCGAGAACGAGCCGGGGGGATCAGCCGATGACCTCGTTCAGTTTGCCCGTGGCGACGTCGAATACGAATCCGCGCAACGACGTCGTGGCCGTGACGAACGGACTCGCCTCGATGCGCCGAATCGACTGGCGCACATCCTCGTCCAAATCCGGGAACGCCTCGGCGGACCACGCCGGCTTCAGGCCGGTCTCGTTCTGGATCGAGCGTTTGAAATCGTCGTCGGTGAAGGTGAGCATGCCGCAGTCGGTGTGATGAATGAGGATGATCTCCGTGGTCCCCAGCAGTCGCTGACTGATGGCGAGAGAACGGATTTCGTCGTCGGTCACCACACCGCCGGCATTGCGGATGACATGGGCTTCGCCGTCGTTCAATCCGAGAATGCGATAGACGTCGAGCCGGGCGTCCATGCACGCCACCACGGCGACGTGCTTACTGGGCGGCAGCGGCAGCGGGCCGCTGAACTGCGCGGCGTACTCGGCATTGTTGGCGAGGTATTCGTCGGTGACGGTCATGGTCGCGTCCTTGCGTCGATGTGGGGTGAGGACATGCGAATCAGTGCATCGACGACGGTGGCGCACTCGCGGTGGCAGCGCGAGGGATCCACGCATGGTGACGTAAACCCTTGTGCCGTGGGATTGCCGAGGGTCGCGGCGGTTCGCCCGGCGTGGCGAACCGGCCGACCGGTTCGTTCAGGTGGAGATGCGCTTGACGTCGCTGATCAGCCAGCGTCCGTCGGTCTGCTCCTCGGCCGTCACCGCCATGGCGACCAGGGACACCGACGGAATCGGCGCGAGATCGCTCGAGGTGGATTGTTTGACGTAGCCGATGCCCAATGCCGTGGTGCCGGTGATCGCGCGCAGGCCCGCGTTGAATTCGATGACCTGGCAGCGCGTGTTCGTAGAGACGAAATAGTCGCGGGTGGAATTGCGGGTGTCGATCAATTGCTGGCGACACGCACCCGTCGTGGAATCGATGGCCCCGGCGAAATAGCTGTCCAGGGTTTGCGGTTCATAGTTCGAAATGTGTGCCATGTAGTTGTGAATGGCGTGCAACGCGGCGATATGCCGGCCGCCGATCTTCGCGATTTCGGGTTGCAATCCCTCCGGCGGCGCGGACTGGGTGGGAATGGTGTCGGCGCCGGCCGCGGTGCGAGCGTTCGTCTCGGCGCTGTTCCGCACGGGCGAGGGCTGGGTGTCGCCCTCGTCGCGCACGAAGAAGGCGGTGCCGACCGCCGCGGCGCCCAGCGGGAGCACGCCCGCGATGGCGGCGAGTCTGCGGCGGGAGATTCCGCGTTTCGGCGGCTGCGGTTCGGGCTCGGGAAATGGCGGAGGCTCAGCCGGCGGAAAGGACATCGACACTTTCTCGTCTTCAGTCATGAAGTTCCTCACTGTTGGTAGGCCATTGCGAGATGCTACCTGCCCGCAGGATTTCCGACAGTGGAACCAACTCCGAAAGCCATTAATGACGGAATTGGGCGAATTGTGGTTCTTGTGAATGAAATACGATTTCTCCGGAACTCCGCTTCGCCGCGAACGGCGAAGCGGAGCGAACACTCAGAGACTGAAGAAGACCGAGCGCAGGATGATCGCCAGCACGAACACGATGGTGAACGCCAGATCGATGGCCAGCCCGCCCGCGCGGATGGGCGGCAGCACCTTGCGCACGGGTGCGATCACCGGCTCGGTCAGCTTGTGGATGATCTCGCGTGCCCGATACGTCGAGGAAGGGTTGTCGCCGAGGGTGGCGATCCAGTCCAGGATCAGCCGGGCGAGCATGACGAGGATGAATGCCGTCAGTATGTATCCGAGTACCGCGCCGATGAGGCTCATGATCAACTCCTTCACGGCGGCGCATCGGCCGCCCTACCGGTTTCAACGGACAGCCGATTCGAAAGTGCCGGTTTTGTCGCATTCTCAGCTAACTGATATCAGCTGACGGCGAACATCGCGACCGCGGCACGACGGCCGGGGCCGACGTGGGCCGATCGTAACGCCGGGGACGCGGGGGCGGTTGCTCGGCGAACGGCGTGTCCGGTGCCGGGCACCGGACACGCGCGCCGCTGATCAGCGCGGATCGCGCCACATGGGCCACATCAGCGGCCCGCCGTGCGTGACGTCCAGTTCCCCGGTCTTCTCGAACCCGAACCGCTCGTAGTAGGGCACATTGTCGGGCTTGCTGGACTCCAGGTACGCGGGCGCGCCCTCGGCGTCACAGCGATCGAGCCGGGAACTGAGCAGCGCCTGACCGAAACCCCGCCCGCGCGCGCTGGGCAGCGTGCCGATGAAGGCCAGGTACCAGTGCGGATCCTTCGGGTGATGCTCGGCCATGGTCTCGGCCATCCGGCCACCCTGGGCCAGCTTGCCCCGCAGCGCACGCGCCAGCCCCGGCAGGATGCGCAGCGAGGCCAGCCCGCTCGAGCTCCACTTGCCGGGCGGAGCCCAGACCGCCACCCCGACCAGTACGCCGTTGTCGTCGAGCGCCACCTCGGCGCCGCCGGTGGCGAAGAACTGATGCCGGATGAGGGCCTCGAACATCAGTGCCGCGCGCCGGGCGCGCACCTTGTCGTCGGGGATGAGCCAGGTGAAGACGGGATCGTCGGAGAAGGCGATCCCCAATACCTTGCCCATGGTCGGGATATCCGAAGCGAGTGCCGGGCGAACCGTGACGTCCATGGCATCACGCTACTGGGTGCGCACCGGCTTCCGAATCAGTCCCGAGGGTGACAGTGGCGGCGTGGTCGTGGGTCGGCACGACGGTCGCCGCGTGCCGCGCGAGGTGCAGTCGGTGCAGCGTCCGGAACGCGAGGTCGCGATCGTGATCCACGAGTTTGCCCGGGAAGCCGGACTTCTGGCGGATCTCCGAGATCTGCAGCGTGTGCCAGGCCGCGTCACCGGCCAGCAGCACCCAGCCGCGCTCGGTGTGCGCGAGGACGCCGACGCTGCCCGGCGTGTGACCGGGCAGATCGACCAGGACGACGCTGCCGTCGCCGAAGACGTCCCGGCTGCGGGTGAACGTCAGCACGGGCGGGCCGTCCAGGTCGTACAGCTCGACGGGGCGGTCGACCAGCGAGTCGCGGACGCCGCCGACCGGGGCGACCGATCCGGCGGTGACCCAGTCGAATTCGGGCCGGTGCAGGTGCACGGGCAGGCCCGGCAGGTCGAGCAGGCCGCAGACGTGGTCCCAGTGCGCGTGGGTGGGCAGCGCGAAATCCGGTGCGGGCAGGGTGGGCTCGTTGGCGAGCGCGGTGATGGTCGCCAGGGTGCTCGCGGGCGGCCGCACCACCGCGCGCAGGATCGCCGGGAGCTGGGCGATGGCCCGGGTTTCGGCGTCCAGGCACACGCTCGGATCCACCAGGAACACCGCACTCGGGTGCCGCACCAGGAAGGTGGTGAGCGCGTTGGTGATTCGCCGCGGGGTGTGGACGCCCTCGACGATGGCGGCCGTCGGCACGCTGCGCGGAACCTGCTCGAGCGCGGTCACCCGCACGGTGGCGCGCGGCGTGGGCAGGCCGGCGTCGGTGATCGACCGCAGGAACCGCTCGTCGCGCGGACGGGGGCGGACCGCGCCGCGCACCAGACCGGCTACGGCGCTGCAGCATTCGAGAAGGCCGGGGGAATGAACCGGGTCGGACATGTGCTGAATCTCCATTCACCGCCTGATTCCGGGCCTCGCGGCCGCGGCGGACGATGCACGGTATTACTTAAGGTCGACGTGAAGTAAAGGGTCGACGTGAAGTAAAGGGGCGAAGCGATGACCACCTCGACGCTGTTGAAGATCGGTGACGCCGCGGCGCTGCTCGGCATGGAAGCGCACGTGCTGCGGCATTGGGAGTCGGTCGGCCTGCTGCGGCCGCCGCGCGATTCCGCGGGCCATCGCGGGTACGACGAGCCGACCCTCGATGTCGTCCGCTTGATTCGGCGGCTCCAGCGAACGGGACTGTCGCTGGCCCAGATTCGCCGGCTCGGCCTCAGCGGGCACGACGAGCGGGTCGCCCTCATCGCCGCCAAACGCGCCGAGGTGCGGGAACAGATCGCGCTGCTGCGGGCCACCGACCGGTTTCTCGCGCACGTCGGCGAGTGCGGTCACCCGGTGATCGCCGAATGCGACGAGTGCGCGGCGTTCGTGCGGGCGGATGAATCGGGTCGCCACCGGACGTGAGATCGGCGTGTTCTCGATCGTGGCGCGTGGTCCCGGCCGGTTCGAGCCGCGGCGAAAGCCGAACCGGCTTCGGGTGTCGCAGCCCCCGATTCGCTCGCGACCACGGCGCGCCGGTCATGGCATCGCCGGCGGCCTCGACGTGGTCGAGACCCAGCGTGGTGTGTGCCGCTCGAGCGGTTATGGCCCGGCTGCGCGCCGAGCCGATCGCGGGCGCGGGCCTCGTCAGAGCGCGGTCAGCAGCACCGGCGCACCCCGCGCGGGCACATGGGTGATGTTGCGGATCCGGGCGCGCTCGCCGCTCACGCCCTCCGGCAGCGACAACCGGTAGCGGGTCAGCAGCTCGCGCAGGATGACCGTGCCCTCCATGAGCGAGAAGCCCGCGCCGATGCAGCGGCGCACACCGCCGCCGAACGGCAGCCAGGTGTTCGCGGCCACGGTCCCGTCCAGGAACCGTTCGGGGCGGAATCGGGCGGCGTCGGGGAAGCTTCCGGTGCGGGCGTGCGCGAGCAGGATCGAGGTGGACACGATCGTGCCGCGGGGGAGATCCACGCCGCCGATGGTCATGTCGCGGGTGAGCCTGCGGCCGGTGGCCGCGATGACGGTGCGCAGGCGCATGGCCTCCTTGAGGACGGCCTCCAGGTATTTGTCGTCGCCCGCGAGCGCGGCGGTGCGCGCCGATTCCTGCACCGCGGGATCGGCGGCGAGTTCGTGGCAGACCCACGCCAGGGCGGAGGCGGTGGTCTCGTGCCCGGCCAGCAACAGCGTGACGAGTTGATCGCGCAGTTCGGCATCGGAGAGCGGCGCGTCGGCGGCGTTCTCGCCGGAGCCGAAGGCCAGCAGCCGCGACAGCACGTCGACGCGCTGTGCCACCTCGGGATTGGCGCGGCGCTGAGTGATCTCGCGGTAGAGCAGGTCGTCCATCGCGATCTGATTGTCCCGGAACCGCTTCCACGGGCCGATGCGCTGCAGGCGCGGGTACTTCCAGCCGAAGAACACGATGGGATTGAGGTTCACGATGCGCCGCAATCGGGGTGCGAGGGCCGCGCGGCGGTCCTCGTCGGTCATGCCGAACACCACCTGCATGATGACATCGAGCGTCAGGTCGTTCATCCGGTCCAGCGCGTGTACCCGGGTTTCGCCCGCCCAGCGGTCGATATGGGTCTTGGCGATGGCCTCGACCAGCGTGCGGTAGCCGCGCAGGGCGGAGCCGGCGAAGGCGGGCATCAGCAGGCGCCGGGCGCGGGCGTGTTCGGCTTCGTCGGTGAGCAACAGCGAATGTTCGCCCATGACGAAGATGAGCAGCCGATTGCCCTCTCCGGCATGCAGATCGGCGGGGTCGGCGGCGAAGATCTCCCGAATGTGCTCGGGCCTGGAGAACACGACGACGCGGCGCCCGAAGGGCGGGACGAGGCGCAGCCCGAATACGTCGCCGTACCGCCGCTGGGCCCGGGTGAGCAGCGCGCCGCGCCACTTCGCGTACATCACCGTCTGGACGATGCTGGGCAGCCGGGGCCCGGGTGGGTGGGCGATGGTCACGACGTCGATCCCTTCGCGCGGGCCGCTCGGGGCAGCGGCCGGAAACGCTTGCCCCTCAGCTTATGCCGCGCGGATCGGCGGGCGGAGCCGCGCGTCCGAATTCCGGAACCCTATCCCGGGCGGTACTCGCGATCGGGTGGCGCGGAGTCGTGCGCGGCGGCGCGGCAGATCTTGTCGATCAAGCCGTCGACCGCGGCCAGCGACGAGGACGCGTTGGCATGGCTCAGCGCGGGAAACTGTTCGGACCTGGCGATGAACGCGGCATCGCGGGCCGACCACCACACCTGGATGGCCGACAGGCGAATCCGCTCGGCGATGTTCTGCATCGCGGCTTACCTTTTCGACAATGGGCGACTGTGTTGATGCCGGTCAGCCCGGCACCGGCCGGACTTCCTTCTGCCCCCGGGCGTACCCGGAGTTCGCCTTCTCAATCCGAATTCCGGGTGATATTCGCCCGGCCGCGAACGTCACTGTGACACGGCCGGATTCACCGGAGGGGTCGCATCGGTGCAGCGCCGGGCCAGATTCCGGATCTGTTCGACCAGTTCGGGGGGTTCGGTGACGGTGAAATCGGTGTCTATGGACGTGATCATCCAGGACAGCGCCCAGGGCGAGTCCGCCCCGACGTGCAGCAGGCAGCTGTGTTCGTCGACGGCCTCGAGCGCGCCCATTCCGGCCCAGATGCGGTCGGCGAGTTCGGTTGCCGAGCGGTGCAGGGTGACGGTGGCGCGGAACGGCCAGGTGCCCGAGGAGAGCCGGTGTGAGAGAAACGCGACCACGTCGCCGTCGGGTGGATCGCGGGGTGGGAAGCGGGGACCGGTGGGAATGCGGGGGCGCAGGCGATCGACGCGGTAGGTGCGCCAATCCCCGGCGGCGACGTCCCAGGCGACGAGGTACCAGTGCCGGTTGAAGTTCACCAGCGCGTGCGGTTCGACCTCCTTGATCGATTGCCCGCCACCGTGATTGGTGTAGTCGAAGCGCAGGCGTTCGCGGCGGTGGCAGGCGTCGGAGATGGCCAGCAGGGCGTCGGGTTCGACCCGGCCGGTTCCCGGTTCCACGCGAACGACCGTGCGCTGCAGGGCCTGTAGCCGGTGCCGCAGCCGCGAGGGCATCACCTGTTCGAGTTTGGCGAGCGCGCGCAGCGAGGCTTCCTCGATGCCGGTGACGGTACCGCCGGTGGTGGTGCGCAGTCCGACCGCCACCGCCAGGGCCTCCTCGTCGTCGAGCAGCAGCGGCGGCAGGGCGCTGCCCGCGCCGAGTCGGTATCCGGCGGTACCCTGCACGGCGTCGACCGGGTAGCCGAGTTCGCGGAGCCGGTCCACGTCGCGGCGGACCGTGCGCCCGCTGACCCCGAGCCGGTCGGCCAGGTCGGCGCCGGACCATTCACGATGGGTTTGCAGCAGCGACAGCAGGCGCAGCAGCCGCGCAGAGGTTTCGAGCATGGTTCCAGAATGCGCGCTGATTAGGACAGAAGCTGGCCTAAGCGGTTTCTACCGTAGAAGCATGACGAATCCCGAACCCTTCCAGATCGATATTCCCGCCGATGTGATCGATGATCTGCACGCGCGCCTCGCGAACACGCGCTGGCCGGACGAACTGCCGGGCGTGGAGTGGAGCTACGGCATTCCGACGGCCTATGTCCGCGAGCTCGCCGAGTACTGGCGGACCGAATACGACTGGCGCGCGTACGAAGCGGCGTGGAATCGGCATCCGCAGTTCGTCACCGAGATCGACGGGCAGCGCCTGCACTTCCTACACGTGCGCTCGCCCGAGCCGAACGCGCTGCCGCTGGTGCTGGTGCACGGCTGGCCGTTCGCCGATTTCAGCGAGGTGATCGGCCCGCTGACCGACCCGCGGGCGCACGGCGGCGATCCGGAAGACGCGTTCCACCTTGTCATTCCGACGCTGCCCGGCTTCGGGTTCTCCGGCCCGACGCGGCAGCCGGGGCAGGCGAGCACCGAGCGCAGCGCCGAGCTGATCGCGAAACTCATGGCCGAGCTCGGCTACGACCGCTATGCCGCGCAGGGCGGGGACGCCGGGTCGTTCGTCGCGCCGAACCTGGGCCGGATCGACGCCGAGCACGTGGTGGGCGTGCACCTGAACGATCCGATCACCATCCCGTCCTGGGACGACGACAGTTCCGGGTACAGCGCCGCCGATCAGGAGAAGATCGCGGCTCTGTCCGACTGGAGCAGTCAGGACACCTCGGGCTACGCGGGGATACACTCCACGCGCCCGCAGACCCTCGCCCCGGCGGTGGCCGATTCGCCCGCCGGCCTGCTGGCCTGGGTGCTGGACGTGGTGAAAACCTATGTGGATCCCTCGAAGTCAACGCCGGACGAGGCGATCGATCGTGACATGCTGCTGACCAATATCTCGGTGCTGTGGTTCACCAACACGATCGGCTCCTCGATGCGGCTGTACAAGGAGTCCCAGCAGTGGGGCGCGGATCTGCCGAACTCGGGTGTGCCGACCGCGGTGGCGGTGTTCCCCGGCAATGCCACGATTCGCGGGATCGCCGAGAAGCAGAACACCGTGACGCGGTGGTCGGAGTTCGATCGGGGCGGGCACTTCGCGTCGATGGAGACCCCGGATCTGCTGATCACCGATATGCGGGAGTTCCTGCGCAAGCTCCGCTAGCTGCTCGATCGCGGGTGGGGCCTCGATGGTCGAGGCCCCGCTCGGCGACGGCTAGCCGGTCGTTCGCCCGGTCACCAGCATGAGCAGCTCGATCGCGGAACCTTTGGTCTCGGCTCCGGATCCCGCGGCCCAGTCCAGGTCGGTGGCGATCAGGCGGCGGCCCGCGAATCTGCGCTCGGCGCGGAAATCCCGCATCCCCCAAACGTGTTCGAGTGCGAGCCTGCCCGCGAACTCGGGCACGGGATGCTCGATCCCGAGGGGGATCGCGATGTCCTGGGCGTGGACCACCAGATCCATGAGCCGATCGATGGGCGCGGTGCCCGGCGGGGTGACGCGCGCGGGAATGGAATCGCGGAGCTGGCCGAGCAATTCGGCGGTCGAGTGCGCCTCGGCGTGCTCGATGGAGCTGACCCGGATCGCGCGGTGGATGTCCCCGCGCGCCCGGATCAGTTCCCGGATGAGCCGGGGGAGCCGGAGTTCGGCGCTCAGGATGAGGTGGGCGACCACATCGCGGACGCGCCAGTCCGCGCACAGGCTGCGATGCTGCCAGTCGGCTTCGGTCAGTGGCTCGAGCATGGCGAGCAGACTCGTGCGCTCGGTGGCGACGGCACGCCAGATGTCTTCGGCGGCGGGGGTGGGATGGGTGGTCATGGGACGGCTCCTCGTCTGTGGGGTGCCGGTACCGTAGAAACTCCACCGGGGTGGAGGTTCAAGTGACAGCGATCCAGCACACGCGGCGCGCGAGTATCGGCGAGCTGTCGGAGTTGACGGGTGTGCCGGTGCGGACGATCCGGTTCTATTGCGACAGCGGGCTTCTCGACGCCGACCGCACCGGCGGCGGGCACCGGACCTTCGAGACCGCGGCCGCGGTGGAGCGGCTGCGGTCGATCCGCCGGCTGCGGGCGCTGGGTCTCGGGCTGGCCGCCATCGCCGAGGTACTCGCGGGGGAACGATCACTCGACGACGTACTGGCCGCCGAGCGAGCCGCGCTCGAAATCGAACTCGACGCGCTGGCGTGGCGGCGTGCGGCGCTGGTGGCGGTCGAGTCTGCCGGGCCGGTCGAGCGCGCGGTGCGCCTGGAACTGCTCGCGGCCGTCGCGGATCGACGGGGCGCGCGCGAGACGCTGATCGGGTTCTGGCGGGGTGCGCTCGGCGCCCTCCCGCCGGATCTGCTCGAGGCGTTTCTGTCGATGAACGTGCCGGTTCCGGAGGGTGAGCCGAGTCCGGCGCAGCTCGTCGGCTACGCCGAACTCGTTGTGGCGGTCTCTGATCCGGTGGTGCGTGCGCAGCTCAAACAACAGCTGTGGCGGCAGGAGCCGTTCCGGATCCGGGACCGGCGCGGACTGCTCGTCGGGGTGGCCGACGCGTGCGTGGAAGCGGGCTCGCGGGTGGCCGAGGGAGTAGCGCCCCGGCCCGGTGTCGAACTCGATCGTTTCGTGGACGCGCACGCCCGGGCCCGCGGGGTGGCGGACACGCCGGAGTTGCGGCGGCGGTTGCTGATCGGCCCCGTCGGCGGTCGGGTCGACCGGTACTGGAGTGCGACCGGTGAGCTGCTCGGTGCACCGATCACCTCGGCGACCGCTCTGTCGTGGCTGGATACCGCCTTGGCGATGTCGGTGGACGGGCCCGATCAAGTAGTGCCCGCGTAGCTCTCGGCGATCGCGCTGTCCTTCGCGAATCCGTTGATCACCTCTGCGGCGTGCCGAGCCGAACTCGCCGCGCGGTCGGATAACTCGCCTGACAAGATAACCGAATGGTTGCTTCCATACTCGCCGTGACCGCCACCATCATCGTGTGGGCGTTGCTGGCCGCCAAGCTGGATACGTGGCGCATCGGTCCCGCGGTGGTGGTCGTGGCCGCCGGCGCGCTGGTGGGTCTGTCGACGCGCGAGAACATCGGCTCGGCGCTCAATACGAGTGTGGCGCTGCATACCGCGGAGATCGTGCTCGCGGTTCTGTTGTTCGTGGATGCGGTCGAGGTGCGCGGCGGGCTGCTGGGGCGCAATCCGGGCGCGTCGCTGCGGCTGCTGCTCATCGCCATGCCGCTGAGCCTCGCGGCGGCGGTCGGATTGGGGTTGCTGGTGCTCCCGGACTACGGCTGGGCGATGTGGCTGGTCGTGGCCTGTGTGGTGGTGCCCATCGACTTCGCGCCGGCCACCGCCATTCTGCGGGACGGGCGGCTCCCGACGCGGGTACGCGACATCCTGAACGTGGAGAGCGGCTACAACGACGGAATCGTCTCGCCCATCATCATTTTCGCGCTCATCCTGGCCGGTGACGTGTCCCAGCAGCAGTCGCCGGCGCAGGCGCTGGGCACCGCGGTGCCCGCCGCGCTCAAAGCGATCGCGGTGGGTGTGCTGGTCGGGGCCGTGCTCGCGGGACTGAGCAATCGGTCCGACAGCGCCAATCTCATGAACGCGCAGGCGAAGCGGATGATTCTGGTCGCGGCGCCGCTGCTGACCTACGCGTTGTCCACGCAGATCGGCGGCAACGGCTTCGTGGCGGCGTTCGTGTGCGGGCTGGCGCTGCACCGCTTCCGCAAGCGGGAGCAGCATCTGCGGGAGCTCGAATTGATCGACGACGTCGGGTTCCTGCTGACCATCGTGATGTGGTTCGTGTTCGGCGTGGTCGCGGTGTACATCGTGGGTGAGGTGGGGGATTGGCGGCTGTGGCTGTTCAGCGCGGCGGTGCTGACGGTGATCAGGATCGTGCCGGTCATGCTCTCGCTCATCGGGTCCGGGCTCACGCGGATCGAGGGGCTGCTCATCGGCGGGCTCGGGCCGCGCGGGACGACGTCGATCGTGTTCGCGCTGCTGGCCTTCAACCAGTTGCAGGACGACAGGGACGCCGATCTGGCACTGACGATCATGGTGCTGACCGTGTCGGGCAGCGTGGTGCTGCACGGGCTCGGCTCGTCGCTGACCGCGCGCACGTTCCAGCGGCGCAGGCTGTATCGGCGCAGGAATGTGAGTGCCTGAGCCTTATGGAGGCACTGGCACGGCCTCCCTACACTCGCCCTTCTGACGCAGACTGCTCACCATGATGCGATACCGACTATTCGGCCGGACCGGGCTGCGGGTGTCCGAACTCGTCCTGGGGACCATGGCCTTGCGCGAGGAGAGCGAAACACGCCGGGTACTGGAGGTTTTCGCCGAGGCGGGCGGCAACTTCCTCGATACGGCCTCCGCGTACGGCACCAGCGAAGAGGTGCTCGGCGCGACGATCACCGACCGGGACCGGTTCGTGATCGGCAGCAAATACACCCTGACGAGGGACGCGCGCGATCCCAATGCCGGGGGCAATCACCGCAAGAATCTCGTGGCGTCGCTGGAGCGGAGTCTGCGCCGCCTGCGCACCGACTACCTGGACGTGTACTGGGTGCACGTGTGGGATCGGCGCACTCCGATCCAGGAGACCCTGCGCGCGCTGGACGATATGGTGCGCGCGGGCAAGGTCCTGCACATCGGCATCTCCGACGCCCCGGCCTGGGTTGTGGCGCAGGCGAATACGATCGCCGAACTGCGCGGCTGGACCGAGTTCGCGGGGTTGCAGGTGCCCTACAACCTGCTGCAGCGCGATGCCGAACGCGAGCTGCTGCCGATGGCCGAGGCGTTCGGCCTGAGCGTGACCGCCTGGGCCCCGCTGGCCCAGGGCAGGCTGACCGGCGTCGCGGGCAACCGCTCGGATCCGTCGACCCTGACCGGACACGACCTGGCGATCGCCACCGCGGTCACCGAGGTGGCCGCCGACCTCGGCGTACCCCCGGCACATGTAGCCCTCGCCTGGACCCGGCACCACTCCCGCGCGGTACTCCCCATCGTCGGCGTGAGCACCGCGAAGCAGTTGGCCGAGAACCTGTCCGCGACCTCCCTGACCCTGCCGACCGAAGCGGTCCGAACGCTGGAAGCGGCGGCGCCTTTCGAACTCGGGTTCCCGGGTGACTTCGTGGCGGCCTGCGACACTTCGGCGCACGCCTACGGCGACGCGGTCGACAGGATCGAGATGCGGTGACCGAACGGGCCGGCCGAGCCGACCGATACGGTGTCGCGGCAGTATCGATACCGGTGCGCGGTTCTCTCCCGTTCCCGGGTCAATCGCGTGGATTCGGGGGAGTGCGGTCCGCCGTGTCGAAGAAGTCGTGCAAGCGGTTCAGGAGCCAGGCCGGTTGTTCCTCGGGGATGAAATGGCCGCAGTCGGGCACGAGTTCGAGGGTCATGTCGTCGGCGTAGTCGCGGTAGGAGTGCGGGACGCCTTCGCTGAGCGGGTCGCGCGCGCCGTTGAGGTGCAGGGTGGGGACGCGCAGGCGCAGGAGCCGGTAGTGGCGGGCGAACTCGGGGACCTCGCGGCGAATGACGCTGCGGTTGAACGTGACCGTGGCGGCGTGGGCAGTCGGGGTGCGCATTTTCCGGAGGTACGTCTCGGTCTCGACGGCGGTGAAGCGGCCCTCGTGCCGCCAGGCGCGCAGGCATCGTTCGGTGAGTCGGAGATAGAGCGGGTTCGAGGTGCCGAGCGCGGCGAGCAGGTAGATGTGCCACGGCCGGTAGAACACCGGCGCGGAAACGCCGTCCAGGCACCAGGGGTGGATACCGGCCATGGCGACGAACTGCTCGAATCGTTCGGGCCAGTTCAGGCAGGCGCGATATCCCGTGACCAGTCCCCAGTCCCGGCCCACGAGCCGGGCGCGCGGGATGTCCAGCGCGTCCATCAGATCCACGACGTCGCGGGCGAGCCGTTCGAACCCGTATCCGGAGCCCGATCCCTCGGACCAGCCGAGGCCGCGGACGTCGGGGCAGATCACCCGATACCGCTGTGCGAGTGGGCCGATGAGGTGCCGCCACTCCCACCAGTGCTGCGGCCAGCCGTGCAGCAGGATCAGCGGGTCACCGGATCCGGCCTCGGCGTAGTGGATCCGCAGTCCGTCGATCATCATGAAGCGGTGTCGCACCTCCGCCAGAGAGCTGTCCGTAATCGATTCGAGCACAGTCGATTCCGCAAGGTCGATGGTCACGATCACTCCTCGGTTCGAACGAATGCGGCGACCGTAACATAAGAATCGATAGTATGAACTACTTGTTTTGTGAGTAATACTGACGAGAAGTTAGAGTCACCTCATGACCCGGCGTACCTACGGCCAGTACTGCGGCCTGTCCCGCAGCCTCGATCTCGTCGGCGAGCGCTGGACGCTGCTCGTTGTGCGCGAGCTCATGTCCGGTCCCAAGCGCTACACCGACCTCGGCGAAGCCCTCCCCGGCATCGGGACGACCCTGCTGGCGAACCGCGTCAAACAGCTCGAGCAGGACGGCGTGGTCACCCACCGCCGGCTGCCCCCACCGGCCGCCTCGCAGGTCTACGAACTCACCGATATCGGCCACGAGCTCGCCCGAGCCCTTGTGCCACTGGCGATCTGGGGAATGCGCCATCAGCTCGAACACACCCGCGAACCGGCCGAGATCTACCGCGCGGAGTGGACCCTGGTGTTCCTGGCCGAACTGATCGACCCGGCCGTCATCGCGGGCAAGTACGCCACGTATCAGTTCCACATCGAGGATTCCACCGCGCGCCTGGACCTGCGCGACGGCGACGCGATCGTCACCCCGGGCGTCCCCGTCGGCACCGCGGACGCCACCCTCACCACAGACCTCGCCGCGATCATCGACCTCGCACGCGGCGACCTCGATCTCGCGGCGGCGGTAGCCGGTGGCCGAATCACCGTGGACGGCAACCCAACCGCCCTCGAACTACTCCTGGATGTGCTGGATCGCCTGCGACCGGCGATCACTCCGGAACCGTCCTGAACGAACTTCAGCGCCGGGAAGGGCCACGGTCGTTCCGTCCGCGACGCCGCCGGTGAAGTCCGCGAGCAGCTTCGCCTCGGCTTCGGGCTCGGGACTTCGAACGAGGAGGGCGACCAGGTCGGGATGGCCGTCGGAAGGAACTCCCCGCTGAACCACACCACCCCGTGAGGGTACGGGTCATCTCGGCACTCACAAGATCAGAATTTGTTCCGAAGCGGGACCGATGAGTTTTCGCGCGCCGGTTCGTCAGATCAGGCAACACAGGAACAACCGACCCAGGAGCTGGCAATGAGGAAGATCACCGCTGGACTGTTCGCAGCTGTCGACGGCGTCGTCGCGGACCCGCAGGACTGGCACTTTCCGTACTTCAACGACGAGATGGGGGCGGCGGTCGGCGCGCAGATGGGGACCGCCGACACCCTGCTGCTCGGGCGGGAGACCTATGAGGGGTTCGCGGCGGCGTGGCCGGAGCGCGAGCACGCGGGGGGCGAGGACGCGGCCATGGCCAAGTCGTTCGGTGATGCCCGCAAAATCGTTGTCACGCACCAGGATCTGGAGCTCACCTGGCGGAACTCCGAGGTGCTGAAGGGTGACCTCCGGGAGGCGGTGACCGCGCTCAAGAACGAGCCCGGCGGCGACATCGCCATGAGCGGCTCGGTCTCGGTCGTTCGTCAGCTGCTGGAGTTCGGGCTGCTGGACGAGTTGCACCTGCTGGTGCATCCGATCGTGGTGGGCAAGGGTCTGCGGCTGTTCGAGGATCGCGACACCACGCTGCCGTTGAAACTGATCTCCTCGGCGACCTTCACCACGGGCGTGCTGCACCTCATCTACACCAAGGACGAGGCCGCGCCGAGCGGGGACTACGAGACGGCCAAGGCGAGTCTCGGGGCAGATCAGTAGTTCGACCGGTGATCGACCGCGCGGTCGATCACCCGAGGGTGGGCACGACCGCACGTCCGATATGTTCAAGACTTCCGGTCGTGCCCGGCGTTTCCTGGTTGACAGCAATCCCGACAGTCGGATGGAGGAACCGCACATGACAGCCGACATCGGCGCCATCACCCTCGGCGTAGCGGATCTGGCGCGATCGCTGAACTTCTATCGCGCGGGCCTGGGACTGACGTCCCCCGGCATCATCGGCACCGAATACGAAGGCGACCAAGACAATCCGGGTGGCGCGGTCGCGATGTTCACGCTGCCGAGCGGCCTGATCCTGTCGCTCTATTCGCGGTCCGACCTCGCGAAGGACGCCGGCGTCGCCCTCGACCGGATAGCGGGTTCGCCGATGAGCCTGGGCTACTTCGTGGACAGCCGCGACGCGGTCGACGAGGCATTGCGGCGAGCACAGGAGGCAGGCGGCACGATCGTCCGCGCACCCCTGGAACGCCCGTGGGGAATCTACGCGGGGTACTTCGCGGACCCGGACGGACACCTGTGGGAGGTCGTCCACTTCCTCGCCGACCCGACCCCCTGATCGCACAACGGCTGACATGACACGCCCCGGCCCCGCCGACCGACGTGCGGGATTCCCGGACCTCCGACCAACTGGACTTATCGGTCATACCATTGATCTATGCCCACCAATCGGATCGAGGGGCGTACCGCCGTGTTTGCCGACTGGGCTTGGCAAGCGCTGATCATCAGTGGGATCTGCACCATCGCCACGGGGGTGGCACTCACGGTGTGGCCCAACAAGTCCGAGGTGGCCATGGGGGTGCTGGCCGCGTTGATTCTGCTCGGGTCGGCCGCGGCGCAGTTCATTGTCGCCTTCGGCGCGCAGATCCCGACCGGGCTCAAGGTGATCGAGGCGCTCAGCGGCGCGGTCGCGCTGCTGCTGGCCATCTGGTGCTTCGACAGCGGGCAGTGGGTGCTGCTGCTGGCGCTGTGGATCGGCATGGGGTGGATGATCCGGGGCGTCGTGCTGGCGATCGTCGCGGCCTGGTCGAACGAGTACGTCGGCTCGGGTGTGCAGGAAGGCGTGGGGCTGGCGACCGCGGCGGCGGGCATGGTCGTGGCGGTGGGGCCTTTCCGGTCCGACACCGCGTTCGCCGTCACGGTGGGGCTGCTGACGATCTTGGTCGGCGCGAGCGAGTTGGTGGCCGCCGCCCGCGTGGAACGCGGCGTGGCAGAGCCGGTCTCGAACTGATTCGACGAGGTACGCCACCGACCCCCGGTCGACCCGAAATTCCCTGATTGCCGAATATTTGCCGGTACGGTCTGCCTAGTCGTGTGCTCGAGTGGCCGATCGTGCGGCGGTGACGTCGGCGGTCATCGTGGGAAGGCGGGTTCGATGGCGCGGAACAGCGGTTATGCGCTGGACGGCGAACTGACCGAGGCTCTCATCAAGTCCAGGAGATTCTTCACGCGCACCGAGATGTCGCCGGACCTGCGCAGCGAGTACCTCCACGGCGGGCGCGAGGCCGACGACTTCTACCGCGACCGCTGGTCGCACGACAAGGTGGTGCGCTCGACGCACGGGGTCAACTGCACCGGCTCCTGTTCGTGGAAGGTTTTCGTCAAGGACGGCATCATCACCTGGGAGACCCAGGCGACCGACTACCCCTCGACCGGACCCGACCGCCCCG
Source organism: Nocardia sp. NPDC003693 (assembly GCF_053981095.1). NCBI lineage: Bacteria > Bacillati > Actinomycetota > Actinomycetes > Mycobacteriales > Nocardiaceae > Nocardia > Nocardia sp. NPDC003693. The sequence goes on from NZ_JBSFNO010000003.1 coordinate 171,652, forward strand.
AGTACGAACCCCGCGGCTGCCCGCGCGGCGCGGCTTTCTCCTGGTACACCTACTCGCCGACCCGGGTGCGCTACCCGTACGTCCGGGGTGTGTTGCTGGAGATGTACCGAGAGGCCAAGAAGCGCTTCGGTGATCCGGTGCTCGCCTGGGAATCGATCGTGTCGGACCCCGAGCTCTCGCGCCGCTACAAGAGCGTGCGCGGGCGCGGCGGCCTGGTCCGCGCGAGCTGGGACGAGGCGGTCGAATTGATCGCGGCGGCACACGTGCACACGGTCAAGCGGTTCGGGCCGGACCGCATCGCCGGGTTCTCCCCGATTCCGGCCATGTCCATGACCTCCTTCGCGGCGGGCTCGCGGTTCATGTCCCTGATCGGCGGGGCCATGCTCTCGTTCTACGACTTCTACGCCGACCTGCCGGTGGCCTCGCCGCAGGTGTTCGGCGACCAGACCGACGTGCCCGAATCCGGGGACTGGTGGGACGCGGGCTATCTCATCATGTGGGGCTCCAACGTCCCGGTGACCCGCACCCCGGACGCGCACTGGATGGCCGAGGCGCGCTACCGCGGGCAGAAGGTCGTCTCCATCGCCCCGGACTACGCCGACAGCGTCAAGTTCGCCGACGAATGGGTCGCCCCGCATCCGGGCACCGACGGCGCGCTGGCCTTCGCCATGGGACACGTGCTGCTGCGCGAGTTCTTCATCGAGCAGCAGGTGCCGTACTTCCAGCAGTACGTGCGCCGCTACACCGATCTGCCGTTCCTGATCCGGCTCGAGGAGACCGCGGACGGCTTCCGCCCCGGCAAGTTCCTCACCGCCGCCGACCTGCCCGAGTTCGCGGGCGAACCCAACGCGGCGTTCAAGACAATCTTTCTGGACGGCGCCGGAAAACCGGTGCTGCCCAACGGTTCCCTGGGATTCCGCTACGGCGACGAGGGCGCGGGTAAGTGGAATCTGCAACTCGGCGACGTCGAGCCGCTGCTGAGTATGGACGGCGAGCGGTCGGTGCCGGTGACCCTGCCGCGCTTCGACACCGGCGACGGCTCGGCGGCGGAGCTGCGGCGCGGGGTCCCGGTGCGCACGGTCGGCGGGCATCTGGTCACGACCGTCTTCGATCTCATGCTCGCGCAGTACGGTGTGCACCGCCCGGGGCTGCCGGGGGAATGGCCCACCGGCTACGACGATGCCACCCAGCCCGGCACCCCCGCCTGGCAGGAGGCGATCACCGGCGTTGCACCCGAGGTCGCCGCCCGCATCGGACGCGAATTCGCCACCAACGCAGCCGAATCGCGCGGCCGGTCGATGATCATCCTCGGCGCCGGCACCAACCACTGGTTCCACTCCGACACCATCTACCGCACGTTCCTGGCGCTGACCACCCTCACCGGCTGTCAGGGCGTGAACGGCGGCGGCTGGGCACACTATGTCGGACAGGAGAAGTGCCGTCCGGTCACCGGCTGGGCGCAGGTCGCCAACGCCCTGGACTGGACGCGCCCGCCGCGCCAGATGATCCAGACCGCGTACTGGTACCTGCACACCGATCAGTTCCGCTACGACCCGTTCAGCGCCGACGCGCTCACCACCACCGCGGGCAACGGCAAATTCACCGGGCGCTCCACCGCGGATCTGCTCGCGCAGACCGCGCGGATGGGGTGGATGCCCTCGTTCCCGACCTTCGACCGCAATCCGCTCGACCTGGTGGACGAGGCGGAGGCCGCCGGGGTCGCGCCCGCCGATCACATTGTGGCGCAGCTGAAGTCGGGGGAGTTGGGCTTCGCCTGCGAGGACCCGGACGATCCGCGGAACTTCCCGCGGGTGCTGACCATCTGGCGTTCGAACCTGCTGGGTTCCTCGGCCAAGGGCAACGAGTACTTCCTCAAGCACCTGCTCGGCGCGGACTCCTCACTCCGCGCGGAGGAGGCTCCGTCGGGTTCGCGGCCCGTCGAGGTGCGCTGGCGCGATCAGGCCCCGACCGGCAAGCTCGATCTGCTGCTCACCCTGGACTTCCGGATGACCAGCACCACCATGTTCTCCGACGTGGTGCTGCCCGCGGCCACCTGGTACGAGAAACACGACCTGTCCTCGACGGACATGCACCCGTTCGTGCACTCCTTCAGTCCGGCCATCGCCCCGCCGTGGCAGACGCGCACGGACTGGGACGCGTTCATGACCATCGGCAAGGAGTTCAGCAGGCAGGCCGCCCGGCACCTGGGCGTGCGCAAAGATCTGGTCGCCACCCCGCTGCTGCACGACACCCCCGATCAGATGGCCACTCCGCACGGCGTGGTCCGGGACTGGAAAGCCGGTGAGTGCGAACCGATTCCGGGCGTGACCATGCCGCGGCTGACGGTCGTCGAACGAGATTACCCCGCGGTCCACGCCAAGATGCGCGCCATCGGCCCGCTGCTGGACACGCTCGGCGCGACCACCAAGGGCATCACCTACCGGGTCGAGCGCGAGATCGACTATCTCGGCAGGCACAACGGCATCGTGCACGGCGGACCGGCCGACGGGCGGCCCTCGCTCGCGCGCGATATCGACGCCTGCGAGGCGATCCTGGCGCTCTCGGGCACCACCAACGGGCACCTGGCGACCCAGGGCTTCCGGACCCTGGAACAGCGCACCGGCACCGCGCTCGCCGATCTGGCCGCCGAGCACGAGGGCAAGCAGGTCACCTTCGCGGACACCCAGCGCGCGCCGGTTCCGGTCATCACCTCCCCGGAGTGGTCGGGGTCGGAGAGCGGGGGCCGGCGGTACTCGCCGTTCACGCTGAACGTGGAGCGGCACAAGCCCTGGCACACGCTCACCGGCCGGCAACATTTCTACCTGGACCACGATTGGATGCAGGAGGTCGGGGAGGGCCTGCCGGTGTACCGGCCGCCGCTGAACATGACCGCGCTGTTCGCCGAAACGCCGCTGGGGTCGCAGGACGCGCAGGGTTTGACCCTGCGGTATCTGACCCCGCACTCCAAGTGGTCGATTCACTCGGAGTACCAGGACAACCTGTTCATGCTGAGCCTCTCGCGCGGTGGTCCGACCATCTGGATGTCGAACCTGGACGCCGCGAAACTCTCGATCTCGGACAACGACTGGATCGAGGCGGTCAACCGCAACGGCGTGGTGGTGGCCCGCGCGGTGGTCTCGCACCGCATGCCCGAAGGCACGGTGTACATGCATCACGCGCAGGATCGGCTCATCGACGTCCCGCTCGCGGAAGCCTCGGGAAAGCGCGGCGGCATTCACAATTCGCTGACCCGCCTGCTGATCAAACCGACCCATCTCATCGGCGGCTACGCCCAGCTCTCGTTCGCCTTCAACTATCTCGGCCCGACCGGTAACCAGCGCGACGAAGTGACGGTCATCCGCCGTCGCAGCCAGGAGGTTCGCTACCGATGAAGCCCATGGCACAGATGGCAATGGTGATGAACCTCGATAAATGCATCGGGTGCCATACCTGCTCGGTCACGTGCAAGCAGACGTGGACCAATCGCGCGGGCGTGGAGTACGTGTGGTTCAACAATGTGGAAACCCGTCCCGGACAGGGGTATCCGCGCACGTACGAGGATCAGGACAAGTGGCGCGGCGGGTGGTCGCTGGATCACAAGGGCCGGTTGAAGCTGCGCGGCGGTGGGCGGATGCACAAGCTGTTCACCATCTTCGACAATCCGATCCTGCCCGAGCTGGCCGACTACTACGAGCCGTGGACCTACGACTACGAGACGCTCACGACCGCGCCGGTGCAGCAGAACACCCCGGTGGCGCGGCCCAGGTCGCTGATCAGCGGTAAGGACACGAAGATCACCTGGTCGGCCAACTGGGACGACAATCTCGGTGGCGCACCCGAACTCGCGCAGTCCGATCCGATCCTGAAGAAGGTCGGGGACAAGGTGAAGTTCGAGTTCGATCAGACCTTCATGTTCTATCTGCCGCGGATCTGCGAGCACTGCCTGAACCCGGCGTGCGCGGCGTCGTGCCCGTCGGGGGCGATCTACAAGCGGGAAGAGGACGGCATCGTCCTGGTCGATCAGGATCGGTGCCGCGGCTGGCGGATGTGCATATCCGGTTGCCCGTACAAGAAGGTGTTCTTCAATCACCGCACGGGCAAGGCCGAGAAATGTACGTTCTGCTTTCCGCGGCTCGAGGTCGGGCTGCCGACGGTGTGCGCGGAAACCTGTGTCGGGCGGCTGCGGTACATCGGGGTCATGCTGTACGACGCCGACACCGTCGCGCAGGTGGCGGCCACGCCCGACGAGAAGGATCTCTATGCCGCGCAACGCGATGCGTTCCTGGATCCCTTCGATCCGCAGGTGATCGCGGCCTGCGAGCGGGCGGGTATGCCGCGCGACTGGGTGCGGGCGGCGCAGGATTCGCCGGTGTACGCTCTGATCCGCAAGTACCGGGTGGCGTTGCCGTTGCATCCGGAATACCGCACGGTGCCGATGGTCTGGTACATCCCGCCGCTGTCGCCGGTGGTGGACGCGCTGCGCGATACCGGGCACGACGCGGAGGATCACGGCAATCTGTTCGCGGCCATCGAGGCGCTGCGGATTCCGGTGGAGTACCTGGCGGAGTTGTTCACCGCCGGGGATACCGAACCGGTGAACGACGTGCTGCGCAAGCTCGCCGCCATGCGCAGCTATATGCGCGACATCAATCTCGGGCGCGAGTCGCGGCCGGAGATCGCCGCGCGGGTCGGGATGAGCGAGCAGGAGATGTACGACATGTACCGGCTCCTCGCCATCGCCAAATACGAAGAGCGGTACATCATTCCGTCCGCGCACGCCGAACAGGCACACGGGCTCGAGGAACTTGCGACCGACTGCAGCCTGGACTACGACGGCGGGCCGGGCATGATCACTTCGGGGCCGTTCGGTGAGAGTTCGGGGCAGCCGACGCCCATCGCGGTGGAGAACTTCCGGATGCTGCAGGACCGGCAGACCGCGGACTCGTACGCCGGGGTCGAGGGCAGCGGGCGGGTGAACCTGTTGAACTGGGACGGGCGCGGTACCCCCGAAGGACTCATGCCGAGCGACGAGGGCGGGAGGCACCGCCGGTGAAGGTGCCGGAGTCCGTGCGGGCGGGCGCGTTTCAGGTGCAATCGCTGTTGCTCGCCTATCCCGACGAGAGTGTGCTGGATGCGCTGCCGATGCTGCGGCGGGCGGCGGCCACGCTGCCGGCGGGGGTCGGCGCGCCGTTGCGGCCGCTGCTGAATCATCTGGAGAACACCGATCCGGTGGAGCTGGCGATCGAGTTCGTGGACACCTTCGACCATCGCAAGCGGTTCAGCCCGTACCTGACGTGGTTCCTGTACGGGGACACCCGCAAGCGCGGGATGGCGCTGCTGCGGTTCAAGCAGCTGTACCGGGCCTCGGGGCTGCTGCTCGAGGACGGGGAGCTGTCGGATCATTTGGCCGTGGTGCTCGAATTCGCTTCCACGCACCCGGTTCCCGGGCAGGAGCTGCTCGAGGAGCATCGGGCCGGGATCGAGGTCATGCGCCGGGCGCTGCACGAGGCCGAGTCGCCGTGGGCCGGGGCGCTCGATTCGCTGTCGGCGACGCTGAAGCCGTTGCGCGGTGACGAGCAGGAGGCCATCGCCCGGCTCATCGCCGAGGGGCCGCCCGGTGAGGACGTCGGCCTGGAGCCCTTCGCGCCACCCACCTACATGCCGCAAGTGATCGGAGGCCGTCGATGAACCTGAGCGCCAAGGATGTTCTGCTGTGGGTCGGCGTGCCGTACGCCGCGCTCGGCATCTGCGTGGTGGGGCTCGTCTGGCGCTACCGCTACGACAAGTTCGGGTGGACCACCAGGTCCTCGCAGATCTACGAGAACCGGCTGCTGCGCCTGGGCAGCCCGCTGTTCCACTACGGGATCGTGTTCGTGTTCCTGGGACACGTTGTGGGCCTGGTGATTCCGGAGTCCTGGACCGAGAAGATCGGCATCAGCGAGCACATGTATCACACGGCGTCCTACAGCCTGGGCGTCGTGGCGGGCGTCGCGACGGTGGCCGGCCTGCTGATCCTGATCTACCGCCGGCGTACGGTCGGCCCGGTCTTCTCCGCGACCACCCGGAACGACAAGATCATGTATGTGCTGCTGGGTCTGACCCTGGCCCTGGGGCTGGGCGCCACCCTCTACGGCAACCTGACCGGCAATCCGCACAATTACCGCGAGGACGTCTCCCCGTGGTTCCGGTCGATCTTCTACTTCCAGCCCGAACCCGAGCTGATGGTGAACGCCCCCTTGGGTTTCCAGCTCCACGTGCTGTCGGCCTGCGCCCTGTTCGCCTTCTGGCCCTTCAGCCGCCTGGTGCACGTGTTCTCGGCCCCCATCGGCTACCTGACCCGCCCCTACATCGTCTACCGCAGCCGCGACGAGGCTACGATCGGCACCCACAAGACCCGCCCGGGCTGGGAACGCGTGCAGTAGTCGCTCTCCCTGCCCGGTGGTGACCACGGACCGGCTTTCGGACCATCCGAAAGCCGGTCCGTCGTTTTGTATCGGGCGCCGGTCAGTATCGGATCTGATCGAATCGCGCACAGTAGTCGGCGGGCAACGTCGCCTCGTTCAGCAGCAATATGCCGGTCAACATGATCAACGCAACCCCCGCAACGGTCACCAGTATCGGAACGGCCTCGCTGAATCTCTCCCAGGCCGGCGACGTGCGCAGCAGCCGGTTCGAGCCGACGGCGATCATCCCGGCCACCAGTGCGATGGTCACCATCGCGACGAGCCCCGAGGCCCCGAGAAACAGCAGCCAGAAGGCCGACCCGCCGTCGAGGTCGTGCACACAGTCGACAACGCTCCCGACCATCCGGTCATAGGTGATCCACGCGGCCCCGACCCCGCCGATCGGGTACAGCGGTATCACCCACGCCGACCACCGCCGCCCCACCGGATGAAATTGCTCCCCAAAGGTTCTCGCCGTCTCCACTCGGCCACGCTGTCACACGCTTACCCCGCCACCCGGTTTCCCCACGAGATCCCCGAAGGATCCCGACACTTCCTTCACGAATACTCCCGGCATTCCTCGCGCCTGTTCACTAAGAGACCGATCGCCTGGCCTTTCGGTCCCTTCTCGGGGCATGCCTCGTGGGACGAGCGGGTGTGGTCCAGGTATGCGTTCGATATCCGCCGTGGCGGTGGATTGAGCTGGATAGTGTTGTGGCCCATGGAGTCCGATAGATACGAGTACTTCGCCGGGTTGCCGCGCAAGCGGATGGGGGCGGGGGCGGTGTTCGTGGACGAGGGGGACCGGGTGCTGCTGGTCGAGCCTACGTACAAGGACCATTGGGAGCTGCCCGGCGGAGTGGTCGAGGCCGACGAATCGCCGTTGGCGGCGGTCGTTCGGGAGGTGGGGGAGGAACTGGGGCTGGTCGTTCCGGTGGGGAGGCTGCTGGTGGTGGACTGGGTGCCGCCGGGGCGGTATCCCACCGACGGGGTGATGTTCCTGTACGACGGGGGAAAGCTGGACCGGGAGCAGACCGCGGCGATCGCGCTGCAGGAGTCCGAGCTGCGCAGCTGGGCCTGGTGCGATGAGGGCGAGGCGACGGAGCGACTGCCCGCGCTGCTGGCCCGGCGGGTGGCTGCCGCGCGGGCAGCTCGGCACTCGGGCCGCACCGATTACCTCGAAAACGGTTTCTCCACAGCGTGATACATTCGCCGCGAATCACCGTCCGAGGGCGGCCGCGAGATGCAGGTTGTCGACGTCCCGTAACTGTCGCCGGCCGGGAATCTGCAATCCGGCCTTCCCGCAGGCCTCCACCAGAAGAACGTGGACTCCCCAGGTCAGCAGGGGCGGCTCGGCGAGTAGGTGGAGCAGCGGTTCTATACGATCGCCGAGCTGCTTGATGGCTTCGAGGCGAATCGCTTCGCGAAGATCGGTGCGCGCCAGCGCGACCAGCCGTTCGTCGAGTGCACCGGGCGGCGTGTGGGCGGCACAGGTGGCCAGCGCCTCGTAGCCGGCTGTCCCGGCGACCGCACCGGATTCGACCAGATCCCAGGTGAACGCGGCAACCTCGCGGGCAGCGGGCACGTAGCGCAGGTAGTAGACGGCGGACTTGCGGACGCCCGCGTTCTGGTCACGGGCCAGCTCGAGCAAACGGTCGGTCGCGTGCCAGTTCGCCAGGGCGGCACAACATTCGGCTCGCACCACCGAATCCGGGTGCGCGGCCAGGTAAGCCGCCAGGCCGGGGCGATCGGAGGCTCGCACCCCACTCCAATCACGGTCTCGCAGCATCGCGAATTTCGGCGCCCACGAACCATCGGGATCGGAGAACAGGTCGATGACTTCGGGCGCGGGCGGCGCGGACGGCTTGATCGGGGGCGGCCCGGGAGACCACGGATCCGGCTCGACATCTTCGTTCCCCAGCAGGTCGGCGACCGGCTCGATCCACCCTGCCAGGGACGACCGTTCGGACTCGAAATCGGCCAGCAGGTAATCCTTGGCGTCCCGGGCCATCACCGCGCGCTCGCCTTCGCCCTGCCCGATCTCATCGAGCGACCGCAGCGTCGCCCGGCTGGGGTAATAGCGCAGCGTGTCGATCGCCGCGCACGCGACGGCCTCGTCGTCATCGGCGGCGGCCCGATGCAGGCCGGGTTCGGCGGCAACCGGCTCGTCCCAGAGCAGTGAGTCGGCCGCGGTCCGCCGGACGGCCGGATCGGGATGCGCCAGCCCAGCGATCTTGTACTCCTGCCAGTGCGGCTCCTCGAAGCCGAACTGGAGTCCGATGATCGCGTCGCGGTGGAGCACGTGGTTCGGGTCGCGGGCCACCGGTTCGATCAGATCGGTTTCGTCGCGGGTGGCCTCTCGGATGATGAACGCGCGCACCAGGTCATCCCCGGACGCCCACCAGTCGCGCAGCTCACCGCTGCCGGGTACCGACGCCGCTTCCGACAGCACCAGAAATGCCGCCTGCCGCACCGTGTCCGGGCGGGTGCGATCCCGGCCGATCGCGGTGAGCGCCGGGACTGCTCGTGGGTCTCCCACCCTCCAGAGTGCGTCGGCGACCGAATCGTCGGCGGTTTCGGTCAGCTCGCGTATCAGCTCGAAGGTCGCAGAGCGGTCCTGATCTCGAGCGATGCGATCGAGTTCGTCCTTCGAATGCATCCGCACATCCTGTCCGAGTGGCGCGCATGAAGCTATCGAATTCGGTGGTGGTCCGGTGGCGGTGACCATCGATGATTCGATTTTTCGTGCACTATCGGCGTTCTCGTGGCGGAATCGCGCCGGTTGGGCCGGATCGTGCACGAAAATTGGGGCAACCCGACTCAGACGACCCGCACCGGGTAGCGGATGAGGGTCTTCAACCGCTCCGGTGCGACCCGGCCCGGAGCCGAGAGGTAGATCTCGTGGTGCCTGCCGGCGATCGTCCTGCCCTGTGCGGCAAGGAAATCCATCAGCCGATCGCGGGTCGGGGGCTCGGTCGCGTAGGGGCCTACGTGCAGGATCTGGCCGCACTCGCCTTCGTCGAAGTTCTCCCAGCGCACCTGATCCACGGGGAGCTCCGGCTTCTTCTTCCCGGTCACCGTGAACGCCTCCGCCACTACCTCCGGTGTCGCCTGCGGGGGTTGCTGCAGCATCATCGTCCACGTCCAGTCCGACCTGTCCGCGCTCGGGCCGCCGTCCCACTGGCCGGACAGCGCGGGTACGGAATAGATCACCGTGGCCGCCGACTTCAGCAGGGCACGAACCCCGTAGGCGACCGAGTACAGGGCGCTCACCGCCGCGGCGTACTCGGGCCCGTCCGGATCGCCTTTCCCGTCGATCATCAGGTAGGGCAGCTCCGGCACGGTCAGCAGCACCGGCTCCGGCCGTGCGGCGTACAGCTCGCGGTACTGCTTCTTGAAGTCCAGTGTGTCCATGGGGCGAGTATCGGCCCTCCAGCGACGGGAGGGTCAACGCCACGACGGACGATCGATACGGTGGGACCATGACCGATTCGCCGACGCCCATCACGCACCCGGAGCTGGGGGTGTTCGAGCGCGCGCACACCCGGCTCGCCGACGGGCAAGTGCTGCAACACGACTGGTACGAGTGCCGGGTGCCGGGCGCGAGCGACGAGCTGGAGCTGATGCTCGAGACACCCGACCCCGACCGGGCACGCGCGTTGCTGCCGGTGCTCGCGGGCGCCGTCAGGGCGCTGCCGACGCTGAGGCGGGTGGCCTCGGACGCGGTCGCCCACGCGTTCGGTGAACCGACCCCGCAGGAACTCGAGGAGGCGGCGGCGGACCTGCGGGTGGTCACCGTCGCGGCGCGCACCGACGGCACGATCGTGCTGCACCTGGACGACAGCTGCGGCGAGCACTTTCTGGACGGCTACTGGCCGGCGGTGGTGCTGGACTCCGCGTTCGAGGTACTCGAGGTCACCGTCGAGGCCTGATCCGCGCGGGCGCTCGCCGGAGAGCACAGCCGCTCCCCGCTAGACCAGGACAGCGCAGGGCACGAGATCCCGAGTGAGCGCTTGTTCACCAATTGTTGGCTCGCGGAACAGCATCCGGCCGCGCGCGGCTCGCCGACCCGTCACCCGCCGTGGTCAGGGTGATGCGGTTTGTGTGTTCAGCAGGATGTGAGGTTTCGATGAGCAGTTCCACACGTGGGCGGACCAGGTGGGCGGCGGCGGTCACCGGCGCGGTCGTGGCGTTGGCGAGCGCGGTGAGCTGGGTCGCGCCGGGCGAGGCCGCGGCCGCCGCCTGTGAGAGCGTCTCCACCGGATCGGGCGGACTCGGCGGCTCGAACTACGGGTGCGCCAAAGCCGGGGATCTGCTGGACGTGCGGATCGGCGACGTGCTGCCCACGCAGCCCTCGCTCGGGTACGACGAGGTCTACTACAAACTGGGCCGGTACACGCTCGGCAAGGACGCGATCAACAAGAAGTTCGACGACTGGTGCGAGGCCAACGGCCAGGGCGTGGCCGCGTCCGCCGGCGCCGGCGCGAAGCTGCGTGACGCCTCCTCGTTCCAGTGCGAGATCGCGGTCGGGCAGGAGACCGCCGACAGCATCGCGCCCATGAAGACGGTCGTGATCGGCCCCGGCGGGCAGGCGTACCTGACCGACGGGCATCACACCCTGACCTCGTTCCTCGAGACCCCGGACGGTGGCGCGAACGCCCATGTGCGCCTGCGGGTTCTGGACAACCTGAGTGCGCTGTCGCACCAGGACTTCTGGGAGCGCATGCGGGCGAACGGCTGGGTGTGGCTGCAGGATGTGGCGGGCAAGCCCATCCAGGTCGGTCAGCTGCCGCGCGCGCTGGGGCTGGCCAACTTCGCCGACGACAAGTACCGCAGCCTCATGTACTTCGGCCGCGACATCGGCTACGAGGCGGGCACCATCCCGTTCCAGGAATTCTATTGGGGCGCATGGATGCGCGACGCCAACGTGGTGGGCGACTGGAACCGCAACGACCCCGCCGCCTACCTGGCAGCGGTCAAGACGGTGACCGAGCGGCAGGTCGCTCTCGGCGCGGGCACCGTCGTCGCCGCGGGCAAGACCGCCGGTGAACTCGGCGTGCTCGCCGCCTGGAACGACGGAAAGGCCGCCACCAAGGGCGAGTTCGCCAAGCTCTCGGTGCCCTACGCCGAGGCCAAGCCCGGCAAGATCGCCTACGCCGTCGAGTACCGCCTGCGCCACAAGCGCTGACGCCGATCGCCGCGCTGCCGCCGGAGCACGTACGTGCTCCGGCGGCACCGCGGCGGTGGCATTTTCGGAGACATCGCGGACCGGCGGGCAGGCCGGTCCGGCGGCGAACGCGCTGGTCAAGACGACCCCATATATATTCCTTGACAGGAATATTCTTTTCATAGAATATTTCCCCTCATGGAAGAGATCGCATCGGCGCTCGGGGACAGCGCCCGCTGGCGGATCGTCGAACTGCTCGCCGAACGTCCGCGATCGGTCGGCGAACTCGCCGAACTGACGGGGCTGCGGCAACCGCAGACCACCAAGCACCTGCAGACGCTCGCGCGCGCCGGGCTCGTCACGACCTCACCGCTCGGGCAGCGGCGGATCGCCGCCGTCGAGGCGGAACCGCTGCGGGCCTTCGCGGACCGACTGCGCGAGCTGGTCGACACCGTCGAAGCCACCGCGGGTGAGCGCGACGCCGTCGCGAACTACCGGGCCGCGCTGGACGCCGCCGCGGCCGTCGCCGACCGGTCCGGATGGGCGAACGGACGGACCTTCGTCTTCGAGCGGGCGCTCGCCGCGACCCCGGACGAGGTGTGGCGCCACTGGACCGATCCGGCACTGCTCGAAACCTGGTGGGCGCCACCGTCCATGACGATCACCGATTGCGTGATCGAGCCCCGGCCCGGCGGCCGCGCCGTCCTGGACTATCGCGACGCCGAGGGACGGTACCGCTCCGCGGGCACGGTCCGCGCCGCGACCGAACCCGGACACCTCGCCTTCGATCTGACGGTGTTCGACCCCGCCGGCGCGGTCTCCTTCACCGGTGCGTACGAGCTGACCCTGACCGCGGACGCGGGCGGCACCGCGCTGCGCCTCGGCCTCACCATCACCGACTCGGCCGTCGCGGCGGCCCCCTTCATCGCCGGCATCGACACCGGCTGGGGCCGGGTCCTCGACCAGCTCCGCTCCCTCGTCGACGCCGTGAATTGACCACCACCGCAAGGAAAGTAGAACAGATATGACCATCTCGACCGGGCGCGTCGTGACCGCCAACATCGCCCTCACCATCGACGGCCGCTACAACGGCCCCGGCGGTCCCGCCGATGCCGCGGCGATCGTTCCCTACGCCACCACCGAGGTCGCCCGCCGGCATCTCGGCCGTATTCACGAGAACGCCACGACCGCCGTCCTCGGGCGCAAGAACGCCGAAGGCTTCCTCGGGTACTGGCCGACCGTCGCGGCGGACGACGACGCCGATCCCCGCGACCGCGCCTACGCGAAGTGGCTGATCGACACCGAGAAGGTCGTCTTCTCCACCACGATCACCACCGCGCCCTGGGAGCGCACCCGGATCGTGAACGCCCCCGCCGCCGAGGTGATCACCGGTCTGAAAGCCGTTGGCAGCGGCGAGATTCTGATCAACACCAGCCCGACCGTCACCAAGGCGCTGCTCGCCGCCGACCTCGTCGACCGGCTGTACCTGCTCATCACCCCCGAGATCGCCGGCTCCGGCGAGCGACTGTTCACCGACGGCCTGCCGGGCTCGGCCTGGCGGCTCGCCGATCAGGAGGTCGGCGAACTCGGCGAGATCGCCCTCATCTACGACCGCGCGCGCTGATCGTCGCGATGCCGATCTCGGTTCGGGTGCCGGGCACAGTTGAGGTGCCGGGAACGGGCGGGGCCAGAACGGTCGAGTGCCGGGCACGGTGTGCGAGTGCGGATTCCAGCGGCATGGGATCGAATCCGAGCCGCACGCGTCCGCGCGAAGACCTCGACGCCGAGCGCAGTAGGCATGCGCGCGCGGGCGGAGGCCGCGTGCCCGAGGCGCGGCACACCGGCCGGGCTACCCCGGCGTAGTCGCCGAGAGGTAGCCCGGGTCCTCCTTCCGGCGCTGTCAATACCGCTCAGGTCGCATCGGGGATGGGGGCCGCCGGGGGATGTGAGCCGGTCGGCGCGGCCGTAGCGTGGCGGTATGGCTGTTCAGGTGGAGATGACGACGGGGCGGCGGATCGCCGAAGTCGACATTCTCAGAGGGTTCGCTCTGTTCGGGATTCTCGTCACCAACGTGATGGTGGGGACGATGCTGATGTCCTTCACCGGCACCGCGGCCGACCCCGTGCCCATGTTCGACGGCGGGTGGGATCGGACCGTGTACGCGGTCATGTACGGGTTGTTCCTGGGCAAGTTCTATCTGCTGTTCGCGTTCCTTTTCGGGTACTCGTTCACCCTGCAGATCGCCGCCGCCGAACGGGCCGGGGCACGGCCGGTCCCGCGACTGCTGCGCCGCAGCGGTGCGCTGTTCCTGCTGGGCCTGGCGCACGTGCTGTTCCTGTGGATCGGCGACATACTCACCCTCTACGCGGGTCTGTGCGCAATCCTCGTGCTGCTGCGCAAGATTCGGCCGCGCACGGCGCTGATCGCCGGCCTCACGCTGTACGCGATCTACGCGGTGATGTCGTTCTTCACCGGCGGCGGCGGGGTCGCGGGGCTGGGGGAGCTGCTCGACCTGCCGCGAATGCACGCGGGCTACACCGGCGACTTCGGCGACACCCTGCACGAGCAACTGCGGACCGGGCCGGTCTTCATGATCTTCACCTGGCTCGGTCAGGGCGTCCCGAGCCTGGGCATGTTCCTGATCGGCCTGGCGGCGGGCAAACGCGGACTCTTCGAGAACAGCGAACTCCTGAACCGCTGGACGCCGGTCGCCATACGCGTGGGATTCGGTGTCGGACTCCCGATCTCGATCGCGACCACCGCCTACTGGGCCATCGACGGCGACACCCCCGCGGTCCTGCACGGCCTCCAGGAAGTGGCGAACCCGTTCATGACCGCGGGGTATGTCGCGGGCATCGTGTGGCTCGCCCGCTGGCGGTGGGCCTCGGCCATCACCGTCCTGGCTCCCGCGGGAAAGATGGCTGCCACCAACTACATAGCCCAGTCGGTCATCTTCATGGTCGTCTACACCGGTTACGGCCTGGCCCTCGCCGACCGGGTGCCCCCGCTCGCCGTTCTCCTCATCGCCCTGCTGACGTACGTCCTGCAACTCTGGGCCGGCGAGCGCTGGTTGCGGCGGCACGGCTACGGACCCGTCGAATGGCTGCTGCGCGCGGCCACCTACCGCACGATCCCGCCCTGGCGGAAAACTCCGGCATGAGCGCCGGCCGATGAATCTCGCGCCGCCGCACCGTCTGTACCGGTGACCCCGTCGACCGTGCGCAAGGAGCAGATCATGACCTCGACCCCGTCCGTGACCGCTGGAACGCTCGCCGTGCCCGATGGGCGGCTCTACTACGAGGTGCGCGGCGCCGGGCCGCTGGTGGCCCTGGTCGGCGCGCCCATGGACGCGGTGCCGTTCGAGCCGGTCGCCGAACTCCTCGCCGCGGACTTCACGGTGCTGACGCTGGATCCGCGCGGACACGGGCGCAGCGTGCTCGACGATCCGGAGAGCGATTCGACGCCCGAGTTGCGGGCCGACGATCTGGCGCGGCTGATCGCCCAGGTGGGAGCGGGCCCGGCCGCGGTCTTCGGGTCGAGCGGCGGCGCGGTCACCACTCTGGCACTGGCACAGACGCATTCGGCGCTGGTGCACACGGTGATCGCCCACGAGCCGCCGCTGCGGGAGTTGCTGGCGGACCGGGAGAGCTACCGGGCGCAGACCGACGAGATGATCGCGCTGCACCGGGCGGGCGACGTACGCGGGGCCTGGGCCGCGTTCTTCCGCATGACGGGGCTGACCATCCCGGAGCCGATGCTCAGCGGGATGCTGGAGCAGATGTCGAGCCCGGACCGCGATCCGGTGGAGATCGCCTCGGACAACTACTTCTACAACCACGAGCTGCACCAGACCTCGGGCTGGCTGCCGAACCTCGACGCGCTGCGCGCCGCGCCGGCCCGCATCGTCATCGGAATCGGCGAGACCTCGACCGGGCAGTTCTGCGATCACACCTCGCGGGCGCTGGCCACCGCACTCGGCAGCACCCCGGAGCTCTTCCCCGGCGGGCACGGCGGATTCACCGAGGATCCCGCGGCGTTCGCCAAGCGCGTGCACGAGGTGCTGCGGGACAACTGACCGCCGGTGCGGGCGGCGGCGGGCCCGCCGCCCGCACCGCTCACGGCCGTACCCCGCCGTACTCCCGATACCCGGCGATTCGAATGGCTCGCCGGCCGCGGTCGGTCGACCGCCACCCCACGGGCCCCTGCAGTGTCGACACCGCGAGCCCGGCTCGCTGCAAACCTAGTAGTGCCCGGCGAATCGAGGTTTCGGGTAGCCCGGTCGCGAGCGTCAACTGCCGCACGGTCATCGCGGCGGTGACGCTCGATCGGGGGAGTGCACCAAGAACTTTCGCCTGGGTATTCGTCAGCGCCATCCACGCCCCTGTGGTCGTTTCGGTTGAGGATCGCCGACGCCAGCGGGCCGCTCACTCCCGGTCCGGCGCCGATGCCGATCTTCACGTTAGGGAATTCGGCCCACCCACCGGAAGGATGTTGCGAATTGTTGCGAGTGGTCGAATGCGGGCTCCGGCAGCAACTTTCCACCCTTGACCGCATGCGCGGCGGAGGCGACCATGGAGGTTTAGGGCGCAACTGTTCGCAACTCTCGAGACAGGTAGGCCGCCATGCGTTTGACGTTCGTCGCCAAGGATCCGGGCTCGAATCCGACCGGTTCGCCGACGCTGTACCGCACCGATCGGGGGTCGTGGGTGGTGCAGGGCTGGGCCATCACCGATCCGGACACCCTGGCCCAGATGAACATTCCGGACGGCGAGTCGTGTGTAGAGATCCCGGACCGCCTGGTGCCGTTCTTCGAACAGGGAGACAGTGTTCTCGATCAGTGACGACGAGTTCGACCGCCTACTGATCGATTTCCGGCGCGAGGCGATCCATCTCGAGACCCGCGATGTCTACGGCACCGCGACAGAGCTACCGCACCTGGCGCGGTGGGCCGCCGGTGAGCCCGACGACCTACTCTGGCTGCACGACTGGTGCACGACCCTGCGCGCGCACACCGCCGCGGGCCGCTCGGTTCGCCGGGCCCGCATCGTCTCCGAACCGCTGAGCGACTATCAGCTCTGGTCCTACAGCATCGCCCGGCCCATGATCGAGGCCGGTGAGGACATCCGCTGGGTGCCCCGCCGGCTCACCTCCTCGCTCCGCTTGCCCGGCAACGACTTCTATCTCATCGACGACCGCCTGGTCGTCTTTCTGCACTACTCCGGGAACGGCTCGGCCACGGGCAAGACCATTTCCACCGCTCCCGACGATATCGAGCTGTGCCGCAACGCGTTCGACGCGGCGTGGGCCCTGGCAATTCCGCACCGTGAATACCAACCCGTCTAGTTCGGCACAGGAGGCTCGGCGCGCGCTCGGGGCACGCCTACGCGAGATCCGCAGGGAAGCCGGCTTGACCGCCCGGGAGGTCGCCGCGGCCACCGGTCAGCACTACACCCGGGTGTCCAAGCTGGAGAACGGTATTCAGACGCCCACCGACGGGGACATTCGCGACTGGTGCCGGGCCTGCGCCGCGGACGGCCAGGTCGAGGATCTGCTCGCGACCCTGCGGGCGGTCGATTCGGCCTACGTGGAGTTCCGCCGGGCGGGCCGCGCCGGTCTCAAACGGGTGCTGGGCGCGCACACCCAGCAGCGGTACGAGCAGACCAGGGTGTTCCGGATCTACGAGCACAACGTGATCCCCGGTCTCTTCCAGACGCCCGAGTACTCCGCGGCCATGCTCTCGTTCTGGATCCGATTCCTCGGGGTCCCCAACGACGTGGAGGCCGCGGTGGCCGTGCGCCTCGAGCGCCAGCGGGTGCTGCAGCGCGGCGGCAAGCGGTTCGTCGTCATTCTCGAGGAGCAGGCCCTGCGCACCTGGTTCGGTGACGCGGAGGTGCAGGCGGGCCAGCTCGGTCGGCTGCTCGAACTCATGGCCGCGCCCAGTATCTCGCTGGGCATCATCCCGCTGATGATCGAGCGCCAGGCGGTGGCCTCGACCGGTTTCTGGATCTTCGACGACGAACTGGTCGCCCTGGAAACCCCCACGGCCAGTATTCAGGTCACCCAGCCCGCCGAATGTCAGATGTACGCCCGCATGTTCGAGGTCCTGAAAGGTTCGGCCGTCTACGGCCGCGAGGCCCGCGCGATCATCCTGCGCACGCTTGCCGACCTCACCCGCTGACCGGTGGCTACGGGTGCCCCGCGCGCGGCGCCGGCGCGGGGGCGGTGAGGATCTGGCCGGTGCGCGTGGCGGCGGCGGACATGCCTTCCGCGCCTTGCCATTCGGCGACCACGACGTACAGCGTGTTGGACTGGGCCCCACCGAGCGTGCAGGCGAAGGCGGCGCGGTCCAGCGGTACCTCGGCCAGGATCTGGCCGCCCTCGCGGACGCGGACGCAGCGGGTCATGGCCGCGCACCACACGGCGCCCTCGGCGTCGATGCAGATGCCGTCGGGGTGGCCGTCCACCTCGGCCCAGACGCGGCGGTGCGAGAGACCGCCGTCGGGTTCGATGTCGAAGGCGGTCAGGCGTTTGGCGTGGGACTCGGCGACGATGAGGGTGCCGCCGTCGGGGGTGATGACCATGCCGTTGGGAAAGTGCAGGTCATCGGCGACCGTGCGGGCCGTGCCGTCGGGGGAGACGACCGCGATCAGGCCGGGGGCGGGTTCCGCGCCGCCCATCATGTCGTAGCCGATGGAGTTCACGTAGGCGTTCCCGTTGTCCGCGACCACGATCTCGTTCCAGGGATGCGGGGACAGCGTGCTCAGATCGGTCACCGTGTGCAGCCGGGTGTCGTACTCGCGCCGCAGCAGCTTGCGCCCGTCGCCGTTGGCCAGCACGAGCATGCGCCCGTCCGGCAGCCAGTCGAAACAGAAAGGCAGGCCGGGGATTTCGAGCTGGACGAAGTGCCTGCCCTGGTAGTCGACGGTCAGCACCTGACCCGCGAGCCAGTCCGAGAGCCAGAGCCTGCCGTCGTGCCACCGAGGTGACTCGCCGAGCGCGAGCCCCTCCATCAGTACCGTGGGAGTTATCGAAGAGCTTGTGGTCATGCTTCACCTCCGGATCGGTATCGTCCAAAAGTGCAGACGGCCTCGAGCTCGAAATGTCATCGTCGCTACACCAGGGGCGGTAGTACCCAGCGGGCGTAGGTGTTCTCCGGGCTGACCGTGATCACGTCCGCCACCTGAACTATATCGTCGGGAACCGTGCCGTCGAAGTGCTCGAGGCTCGGGGTGATGATCGCTTCGGCCTCCAGCAGGGAGATCGCGTCACTCAGGTGCGCGCCCGTGGTGTCCGGATTCAGGACCATCGTCTTGCACAGGTCGTATCCCAGGCGCCGCGCCACGTGCTGAATCTGCGCCCGATGCCACTGTAGTTGAACCCCCGACACGTCCTGCCGGAGAAATCCGATCGCCGCCGGATGTGCTCGCATTCGTCCGCCTCCCACCGAGTCCCGGCCCACTGTCCACGCTATGTCGAAGCCGCCGTGCCCACCGGGGATCTCGCATAAGTCGCAAAACAATTATGGGTCAAAATCGGGCACGCGCCACCGAAAGGCGGAACTCGCACCGGGACCCGGGGTACCGGGCACGAAACGGGCCCGCCGTCCGAGACGGCGGGCCCGTTGTCGACGGGGCGGAGCGCTCAGCGCGCGAAGGTCGCGGCCTGCTCGGCGAGATCGAGCAACGGTTGCGGGAAGATGCCGAGCACCAGGGTCGCCGCGGCGGTGAGCGCGACGACGGTGGTGGTGAGAGTGGGGAACACCAGGGCCGGCGGCGTCGCCGGGGAATCGGTGAAGAACATGAGCACGATGACGCGGACGTAGAAGAAAGCCGCTATGGCACTGCAGATCACGCCCACGATGACCAGCGTGGCCGCCCCGCCCGAGGACGCCGCCTCGAACACCGCGAACTTGGCCATGAAACCGCCGGTCAGCGGGATGCCCGCGAAGGAGAGCAGGAACAGCGCGTAAATCGTTGCCAGCCAAGGCGATCGGCGACCGAGTCCCGCCCACGCGGACAAAGCCGTTGCCTCGTCGCCGTTTTCGTCGCGCACCAGCGAGACCACCGCGAACGCGCCCAGCGTGCCGAGTCCGTAGACCGCGAGGTAGAACAGCACCGCCGACACACCGGAGTCGTTGGCCGCCACCAGGGCGGTGAGGATGAACCCCGCGTGCGCGATCGAGGAGTACGCGAGCATGCGCTTCATGTCGGTCTGGGTGATGGCCAGTACCGCGCCGGCGATCATGGTCGCGATGGCGATCGCCGCGAGCACGGGCCGCCAATCGTCGCGCAGATCCGGCACCGCGATGTAGAGCACGCGCAGCAGCGCGCCCACCGCGGCGATCTTGGTGGCCGCCGCCATGAACGCCGTCACCGGGGTGGGCGCGCCCTGGTACACGTCGGGCACCCAGGACTGGAACGGCACCGCGCCGATCTTGAACAGCAGACCCACCGCGAGCATGGCCACACCGAGCACCGCCAGGGTGTGCGAGGTGCCGGTGTCCCGGGTGACCGCCTCGGCGATGCCGGAGAACCGCACGGTCCCGGCGTATCCGTACAGCAGCGCCATGCCGTAGAGGAAGAACGCGGAGGAGAACGCCCCGAGCAGGAAGTACTTGAGCGCCGCCTCCTGCGACAGCAGACGCCGCCGCCGCGCCAGCCCGCACAGCAGGTACAGCGGCAGCGACAGCACCTCGAGGGCGACGAACATGGTGAGCAGGTCGTTCGAGGCCGGGAACAGCAGCATCCCGGCGACCGCGAACAGCGTGAGCGGGAAGACCTCGGTGGTCGAGATGCCCGCGCGCGTGGCCGCGATCTCGTCGGAACTGCCGGGCATGGACGCGGCCTGCGGGGTGAACGCGTCGACCCCGCGCGCGGCGGTCAGGCTCCAGGTGCCCGGACCCTCCCGGTGCATCGGCACCCGATCGGCGCGGCGCTCAGCGATGAAGAGCAGTCCGAGGATGGAGACGACCAGAATGGCGCCCTGCAGGAACAGGGTCACCCCGTCGATCGCGACCGCGCCGACCGCCGCGGTCGCGCGTGTGCCGCGCAGGCC
Source organism: Nocardia sp. NPDC003693 (assembly GCF_053981095.1). Taxonomy (NCBI): domain Bacteria; kingdom Bacillati; phylum Actinomycetota; class Actinomycetes; order Mycobacteriales; family Nocardiaceae; genus Nocardia; species Nocardia sp. NPDC003693. The sequence continues at coordinate 192,316 of NZ_JBSFNO010000003.1, forward strand.
GATCACCGCGCCCAGCGCCACGCCCAGCCCGCCCAGCCCGAGGATCAGCTGGACGAGATAGCGGGATCGCCTGGGCGCGAACGCTTCCACCAGCACGCTGACGACAGCGACGCCGAACACGATGAGCATCGGTGCCAGCAGGCGGTATTCGATACTCGGCGCGGGAAGTGCCGCCGCCAGTGGCGAATCCGCCACCGCGGCCAGCATCAGGGGTGTGCCGCTCACTTGTTCCCTCCTGTCGGGGACGCCTCCGGCGTGACAGCCGGAACCGGATCGTGCTGTCCGATGGTGGTGAGGGTGCGGGTCACGGCCGGATCGATGGTGTCCAGCACCGGTTTCGGATACACCCCGAGGAACAGCAGGGCCGCGAGCAGCGGCACCACGACCACCATTTCGCGCGGCAGCAGATCGTAGAGCCGCTCGTTACCCGGCTTCACCGGCCCGGTCATCATGCGCTGGTACATCCACAGGATGTACAGCGCGGCCAGCACCAGCGCCGCCGCCGCGAAGATCGCCGCCACCGGATAGCGCGTGAAAGTGCCCATCAGCACCAGGAATTCACTGATGAACGGCGCCAGCCCCGGCAGCGACAGCGTGGCCAGACCGGCGATGAAGAAGGTGCCCGCCAGGATCGGCGCGACCTTCTGCACCCCGCCGTACTCGGCGATGAGCCGGGTTCCCCGGCGCGAGACCAGGAATCCCGCGATCAGGAACAGCGCCGCGGTGGAGATGCCGTGATTGACCATGTACAGCGTGGCGCCGGTGCTGCCCTGCGTGGTGAGGGCGAAGATGCCGAGAATGATGAAACCGAAGTGCGAGATCGAGGTGTACGCGATCAGGCGCATGACATCGGTCTGGCCGATCGCCAGCAGCGCGCCGTAGATGATGCCGATGACCGCGAGCACGCAGATGAACGGCGCGTAGGTGGCGGTGGCGTCCGGGAACAGCAGCAGGCAGTACCGCAGCATGCCGAAGGTGCCGACCTTGTCCACGATGGCCATCATGAGCACGGCGCTGGCGGGCGTCGCGGCGACCGCGGCGTCGGGCAGCCAGGTGTGCAGCGGCCACAGCGGCGCCTTGACCGCGAACGCGAACATGAAGCCCAGGAACAGCGCGTTCAGCACCACCGGGCCCGCTCCGAGCTGCCCGGAGTTGGCCGCCTCCATGACGATTCGGAAATCGAAGGTGCCGCCGCCGTTCGCGCCGAGTTGCTCGCGCGCGGTGAGCACGTACAGCCCGATGACCGCGGCCAGCATGATGAGTCCGCCGAACAGGTTGTACAGCAGGAACTTCACCGCCGCGCGCGAGCGCTGGGCCCGCCCGGCCGCGTCGGCGGTCCTGGGTCCGAAGCCGCCGATGAGGAAGTACATCGGGATCAGCATGACCTCGAAGAACACGTAGAACATCAGGATGTCCAGCGAGGTGAACGAGATCAGCACCATGGCCTCGACGACCAGGGTGAGCGCCACGTAGTAGTGCGCCACCCGCGGCCCGGTGCCGACCTCGCGGTCGTCCTGCCAGCCCGCGAGCAGCAGTAGCGGCACCAGTCCGGCGGTGAGCAGGACCAGCACCATGGCGATGCCGTCCAGGCCCAGGGTGTACCCGGCGCCGAAAGCCGGGATCCACTCGTGTGATTCGACGAACTGGTAGTGGTCGCCGCCGGGCTCGAACATCCACGCCAGCCACATGCCGACGCCGAGGGTGGCCAGGGAGACCACGAGAGCGAAACTCCGGGCGGCGGTCCGCCACGAGGCCGGGAACAGCAGGACCAGCACGGCGCCGATGACCGGTACCGCCCACAGCGTTGTCAGCCAGGGAAAGTCACTCAAAACAACCTCACCGCCAGCAGGGCGGCGGCCACCAGTGCCGCGCCGGTGAACATGGACAGGGCGTACGAGCGCACGAAACCGGTTTGCACCCGGCGGATTCGGCCGGACAGTCCGCCGATGACGGCGGCGGTGGTGTTCACCAGGCCGTCGATGCCGCGATTGTCGACGAACACCAGCGACCGCGTGACGTGCTGACCGGGCCGCATGAACGCGGCCTCGTTGAAGGCGTCCCCGTACAGGTCGCGGCGCGCGGCCACGGTGAGCCGCGAGCCCGCGGGCGCGACCTCGGGAACCGGATGGTTGGCGTACTGGTCGTAGGCCACCCACACGCCGGCCGCGACGACCGCGAGCGCGAAGAACGTGATCGCCCACACCGGGATGATGGGTTCGCCGTGATGCGCGCCGACCACCGGTTCGAGCCAATTCTGCAGGGCCGAACCGTAAGCCAGCAGCGCGCCGGAGAACACCGAGCCGAAGGCCAGCAGAATCATGGGCCCGGTCATGGAAGCGGGCGATTCGTGCGGGTGCGTGCCCTCCTTCCAGCGCTTCTCACCGAAGAAGGTGAGCAGCATGACGCGGGTCATGTAGAAGGCGGTGATGCCCGCGCCGGCCAGCGCCGCGATACCGGTGATGATGCCCGCGAAACCGCCGTGCGCGAAGGCGGCCTCGATGATCCGGTCCTTGGAGAAGAAGCCCGCGAAGGGCGGCACGCCGAGGATGGCGAGGTAGCCGAGGCCGAAGGTGACGTAGGTGATCGGCAGGAGCGTGCGCAGTCCGCCGTAGCGCCGCATATCGGTCTCGTCGTTCATGGCGTGCATGACCGAGCCCGCGCCCAGGAACAGTCCGGCCTTGAAGAAGCCGTGGGTGAGCAGGTGCATGATGGCCGCGGCGTAGCCGACCGGGCCCAGGCCCACCGCGAGCATCATGTAGCCGATCTGGCTCATGGTGGAGGCGGCCAGGGCCTTCTTGATGTCGTCCTTGGCGCAGCCGATGATCGCGCCGTAGAGCAGCGTCACCGCGCCCACCGCCATGACCGCGGCCTGCGCGGCCGGGGCGAGATCGAAGATGGGGTTGGAGCGCGCGATGAGGTAGACGCCCGCGGTGACCATGGTGGCCGCGTGGATGAGCGCGGACACCGGGGTCGGGCCCTCCATCGCGTCCCCGAGCCACGCCTGCAGCGGCACCTGCGCGGACTTGCCGCACGCGCCGAGCAGCAGCATCAGGCCGATGCCGGTGAGCGCGGCCGAGCTCGCCTGATCGGCGGCCCCGAACACCCCGCGGTAGTCGACGGTTCCGAAGGTCGCGAACATGATCATGAGCGCGATGGCCAGGCCCATGTCGCCGACCCGGTTGACGATGAACGCCTTCTTGGCAGCGGCTGCGGCGGAAGGCTTGTCGTACCAGAAGCCGATCAGCAGGTAGGACGCCAGGCCCACACCCTCCCAGCCCAGGTACAGCACCAGGTAGTTGTCCGCCAGGACCAGCACCAGCATGGCCGCCAGGAACAGGTTCAGGTAGGCGAAGAAGCGCCGCCGGCCCGGATCGTGGGACATGTAGCCGATGGAATAGATGTGGATGAGCGACCCGACGCCGGTGATCAGCAGCGCGAAGCACATCGAGAGCTGATCGAGTCCGAGCGCGAAGTCCACGTGCAACCCGTTGACCGGCACCCAGCTGAACAGCGTATGCCGAACGGCCCGTTCGTCGTTCGCCCGTCCGAGCATCTCCCAGAACGCCCACGCGGCCACCCCGAACGAGCCCAGCGCGAGCGCCGTCCCGAGCAGGTGCCCCCACTTGTCGCTGAATCGCCCGAGCAGCAACAGGATCACGGCGCCGCTCAGGGGCAGCGCCGGCAGCATCCACAGCATCAACTGTGCGGTATCCATGTCAGTACCGGAGCAGGTTGGCGTCGTCGACCGAGGTCGAGCGACGGGCGCGGAAGATGGTCATGATGATCGCGAGGCCGACCACGACCTCGGCGGCGGCCACCACCATGGTGAAGAAGGCGAAGACCTGACCGTCCAGATTGTCGTGCAGGCGCGCGAAGGTGACGAACGCGAGGTTCACGGCGTTGAGCATCAGCTCCACGCACATGAACACCACGATGGCGTTGCGCCGCACCAGCACACCGGCCGCGCCGATGGTGAAGAGCAGGGCGGAGAGGTAGAGATAGTTATCCGGGTTCACCGCAAGCCTTCCGTGTCAGATCCGGAGTCATTGCCGTCCTTGCCATTCCCGTTGTCGCCGGCGCCGACCGTGCGCACCACGGCCTCCTCGTGCGCGCGATTGCGGCGGTGCCGCAGGATGCTGCTGACCGAGAGCTCCTCGAAGGAGCCGTCCGGCAGGCGCGCGGGAGCGTCGACGGCGTTGTGGCGGGCGTACACGCCGGGCGTGGGCAGCGGGGTGACCCGCTTACCGTCCCGGAACCGCTGTTTGGACATCTCCCGCTGATCCTGGCGCGGGCCGAAGCGCTCGCGGTGCGCGAGCACCATGGCGCCGATGGTCGCGGTGATGAGCAGCGCGCCGGTGAGCTCGAACGCCCATACGTACTTCAGGAAGAGGAGTTCGGCCAGCGCGGCGACGGTGTCGTTGCCGCCCAGTCCGGGACCGGTGACCGCGACGTCGGCGGCGTTCATGCCGCGCGCGATGCCCGCGATCATGAGCATGCCGAAGCCGATGCCGACGACCAGCACCGCGATGCGCTGTCCGCGCAGGGTCTCGCGCAGCGACTCCGCGGAGTCGACGCCGACCAGCATGAGCACGAACAGGAACAGCATCATGACCGCGCCGGTGTAGACCACGATCTGCACGACGCCCAGGAACAGCGCGCCCTGGGCGATGTAGAAGGCCGAGAGCGTGATCATGGTGGCCGCCAGGCACAGCGCGGAGTGCACGGCCTTGCGGGCGCACACCATGCCGAGTGCGCCCACCACCGCCACCACCGACAGGATCCAGAACTGCACGGCCTCACCGGTTCCGGTGTGCGTCAGCACCTGTTGCGCCGGCGCGGCCTCGAGGATGGTCGTCACTTCTTCGCCTCCGCTCCGGTCAGCTCGCTCGGCGCGCCGGGGACCTCGCCGCGGTAGTACGAGCCCTCGTCCGCGCCGGGATACATCTCGTGCGGCGCTTCCACCATCCCCGGCTGCAGCGGCGCGAGCAGGTCCCGCTTCTCGAGGATCAGGTCGACGCGATTGTCGTCGGCCAGTTCGTATTCGTTGGTCATGGTCAGCGCCCGCGTCGGGCACGCCTCGATGCACAGGCCGCAGCCGATGCAGCGCAGGTAGTTGATCTGATAGACGCGGCCGTAGCGCTCACCGGGGGAGAAGCGCTCGTCCTCGGTGTTGTCCGCGCCCTCGACGAAGATCGCGTCGGCCGGGCAGGCCCACGCGCACAGCTCGCAGCCGATGCACTTCTCGAGGCCGTCCGGATGCCGATTGAGCTGGTGCCGGCCGTGATAGCGCGGCTGGGTCGGGGTCTTGACCTCCGGGTAGAGCTCGGTGTTCGGCTTCTTGAACATGGTCGCCGCGGTGACGTAGAAGCCGCCGAGCGGTTCCAGCATACCGGGTTTCGGCCCCGTCCTGCCGGGTTCGGCGGGCATGGGCGGCACCGGGAAATCCGAGTACTGGCTGGTGGATTCGGGATCGGGGGCCGCCTTGGTGCGGTCGTCGCCCGCGTGCCCGGCCCTGAGCACCAGGCCGATCAGCAGACCCGCGATCAGCAGGCCGCCGATGATCATCCCCGGGGTCTGGACCCGGATGCCCTCGTTCTCGAGCGCGCGCAGCGTGGCCACGAACATGACCCAGGCCAGCGACACCGGAATCAGCAGCTTCCAGCCCAGATTCATGAACTGGTCGTACCGCAGGCGCGGCAGCGTGCCGCGCAGCCAGATGAACACGAACAGGAAGATCCACACCTTGGCCGTGAACCACAGCATGGGCCACCAGCCCGAGTTCGCGCCCGCCCACAGGCTGATCGGGAACGGCGCGTGCCAGCCGCCGAAGAACAGCGTGGTCGCCAGCGCGGAAACCGTTGCCATGTTGATGTATTCGGCCATCATGAACATGGCGAACTTGAGCGAGGAGTACTCGGTGTGGAAGCCGCCGACCAGCTCGCCCTCGGCCTCGGGGAGATCGAAGGGCGCGCGGTTGGTCTCACCGACCATGGACACCGCGTAGATCAGGAACGAGGGCAGCAGCAGGAAGACGTACCAGGTGCCGTACTGCGCCTCCACGATGCCCGAGGTGGCCATCGTGCCCGAGAGCAGGAACACCGCCGCGAAGCACAGCGCCATGGCGATCTCGTAGGAGATGACCTGCGCGGTGGAGCGCAGTCCGCCCAGCAGCGGGTACGTCGAGCCCGACGCCCAGCCGGCCAGTACGATGCCGTACACGCCCACCGAGGCCATGGCCAGCACGTACAGCACGCCCACCGGCATATCGGTCAGCTGCAGCGGCGTGCGCTCGCCGAAGATGGAGACCTCGGGCCCGAACGGGATCACCGCGAACGCCATGACCGCCGGGATCAGCGAAATGATCGGCGCCAGAATGAAGATGGGCTTGTCCACGATGGCCGGGATGATGTCCTCTTTGAGGAGCATCTTCACGCCGTCGGCGATGGACTGCAGACTGCCGCGCGGGCCGACCCGGTTGGGGCCGACGCGCATCTGCATGAACGCCACGATCTTGCGTTCGGCGTAGACCGCCAGCATGGGGATCAGCAGCAGGAACACGAAGATGCCGACCGACTTGAGCAGGATCAGCCACCACGGATCGCGGCCGAACGCGCCCAGCGGATCGGGTTCGGTCCGGGCGGCCTGGGCGAGCAGGTACTGACCCGCGAACGTCCCGGTCGACACGAGCTCACTCACGGTGGTCCTCCCGTCGGATGCGCACCAGGTGTCCGGGTGTGGTGCCGAGCTGCACCAGCACGTCGGCGCCGGATGAATTCATGGGCAGCCAGACGACCCGGTCCGGCATCTCGGTGATGACCAGGGGCAGGGTGATGTGGCCGTGGTCGTTGTTCACGGTGACCGGATCGCCGGTGGTGGCGCCGATCTCGGCGGCGGTGGCGTGCGAGAGCCGCACCACCGGCGGCCGCGCGGTGCCCGCCAGATTCGGTTCGCCGTCCTGCAGGCGGCCGCGGTCGACCAGCATGCGCCAGGACGCCAGCACCGCGGTGCCCGAGGCCGCCAGCGTCGGCGGCTGCGGTGGATCGGCGGGGGTGGCCGGAGCGGGGCCGTCCCAGGCGCCCAGATCGGCCAATTCGGCACGGGCGCTTGCCACGTCGGGCAGGCCCAGGCGCACGTTCATCTCCTGGGCGATCGCGTCCAGCACCCGATGCTCGGGCATCGGCATGGCCTCGCGGCGCACGGTGGCGTCGCGCAGCGCGGCGTCGAATTGGCGGTGACGGCCCTCCCAGGTGAGGAAGGTGCCCGCCTTCTCCATGGCCGAGGCCACGGGGAACACGACGTCGGCGCGATCGCTGATGTCGCTGCGGCGCAGTTCCAGGCTGACCACGAAGCTCGCGGCGTCGATGGCGGTGAGCGCGGCGTGCGGATCGGGCATGTCGCCCACCTCGACGCCGCCGATGAGCAGCGCGCCCAGCGTCGGTGCCGCCGCGAGGATCGCCGCGGTGTCCCGGCCCGGGTTCACGGGCAGGTCCTGCACGCCCCAGGCGTCGCGAACCTGCTGGCGCGCAACGGGATCGGCGACCGGACGGCCACCCGGGAACAGCACGGGCAGCGCGCCCGCCTCGAGGGCGCCACGCTCACCGGCCCGGCGCGGAATCCAGGCCAGCGCGGCCCCGGTCTCGTCGGCGAGGCGGGCCGCGGCGGACAGTCCGCCCGGGATCCCGCCGAGCCGTTCGCCGACCAGGATCAGCGCGCCGGTCTCGCGCAGCAGCGTGCCGATGTGATGCAGCAGGCCGGGGGCGACCTTGTAGGTGTCCGAACTGCCCGTCCGAATCGCCTCCAGCAGATGCGATTCCGCGCCCGGTGCGGCCGGGAGCAGCGTGCCGGACATGCGCTGCAGCCCGCGGGTGAGGTACGGCGCGATGGAGATGATCTCGGTGCGGTACTTGCGCGCCGCCTTGCGCAGGCGCAGGTACACCATCGGCGATTCCTCTTCGGCCTCGAACCCGGCCATGAGGACGATCGGGGCGCGCTCGAGCGCCGCGTAGTCGACCGTGATGCCCTGACCCGCGATACGAGCGGCGAGGAAGTCGGCTTCCTCCGCGGAATGCTCGCGGGCGCGGAAGTCGATGTCGTTGGTGTCCAGGGCGACCCGCGCGAACTTGGCGTAGGCGTAGGCGTCCTCCAGGGTCACGCGCCCGCCGACCAGGACGCCGGCGTTGCCGCGCGCCGCCGCCAGTCCGCGCGCGGCGTGGGCCAGGGCCTCGGACCACGACGCGGGCTGCAGGGTGCCGTCCCAGGTGCGCACCAGCGGGGTGGTGAGCCGATCCGGTTCGGTCGCGTACTGGAACGCGAATCGGCCCTTGTCGCAGTTCCATTCCTCGTTGACCTGCGGATCGTCACCGGCGAGCCGGCGCATGACCTTCCCGCGCCGATGGTCGGTGCGCTGAGCGCAGCCCGAGGCGCAGTGCTCGCACACCGCGGGGCTGGACACCAGATCGAAGGGCCGGGCCCGGAACCGGTAGGTGCTGCCGGTCAGCGCGCCGACCGGGCAGATCTGCACGGTGTTGCCGGAGAAGTAGGAGTCCATCGGCTCCCCGGCGGCGATGCCGACCTGTTGCAGCGCACCGCGATCCATCAGTTCGATGAACGGATCGCCGGCGACCTGCTGGGAGAAGCGGGTGCAGCGCGCGCACAGCACGCAGCGCTCGCGGTCCAGCAGGATGGCCGAGGACAGCGGGATCGGCTTGGGATAGGTGCGTTTGACCCCGTCGAAGCGGGATTCGGCGCGGCCGGTCGACATGGCCTGGTTCTGCAGCGGGCATTCCCCGCCCTTGTCGCACACCGGGCAGTCCAGGGGGTGATTGATGAGCAGCAGCTCCATCACCCCCTCCTGGGCCTTGGCGGCCACGGGGGAGGAGACCTGGGTGTGGATCACCATGCCCTCGGCCACGGTCTGGGTGCAGGAGGCCACCGGCTTGCGCTGGCCTTCCACGTCGACCAGGCATTGGCGGCAGGCGCCGACCGGATCGAGCAGCGGGTGGTCGCAGAAACGCGGAATCTGCACGCCGATGAGTTCGGCGGCACGGATCACCAGGGTGCCCGCGGGCACGGAAACCACGGTGCCGTCGATGGTGACGCTCACCATCTCGGCCGGGGTCACGCCGCTGGCGCTGGAGTTGGCTATCGCGGTCATTCCACTCCTTCAGCCCAGACGGTGGTCTTGGCCGGGTCGAGAGGGCAGGCGCCGAGGCGGATGTGTTCGGCGTACTCGTCGCGGAAGTACTTCAGGGAGGAGAAGATCGGGCTGGCGGCGCCGTCACCGAGGGCGCAGAAGGACTTGCCGTTGATGTTGTCGGCGATGTCCATCAGCTTGTCCAGGTCGGTCTCGTGCCCCTGTCCGCTCTCGAGCCGCTGCAGGAGCTGGACCAGCCAGTACGTACCCTCGCGGCAGGGGGTGCACTTGCCGCAGGACTCGTGGGCGTAGAACTCGGTCCAGCGCAGCACGGCCCGCACCACGCAGGTGGTCTCGTCGAAGATCTGCAGGGCCTTGGTGCCGAGCATGGAGCCGGCGGCCATGACGCCCTCGTAATCCAGGGGGACGTCGAGGTGTTCCGCGGTGAACAGGGGAGTGGAGGAACCGCCCGGGGTCCAGAACTTCAGGGTGTGGCCCGCGCGGATGCCGCCGGCGTGAACCAGCAACTGCCGCAGCGTGATTCCGAGCGGGGCTTCGTACTGCCCGGGTTGCGTCACGTGACCCGAGAGCGAGTACAGCGTGAAGCCGGGGGACTTCTCGCTCCCGAAGGACCGGAACCAATCCACACCGTTGGCGATGATGGCCGGAACCGAGGCGATGGATTCCACGTTGTTGACCACGGTCGGGCACGCGTACAGGCCCGCGACCGCGGGGAACGGGGGCCGCAGCCGGGGCTGACCGCGACGGCCCTCGAGCGAATCCAGCAGTGCGGTCTCCTCGCCGCAGATGTAGGCGCCCGCGCCGGCGTGCACGACGACCTCGAGGTCGTAGCCCGAACCCTGGATGTTGCGGCCCAGATAGCCTGCGGCATAGGCCTGTTCGACCGCGGCCTGCAAACGCCGCAGTACCGGGACCACCTCCCCGCGCACGTAGATGAACGCGTGCGAGGCCCGGATCGCGTACGCGGCGATGATGACGCCCTCGATCAGGGTGTGCGGGGTCGCCAGCATGAGCGGTATGTCCTTGCAGGTACCCGGTTCCGACTCGTCGGCGTTGACCACCAGGTAGTGCGGCTTGGTGACGCCGTCCGGGCCGGGGCCCTGCGGGATGAAGCCCCACTTCATGCCCGTGGGGAAGCCCGCGCCGCCGCGGCCGCGCAGACCGGAGTCCTTGACGGTGGCGATGACCTCGTCGGGCTGCATGCGCAGCGCCTTGGGCAGGGCGCGATAGCCGCCCTGGTCGCGGTAGGCGTTCATATCCCAGGAATCGGGCTCGGCCCAATGCTTGGAGAGAACGGGAGTCAGCGTCGTCACTTGCGGTCTCCCTGCTCCTTGTCGGCGGCGTGCAGACCCGCGAGGGTGGCGGGCCCGGCGGCGCCGTCGGTCGCACCGGGCCGGGGGTCGGGATATCCGGCGAGGATGCGCGCGGTCTCACGGAACGTGCACAGCGGAATACCGCTGCGCGAGGCGGTGACCTGATCACCCTTGCGCAGCGAATCCACCAGTGCCCGAGCGGATTCCGGGGTCTGGTTGTCGAAGAACTCCCAGTTGACCATGATCACCGGCGCGAAGTCGCAGGCCGCGTTGCACTCGATATGCTCGAGGGTCACCGCGCCGTCGGCGGTGGTCTCCCCGTGCTTGATGCCCAGGTGCTGTTTCAGGTCGGCGAGGATCTCGTCGCCGCCCATGACCGCGCACAGCGTGTTGGTGCACACCCCGACGTGGTAGTCACCGGTGCGGGTGCGCCGGTACATGGAGTAGAACGTGGCGACCGCGGTCACCTCGGCGTCGGTCAATCCCAGCTGCTCGGCACAGAATTCGATGCCGGTGCCCGAGACGTACCCCTCCACCGACTGCACCAGGTGCAGCAGCGGAAGCAACGCCGACCGCGACTGCGGGTACCGGGCGATGATCTCCTTGGCGTCGAGCTCGAGCCGATCGTGCACCGGTTGCGGGTACGGGATCGGCCGTACCGTCAGGTTGAGCAGAATCTCTGTCATCGGTCAACGCCACCCATCACCGGATCGATACTGGCCACCGCGGCGATGACGTCGGCGACCATGCCGCCCTCGCACATCGCCGCCACCGCTTGCAGATTCGTGAACGAGGGATCGCGGAAGTGCACCCGGTACGGGCGCGTGCCGCCGTCGCTCACCATGTGCACGCCCAGCTCGCCGCGCGGGGATTCCACGGCGGTGTACACCTGGCCGGGCGGGACGCGCAGGCCCTCGGTCACCAGCTTGAAGTGGTGGATCAGCGACTCCATGGACTCGCCCATGATCTTGGAGATGTGCCTGGGCGAATTGCCGAGGCCGTCGGGGCCCAGCTGCAGATCCGCGGGCCACGCGATCTTCTTGTCCGACACCATGATCGGGCCGGGCCGCAGCTTGTCCAGGCACTGCTCGACGATCTTGAGCGACTCCTTCATCTCGTTCACGCGAATCAGGTAGCGGCCGTAGCAGTCACAGCCGGTGTCGACCATGACGTCGAATTCGTAGTTCTCGTAGCCGCAGTACGGCTGGGCCTTGCGCAGATCGTGCGGCAGACCGGTCGAGCGCAGCACCGGGCCGGTGATGCCCAAGGCCATACAGCCGGTCAGGTCCAGGTACCCGACGTTGCGGGTGCGGGCCTTCCAGATCGGGTTCTCGTTGAGCAGCAGTTCGAGATCGCGCAGGCGCTTGGGCAGCAGGTCCAGCAGTTCGCGGACCTTCTGCACGCCGTCCTCGGGCAGATCCTGGGAGACACCGCCCGGCCGGACGTACGCGTGGTTCATGCGCAGGCCGGTGATGTTCTCGAACACGTCCAGGATCAGCTCGCGCTCGCGGAAGCCGAACAGCATGGGCGTGAGCGCGCCCAGTTCCATGCCGCCGGTCGCGAGGGCGACCAGGTGCGAGGAGATGCGGTTGAGTTCCATGAGCATGACGCGGATGACGCTGGCGCGCTCGGGCACGTCATCGGTGATCCCGAGCAGCTTCTCCACGCCGAGGCAGTACGCCGTCTCGTTGAAGAACGGCGACAGGTAGTCCATGCGGGTCACGAAGGTGACGCCCTGGACCCAGCTGCGGTACTCGAGGTTCTTCTCGATTCCGGTGTGCAGGTAGCCGATTCCGCACCGGGCCTCGGTGACGGTCTCGCCCTCGATCTCCAGAATGAGCCGAAGCACCCCGTGGGTGGAGGGGTGCTGCGGTCCCATGTTCACGACGATGCGTTCTTCGGCCGCCCCATCGAGAGATCGGCGGATCTCATCCCAGTCGTTGCCCACCACCGTGATCGAGCGTTCGGGCCGATCCGCGGTGTCCGGGCGGGACTGAATGTCGGTGTCGTTCATTAGGAGTACGTCCTCCGCTCGTCGGGCGGCGGGATACGCGCACCCTTGTACTCGACCGGGATCCCGCCGAGCGGGTAGTCCTTGCGCTGGGGGTGTCCGCGCCAGTCGTCGGGCATCGAGATCCGGGTCAGCGAGGGGTGACCGTCGAAGAGGATGCCGAAGAAGTCATAGGTCTCGCGCTCGTGCCAATCCGTGGTGGGGTACACCGAGTACAGCGAGGGCAGGTGCGGGTCGGCGTCCGGAATCGAGATCTCGAGGCGCACCCGGCGATTGTGGGTGATCGAGTTGAGGTGGTAGACCGCGTGCAGCTCGCGGCCGGTCTCCTCCGGGAAGTGCGCGCCGTTCACGCCCAGGCACAGTTCGAACCGCAGTGCCGCGTCGTTGCGCAGGGTCAGGGCGACCACCGGCAGGTGTTCGCGCCGCACGTGCAGGGTCAGCTCGTCCCGGAAGACCACGATCTTCTCGATGGCGTCCTCGAAGCGCGCCGAGGTGCCCTCGAGCGCGCGGCGCAGCGCGGCGACCAGGTCGTCGAAGTAGCCGCCGTACGGCGGCGCGCTGCCGCCGGGCAGCGCGACCGTGCGCACCAGCCGGCCGTATCCGGAGGTGTCGCCGGTGCCCGAGACGCCGAACATGCCCTGCCGGACGCCGATCACCTCGTCGGCCGGAGCCTGCGCGGGTTCGGTTGCGGGGGAATCGGATTCGCCTTCACCCTGTGCCTTCACGGTGCTTTCCTCCGGAGGGCTTTCGGTATTCGACGTCGAATCGAAGGTCATCGCAGCAGCCCCTTCATCTGAATGGTGGTGGGGCTGCCGAGGGCGGCAGCTTCCGCGGCGCGGATCGCTTCCTCGCGATTGACGCCGAGCGGGGATTCCTGAATCTTCTCGTGCAGCTTCAGGATCGCGTTCAACAGCATCTCCGGGCGCGGCGGGCAGCCGGGCAGGTAGATGTCCACCGGCACGACGTGGTCCACGCCCTGCACGACGGCATAGTTGTTGAACATGCCGCCCGAGGATGCGCAGACACCCATGGCCAGCACCCATTTCGGTTCGGTCATCTGGTCGTAGACCTGGCGCAGGACCGGCGCCATCTTCTGGCTCACCCGGCCCGCGACGATCATGAGATCGGCCTGGCGCGGGGACGCGCGGAACGCCTCCATGCCGAAGCGGGCGATATCGAATCGCCCGCCGCCGGTGGCCATCATCTCGATCGCGCAGCATGCCAGGCCGAACGTCGCCGGCCAGAGCGAACTCTTGCGCAGATAGCCGGCCATATCTTCCACCGTGCTCAGCAGAAAACCGCTGGGCAGTTTTTCCTCGAGACCCATGTCGGACTACATCTCCTGGATCGGAATCACCCCGCGTGCGCGGGGTGTAGTTGGAATCCCCCTGACGCCGCTCAATCCCAGCTGAGCCCGCCTCGCCTCCACTCGTAGGCGTACGCCACCGAGACGTTGAAGATGAACAGCGCCATCGCGGCCAGCCCGAACAGACCGAGCGAGTCGAAGTGGACCGCCCACGGGTAGAGGAACACGATTTCGATGTCGAAGATGATGAACAGCATCGCGGTTAGGTAGTACTTCACCGGGAAGCGTTGCCCCCCTGCGTTTCCCGGACCGCCACCGATGGCGTGCGGGGTCGCTTCGATACCGCATTCGTACGGTTCGAGCTTGGCGCGGTTGTAACGCTTGGGCCCGACCAGCGAGGCCAGGAGAACGGAGAACACTGCGAACGCGGCGGCAACCGCGCCGAGCACGAGCGTCGGCACTTCGATATTCACAACAGAACTACCCCTCCTGCGGACTGGACGCGTGTGGACGGCAGCTGCCGAGGCGGGCTGACAGCATCGTCGGCCGTGCCAGTCGCACCGGGGCGCCGCTCGTCGACAGCACGGACTTCGGGGACTGACGCGGCTGCTTTGATACCGACGCCCGCGCTCATGTGAGCTACGGCACAGCCTACAACTCACACGAGAACATACATGACGTTTCGCGACCGCTTTTGATCGCATTCGGAACGGTCTTTCATGACCGATTCGACGGAATCGCGGCCGTCACGTGACAGAGATATCCCCTGGTGGCGGGGAGATGGGAGACTAAGCCGCAGAACGGCTGCGGATCACTCCGAGCACCGCGTCGGTGAGACGGATGGGGTCGATGGGGTGTGAGACCGCGGCGTCCGCACGCGACCAATTGGCAAGCCAGGCATCATCGGGACGCCCGGTCAGCACGAGAATCGGCGGGCAATCCGCGATTTCGTCCTTGAGTTGTTTGGCGAGGCCGAGACCACCGGTCGGGGCCGCTTCGCCGTCGAGGATGAGCAGATCATGCGAGTGCGCATCCAGGCGCTCGATCACGATCGGACCCGTGGCCACCTCGAGGTACTCGAGCGGCGGCAGGTCTGGATGCGGCCTTCTACCCAGGGCCAGCATGACCTGGCTCCTGGTGTCGGCATCACTGCTGTAGACGAGAACCCGCAGTACGGCGGGGCGTTTCGCATCAGCCACGCACCGGATGGTACGTGCCGGACCGGTGCTCCCGTGGCAGCTTCGCGGGAACGCGTGTGCGCGTCGCCGGATCGCCTGTCGCGCAATACGTTGATGGCGGGCGATGCACGAGGCTCGACCGGTAGCATCCGCCGAATGCGGGGAGATGTCACCGACAGGTTGATCGAAACCGACGTGTGGACCGATGAGTTGGTGGCGCGAGCCGGTATTCCGGTCATCGATGTCCCGCTGGTGACCGTGGGTGGCGGACTCGGATCGTTCGCGCTGTTCGATACGCTGCGCATCTTCGGGGTGCCGGGCAACTCGATCGCCGTGCTCGCTCCGCAGGAGTCGCCGTGGGAGTCGTATCGGTATCTGGCTGGGGTATCGCAGATTTCGGATCGCGATCGACTGCGCGGCGACGCCGGCGGGACACTGGACAACCTGTGGGGCTTCCCGTCCTACGCACTGCGCGAGGCGATTGCGGACAAGTCGCTCGAACCGCTCTGGAAGGTGTTGGCGGAGCCGGTGTTCGCCGACTTCTACGCACCGCGTTCCGGGCGGGTGATCGCGGGACTCGAACGC
Source organism: Nocardia sp. NPDC003693 (assembly GCF_053981095.1). Lineage (NCBI taxonomy): Bacteria > Bacillati > Actinomycetota > Actinomycetes > Mycobacteriales > Nocardiaceae > Nocardia > Nocardia sp. NPDC003693. The sequence continues at coordinate 207,863 of NZ_JBSFNO010000003.1, forward strand.
GAATGCCGGCGCGTCGGCTTCGGGCGCTCGGTTCATCGGGGCCGGGTGCGCATGGTGCGCAAGCGCACCGGGGGCGGCTACTTCACGATGCTCACACCGTCGAACGGCGCGGGACCGAGCCGGCGCATAGCTTTTCGCAGCACCCACGCACATCTGGCCGTGGGCTTTCCCGGTCTGCGACTGCTACCCGATCTGCAGGGCTATCGGGAGCGGTATCGCGATTCGACGCGGGCGGTGAGCGCGTACGAACCGCACGAGCACGTGTACGAGGCGCTGCGGCACCGGCCGGGCACGGTCATGGTGCGCGGCAGCGGCGCGGTTGCCGGACGGGTGCTGCAGCGGCTCGTCGACGACCGGGACCGGCTGCGACTCAGCACGCAGATCCTGCATCTGTTCGGCGACTACGTCACGGGGCCGAAGGGACGCGGCGCGCTCATGCGCCGTCCGGGCGGGGACGGCTGGGCGTATCAGGGCTTCGACTGGCCCAAGGCGGCCTGGGGCGGACAGCTCGCCCAGCGCATGCGCGGACTGGACGGGCGCGAACGGGTCGAACTGCTGAACGCCATGGGCGGGACCACCGCGCCCGCCCGGCGCGAACGCCGCGAGCAACTGCGCCGCGGCCGGACGCAGGGCTGGTATCAGGTCATCGTCGGCATCGCCCGCGATCCGCGCCCGGCGCGCACCCGGCCCGGGCTGCTGGTCACCGTCGACCCGGACCCGCACGCGGCCCTGCCTTTTCCGCAGCCGGACCGGCCCTACGACGCGCACGCGGACTACATCATCGATTGCACCGGCGCCGAGGCCGACATTCGGGAGCACCGGCTGCTGGCCGATCTGCTCGATCACGGTGGCGCGCTGCGTAATCCGCTCGGTCGGCTCGAGGTCGACCGCACCTTCGAGGTCCACGGGACGCGCAGCGCGCCGGGACGGCTGTACGTCTCGGGCAGCGCCGCGTTCGGCGGGTACTACGCGCCGGTCAATTCCTTCCTCGGCCTGCAGTACGCGGCCCTGCAGATCGCGGACGACCTGGCGGCGCAGGGCTTCTGCCGCCGGCTCGGGCCGCTGCGCTCGCTCCGGCAGTGGTGGCTGTGGGTCACCGATCGCAAGATCGCCGCGTGAGCCCATGACCCCGACCCTGTACGGGCGCGTCCAGACCCGGGTTCTGGTCTTCGGGATCACCGGCCTGATAGTCGCCCTCGCGCTCACACCGCTGCTGCCCACCGGATCGCCTCTGCCGCAGTCGTATCGGATGACGCTCACGCTGCTGGCGGCGATGATCGGCGTCGGCGTACTGTGGGAAGCGCTGTATCACCTGCTTCAGCAATTCCGATGGGAAAAGGACTGGCCCACCCTGTTCGGGCTGGTGACCATCGTGAACGAGGGTCTGCTCATGTGGCTGCTGGTGGACGGTTCGACGCTGGTACTCGCGGCGCGACTGCGGCCGGAACCGCACGTCTTTCTCATCCATTTCACGCTCAACTGGGTGGCCTGCTGGCTCGTCGTGCAAGGACCGCTGCGAGTTGTGCTGCCGCGTCAGCGATTTCACGGAGGCCGAATCCTATGAAGGGGCGGGTGGAGGTGGTGCCCGGCGGGCACCTGGTGGCGTGCGTCGACGGGGTGATCATCGTGGTCGCGCACCGCACGGGCGAACCCGTGACCGCCGCCGCCGAGGCGGTGAGCGTGCTCGACACCCTGGCCGAGTTCGTCCAGGAGGCCGCGTCCCGGGAAACCCGCCGTACCGGAAGGACTTTCGCGCGCCTGGTCTCGAAGTGGCTGATGGGGCGCGCGGACGAGGAACAGGTCGAGTTCGGGGTGCTGACACCGGGTTCGCGGGGGCTGTCGGTGTTCCTGCACGGCGGGGTGACCGCGATTCTCGAGGACGCCGATCACCTCGAGGTGCTGCACGGGCGGGACGCGGGGTTCACCATCGACCGCGTCGTGACGCCCGCACCCGCGCACGCCGCGGCGCTGTTCGTCGACGGTGACGCGCCGCGTACGGAACTGCCCGAACCGGGGATCTGGTCGCTGTCCTCGGGTCTCATGCCGGGGGACGGTGCGTTGCTGTGGCTCGGTGAGCGCGCGCAGGTTCCGGTCGGCCGGGCTCCGGAGACAGCGGGGGTGCGCGTTCGCACGCAGCCCGCGGCCGTCGCGAGCGGGGACGCGGCCGCGGAGGGCGAGCCGGCGGCGCGCGCGGCCGAGCTCGGCGGCGAAGTGCAGGACGGGCAGCGAAACGGAATCGCGGATCCCAGCGAGCTCGGGATCACGGGGCAGGCCGAGCACGGGGACGACCCCGCCGACCCGAGCACCTCGGCTGTCCTCCCGCGGCGGAATCAGCCAGTCGTGCGCGGCTACCTGTGCGCCCGCCGGCACCTCAACGACCCACGGGCACATCTGTGTTCGCAGTGCGGGGCCCGCCTCGACCAGCCGCCCCGCACCCTGGGCGAGGGCATCCGGCCGCCGCTCGGCCTGCTCCTGCTGGACAACGGCACGTTCTACATCCTGGACTCCGATCTGGTGATCGGCCGTGAACCCGAACGCTCGGACCAGGTCCGCCGCGGCGCACAGCCCGTCCGCATCCCGGACGCATCGACGGGCATGTCCCGCGTCCACGCCGAGATCCGCCTGGTCGACTGGGATGTGGTTGTCATCGACCGCGGCTCCGCGAACGGGACCCACATCCAGCAGCCCGGCCGTCAGGACTGGTTCCGGGCGGTGCCGGGGCACCCGACCCCGATCCAGCACGGGGCGCGGGTAACGCTGGGCGGCCGGGTCTTCACCTACGACTCGCAGCGCAGGCAGCGGTAGCCGAACGTTGCGCGGTGCTGCTTGTAGTGCGCCACAGCGGCTTTCCCGAATTTGTCGGGCAGGGGCAGTGCTCCATCCCGGCCGGGCTCACGCGCTCGACTGCGACTGATCGCCGGCAGCCTTCACGAACACCAGTTCGCCCTGCTGTCCGGTGGCGATCATGGCGTCGCGCACGTGCCCGGCCTGGGGCAAGGCCGGCAGGCTGCGGCCGGACTATCGACCGACCGCCGCGGCGGCGCGCAGGGTCGCCGCGACGATCTGCCGGGTCTCGGCCGGGTCGATCACGTCGTCGATCTCGAAAACCCTTGCCGCGTTGAGTGCTTTGACATTATCGCGGTAGGCGGCGGTCGCTTGGGCCACGACCGGTTCGCGGTCGGGCTCGGGGAGCTGGGCGAGCTGTTTGGCCAGGGCCAGGCGAACCGCGCCTTCGATGCCCATCGGGGCGAGGTGAGCCGTCGGCCAGGCCACGGTCAGCAAGGGCCGGTGAGTGCTGCCGCCGAGCATCGCCTGCGCGCCGAGACCGTAGCCCCGCCGCAGGACAACGCCGACCAGCGGGACCGTCAGGCGCGCGCCGGCGGTGACGAGGCGGGAGGCGTGGCGGACCAGGCCGGTGCGCTCGGCGTCGGGGCCGACCATGAAACCCGGTGTGTCGACCAGGGATACGACCGGCAGCCGCCAGCGCTCGCACAACTCGAGGAAGTCGGCGGCCTTGACCGAGGCGTCGGCGGTGAGCGCGCCCGCGTGCACCATGGACTGATTGGCGATGACGCCGACGGGAATGCCGTCGATGCGGGCGAGGGCGGTGACCAGCTCGCCCGCCCAGCCCGCGCGCAACCAGGTGACGCTGTCCGCGTCGGCGAGCGCCTCCACCAGCGGCCGCACATCGAATGCGGCGCGGTCGTTCTCGGGGAGCGCGTCGCGCAACGCGGCCGGGTCCTGCGCGGATTGCCCCGCGGCACGGGGCTTGTCGAGGTAGCTCAGCAGCCGTCGCACCGTCTCGACGGCTTCGGGCTCGTCGGCGACCACGATGTCCAGGACGCCGTTGGCGAACTGGTCGGACACGGGCCCGATCTCCTCCGGCGCGTAATCACCCAGTCCGCCACCGGAAATCATCGCCGGACCCGCCATGCCCAGGTTCGCGTCGGGGGTCGCGATCCGCAGATCCGCGCAGCCCGCCAGCACCGCGTTCCCGGCGAAGCAGCGACCGGAGACCACGGCCAGGCGCGGGGTCTCCAGCGCGCCCCACAGCGCGAACGACGCGACGTCCAGCGCGGAGACCACCGGGTAGTCGGTGTCGTTGGGCCGGCCGCCGCCGCCCTCGGTGAAGAACACCGCGGGCAGCGACATGCGCTGGGCCACCTCGATCAGCCGGTCGGACTTGTGGTGTCCACGCATGCCCTGGGTTCCGGCCATGACCATGTAGTCGTAGGACAGCACCGCGCACGCGCGGCCGTCGATGGTCGCGGTCCCGCCGATCAATCCGTCCGCGGGTGTCTGCAGGACCAGGTCCGCCAGGTCGCGGCCGCGTTCCTGGGCGGCGGTCGCGAAGCGGCCGTACTCGACGAAGGTGCCCTTGTCGACCAGGTCGTGGACGTTCTCGCGCGCGGTGCGCCGGCCCGCCGCGTGCCGGCGCTCGACGGCGTCGGGCCGCGCGGCGTCCGTGGTGAGCTGTCGTCGCGCCAGGACCTCGGCCAGGCCCGTCACCGGGGTCGCGGATTCCATGGTCATGATCACGAACCTACTGGAACGAGCGGCGGGTGATCATCGAGTCGGGGCGATGCGGGGTCAGCGACCGCCGTAGGCGGTGGGGGAGCGCCCGACCGCGGCCTTGAAGTCACGGGTGAAATGCGCCTGGTCGGCGTATCCGAGTTCGGCGGCGAGCGCGGCGAGTTCGATGTCCTCCCCGTCCAGGCGCTGGGCCGCCTCGTGCAGGCGATACCGCTGGATCACCCACTTCGGGCCGACGCCGACGTGTTCGCGAAACAGCTTCTGCAGCACTCGTTTTCCCATGCCGAAGCGGAGCACCAGATCATCGACGCGCAGGCACTCGCGGTCGTTCATGATCTCGTCGACCATCTCGTTCACCAGGGCGAGGGCCGGGGGCCGGTGCGCGATGCGATCGCGGACGAACTTCTCGGCGATCAGATTCCGTTCCGCGGTGTCCGCGGCATCAGTGATCCGGGCGGCGAATTCGATTGCGGCAGCGCCGAATACATCCGAACCCGGTACGACGCGATCGGTCAGCGCCGACACCGGCCTGCCGAGCAGTGCGCGGAACCCGGCCGGGCGGAACGTGGTTCCGGCGATGTCCCCGGCCCCGGCCAGGGTGTGGGTGAACCGCCCGCGCAGGACCCCGTGCACGCGGCAGCGCCCGTTCTCCACCACCAGCACGACCGCCGGACTGGGCAGCGTCTCGACCTCGTAGGGCGAACCGCCCCGCAGATCCCAGCGCACCGCCCAGTGGTGCTCGACCACGTCGGCGAGGTCGGCCGCGGGCGCGATCAAGCCCTCGCGATACACCCCGGCCCCGGCCCGGGGATCGAGCAACCCGCGCGGTGGCATGTCCGTGGTCGGATCCATAACGCCCATTGTCGCGCGTTCGCGTTTCTTCAAGACCACCTTCGCGCCCCCGCCCTACCGTCGAACACATGAGTGAAACGACCATCGCCACCGGCACCATCGAATCCAAGTCCTGGGAACAGACCGAGTACGCGCCCGTTCCCGGGGCTCCCGCCCTGGCCACCGCGAAGGGCTACGACCTCTATCGCGGCGACATCGACGGCGACGCCGACTGGCAGGGCCTGATGTTCGCCGCCCCCGACGGCTCGGGCACCTTCCACAGTTTGCAACGGACCCGAGGGACCCTGGCCGGCCGCACCGGCAGTTTCGTCCTGGAGCTGACGGGCACGTTCGCCGCGACCGGCGAGTCCCGCGCCGAGTGGCGGGTTCTCCCCGGGTCGGGCACCGAAGGGCTGGCCGGGATCACCGGCAACGGCGGCTACGAGTCCGGCGGTTCGTCCGCGACCTACACCCTGGAATACCGCCTGCCCTGAGTGGCGTCGATGGTCCTCGGACGGGCGCTGAGACTCGCGGAGTTCGTTAGCCGAATACGAGCGACGAGCCCGTGCAGCGCATTCGAGGACCGGCGGCCGCGAGCAGAGCACGATCCTGTGCGCCGATCATCCGCGCGACGTGCGACGGGAGATCAGGGACTGCGCCACGACGAGGACGCCGAGCAGCAGGACGGCGACACCGATCACCCGCAGGCCGGCATCGGCGCCCGAAACGAACGCCGCGACAACCTCATCGGTGCGGTCCGGCGCGGCGGCCAGGGCCTGGGCGACGGTGTGCGGATCGCCGGGGACGTCGGCGGGCAGCGCGCTCACGAAGCGGGCGGTCAGCACGGTGCCGATCACCGCGACGCCGAGGGCGCTGCCGAACTCGCGGGTGGTGGCCTGCAAGCCCGCACCGACCCCGGCCAGGGCCTGCGGCAGCGCGCCGGAGATCGCGGCGGACAGGGTCGGAAGTGCCAGTGTCACACCGACTCCGGTGACCAGCAGCCACGCGGCGTAGGCGGGATAGGGTGTCGTGGCGCCGGCGGTCGAGAGTCCGAGCAGGCCGCCGCCCACGAATACGAAGGCCAGGGCGACGGTCGCGTCGACCCCGATGCGGGCGGTGAGCTTGCCGACGTGCCGGGAACCGAGAATGACCGGGACGGTCAGCGGAATGATGCCGAGACCGGTGCGCAGCACCCCGAAACCCTTGGCGTACTGCAGAAATGACGCGTTCACATAGAACAGGGCGAACATGCCGAAGAAGACGGCGGTCATACCCAGGCAGGCGCTGCGCAGCGCGGGCACGCGGAACAGCCGGGGATCCAGGAGCGGATGCTCGACTTTCAGCTCGACGATCGTCCACAGCGCGAAAAGCAAGGCGGAGCAGGAGAATCCGGCGATGACCAGTGGGCTGGCCCAGCCTTCGACGGGGCCCTCGACGATCCCCACCAGCAGCGCCACCGACGCCGCGACCAGCAGCACCGTGCCGATCGGGTCGAGGCGGCGATCGTGCCGGGCCGACACCGGCGCGATCGAGCCGACCAGTGCGGCCAGCAGCAGCGCGATCGGGACGACGGCGACGAAGAGCCAGCGCCACGAACCGCCGGTGAGCACCGCGCCGCCGCCGACATTGCCGAGCACCCCGCCGATTCCGGTCATGGATGCCCAGGTCGCGATGGTCACGTTCTTGCGCTCGGCGGGCACCGCGTGCAGCAGCACCGCCAGGGTGTTGGGCAGCACCACGGCGGCGCCCGCGCCCGTGACGGCCCGGCCCGCCAGCAGGACGGCGACGTTCGGCGCGGCCGCCGACAGCAGCGCGCCGGCCGCGAACAACCCCAGTCCGGCGAGCAGTACGCCCTTGCGGCCGAATCGATCGCCTGCGGCCCCGCCCGGAATTACCAGGCAGGCGAAGACGATCACGTAGGTGTCCACGATCCACACCAGTGCCGAGGCCGACGGGCGCAGCGCGCTCGCGGCCAGCATCGGCACGGCCAGGTTGATAGCGGCGACCATCCCGACGACGAGCACCACGCAGGCGCACATCACCATGAGCAGGCCGTGTCGCCCGACCGGCCGCTGGGCGGTTGCGGATTCGCGGTGCAGGAGATTCATGTGCATGGTGGTCACGCTATTGACGTGGGTGATGTCCGCGCGACGCAACTTTGGTAATCATGAGTTGCGTACGATGCAACTATGCCGCAGCAGCTGGACCTGAACCTTCTACGCGTGTTCGACGCCCTGCTGCAGGCGGGCAGTGTCACCGGCGCGGCCGAACAGCTGAACCTGTCGATCCCGGCGACCAGCCGCGCCCTCGGGCGCCTCCGGCGGGCCATGGGCGACCCGATTCTGGTGCGCGCCGGTCGTGCCATGGCACCGACACCGTTCGCGCTGCGCACCGCGCCCCGCGTGCGCTCGCTGCTCGAACAAGCCTCTGCCCTGATCAGTGCCGATCACGAGATCGACTTCTCGACGCTGCAGCGCACCTTCGCCATTCGCATCAACGACGGTGTAGCCGCGACACTGGCGACCGCGGCCGTGGCGGCGATCGCCGAGGTCGCGCCCGGCGTCGTCCTGCGCTTCCTGCCCGAAGGCGACGAGAGCATGGAGGCCCTGCGCGACGGCTCGGTGGACCTCGATATCGGCGCGGGCGCTCCCGCCGCCCCCGACATCCACACCGCCGTGCTGTACCGGGAGCACCTCGTCGGCATAGTCCGCGCCGACCACGCCCTCGGCCGCCACCGCCGCCCCACCCTCACCCAGATCTGCGCGCATCCGCACGTCTCGGCCTCGCGCCGCGGCCGCGCCCACGGCCCCCTCGACACCGCCCTCGCCGCGGCCGGCCTGCAACGCCGCGTAGCGGCGGTGGTACCCACCTCGGCCCTTGCGGCTCTGCTGGTTTCGTCGACCCCCTACGTCGGGATGGTGCCACGCCGCCTGGCCGAACAGTACGAGCAGCCCCTGTCCCTGCGCTGGTTCCCGATCCCCACCCCGCTCCCCGACATAGACATCCGCCTCGCCTGGCACGCCCGCCTCGATGCCGATCCGGCGCAACGCTGGCTCCGCGACACCCTGCGCGCGGCCGTTGACGGGAAGTCCTGAATTCGACTGCGCCGGCCGAGTATCGATCCGTCTCATGGTCACGCAGCCGAAGGCGGGGCCCACTCGCCCTCTCCGTCGGTAAGCCCCGTTACCTGCGAACTTCTTCCCGCGAAGCGCCAACAGGTCTACCGTGAAATCAGCAGTTGATCTCTCTCAGGAGGTGGGTCCCATGCCCAGAAAAGTAGCCGACTGCCGCCGCTTCCCCAGCGATTCGAATTGCACCCTCACCATCTCCGGCGAGGAGGAAGAGGTCCTGACCGCCGCGACCGCCCACGCGGTGTCGGTACACCAACACGAGGACACCCCCGAGCTCCGCGAACAGGTCCGCGGGATGCTCGAGGACGAAAAGGCGACGGTCTGAACGAAAGCGTCCGTCGCTGAGCAGGATTCGGTCCACACGGTGGATCGCGGGTCGAACTCGGCCATTACCCGACTATCCGTATCCGATCATCGCTGGCGAGTGCCCGGCATACAACGACGCCTCTTGAGGTCCGTGGACACCCAACGGCGGTGCACCGGGCTGGGCAACTCCGCCGATCCCTGCCGAAGGTTGTTTCGATCCGCCGACGCGGCGATACGCGCGTGGACATCGCGGTCATTCCCAGGCGAAGCGGGGCTGGTCGAAGTGGGCCACGCGGGTGGGGCGGTGGCGTAGGACGACCTCGCGGAACTGGTAGAGGATCGCGGCGGTGGGGGAATGCAGGTGACCGCCGAGGAGGGGGAGTTTCAGGGCGGGGTGGTCGGAGCCGGGGACCGGGGTCAGGACCGGGTCCACGTCGAGGGCGGACATCGGAATCCAGTGCAGGACAGCCACTTCGGACGGGTTGGGGACCGGGGCGGGAGAGTTCTCGGCCCAGGCCACGACGGGGGTCATGATGTAGCCGGAGCGGGTCGGGTAGTCGTCGAGGAGGCCCAGGACCGCCGTGCGGGGGAGGTCGACGCCGAGCTCCTCGTGGAGTTCGCGCAGGGCCGCAGCCACCGCGTCTTCGCCGGGATCCAGCTTGCCGCCGGGCAGGGCGAACTGCCCGGCGTGGGCGCGCAGCCCGGGCGACCGCTCGGTCAGCCAAATGCCCTGTTCCCCATCGTTCTCCACGATCGCGATCAGTACCGCCGCGGGCCGCCGCCCGTCCGCCTCGATCGCCCGTCGCGGAAACGCCCCCAGCACCGCGCCCACCTCGGACCGCAACTTCTCGGCGGGCGCATCACTCCAGCGGAATCCGCATCTGTCCTCGTCGACCGGCACCAGCCGAACCTAATTCCCGCCGCCACCCACCGTCAACGCGGCCCGCGCGGATGCCACAGTTCGTCCGGTAGCGTCCCGCGCATGGCGGGGACGACAGACACGAAGGCGCGCTCTGGGAACGTTTGGCAGCGCTGCTGCCCTCGCCCGGCGACGCTAAGGACTTCCTCGAGTGTCGTGTGATCGGGGAGCAGGAGGCCGGGCTGTGGATGCTCACGCGGCGGCTGCCGGCGCGACGACGTCTCCTCCGGTGGCCTTCGGATCTTCGGCCCATCGGAACTGCTGCGTGCCATGGAAACACTGCTTACCTGTGGTTGAGCTGCTGAGGCCGAGGGTCGAGGGGACCGGCCTCAGGCACAGGTTGCGACGTGGCGGGGCGTGCGGAGCGAGATCGGTGGGGCGGCGTGCCGGGGGCGATCGGTGCGTGGGGAGGGCGAGGGGGTGATCCTGGTGGGGGACCGAAACGGATTGTGGAGAGGGAGTGGCGGGATGGCGGCGGAGCTGGTGGACGCGGTGGTCGTGGGGATGGGGCCGGGTGGGGAGGACGTCGCCGCGCGGCTGGCCCGGAGTGGGTTGAACGTCGTGGGGGTCGAGGGGCGGCTCGTGGGTGGGGAGTGTCCGTATTTCGCCTGTGTGCCGACGAAGATCATGGTGCGGGCAGCGGACGCGCTCGCCGAGGCCGAGCGGGTCAACCGGCTGGCGGGGCGAGCCGTGGTCACGGCGGACTGGGGGCCGGTGGCGGCACGGATCCGGGACGAGGCTACCGACGACTGGGACGACTCGGCGGCGGTGGAGCGGTTCGAGAAGGCGGGTGGGACATTCGTGCGGGGGTGGGGGCGTATCTCCGCGCCGGGTGAGGTGACCGTCGATACCGAGCAAGGGGACAGGGTGTTCCGGGCCCGCGCGATCGTGTTGAACCCGGGTACCGCGCCCGCGGTGCCGCCACTGCCGGGTCTGGCCGAGACCCCGTACTGGACCAATCGTGAGGCGGTGCGGGTCACCGAACTTCCGGCATCGCTGATCGTGCTGGGTGGCGGTCCGGTCGGCGCCGAGTTCGCGCAGCTGTTCGCGCGGTTCGGAGTCCGGGTGACCATTGTCGTGCCCAAACGACTTGTGCCGCAGGACGAACCGGAAGCCGGCGACCTGCTGGCCGAGGTCTTCGCGGCCGAGGGCATCACCGTGCGCAGCGGTGCACGCGCCGCGGCCGTCGCGTACGACGGGCGCGAGTTCACCGTCGAGATGAGCGAGGGCGAGCCGGTGCGGGGCGAACGGCTCCTGGTCGCGACCGGCCGGCGTAGCGACTTCGCGGCGCTGGGGATCGGGGTGCTCGGGCTGGACGAGCACGCCAAGTCGATCGAGGTCGACGAGCGGATGCGGGCGGCCGACGGACTCTGGGTGATCGGCGACGTCGCCGGACACGGGGCCTTTACACATATGTCGATGTATCAGGCGCGGATCGCGGCGGCCGACATCCTGGGCGAATCCGGCGAGACCGCGCAGTATCGAGCCGTGCCCCGGGTGACGTTCACCGACCCGGAGGTGGGATCGGTCGGCATGACCGAAGAACAGGCGCGAGCGGCGGGGTTGACCGTCCGGGTCGGGAAGTACGACATACCCGCGAGCACCCGCGGCTGGATTCACAAGGTGGGCAACGAGGGTTTCATCAAACTCGTGGAGGACGCCGATCGCGGCGTCCTCGTCGGCGCCACCTCCATGGGCCCCACCGGCGGCGAAGTGCTCGCGGCCCTCACCCTCGCCGTGCACGCCGAGGTACCGACCGCCACCCTGCGCTCCATGATTTACGCATATCCGACATTCCACCGCGCCATCGAAGCCGCACTCGATGCACTCCCGACGAGTTAGGCATCGATTCGTAATCGTTGATGTTCAAGCGCTGGTAAAACCGGGATCCTGAGAAGGCATCGATGGTCCGAGGAAACTGGCGGTGGACATAATGCGAATCTCGGAGATACTGCGTCGAAAAGGCCCCGGCGTCATCACGATCGCACCCGATGCGACCGTGCGCGAACTGCTCCGGGTCCTGGCGACACACAACGTCGGCGCGGTGGTGGTCTCCGCGGACGGCGTGGCACTGTCCGGCATCGCGTCCGAACGCGATGTCGTGCGGCGACTACACAGCGACGGCGCGGAGTTGCTCGACCGGCCGGTGTCGGCGATCATGACCGCGGTCGTGCGCACCTGTTCCCCCGATGATCGGGTGGAGACCCTCAACGCGATCATGACCGAACACCGGATCCGGCACCTGCCGGTCGTGGCCGACGACCGGATGGTCGGGGTCGTCAGCATCGGCGACGTGGTCAAGAACCAGATATCGGAGCTGGAGAACGAGCGCGAACACCTGGTGCGCTACCTGCACGGGTGAATCAGGGCAGCCCGTGCGCCGCCTCGGCGAGCGTGCGGGCCCCGGTCGCGACATCGGCCGCGGCCGCGAAATCCAGCCGCAGTTCCAGATCGGCCGATTCGGCCGGTCCGTCGTAATGCGTGATGCCCGTGCCGGTGATGACGTAGTGCAGCGTCGTCTCCCCGATGTGCACCGTGACGCTGCCGCGCGGAACCTGTTCGGCCACGGCCCGTCCCAGCGGCAGCGCGAACCAGTGCGCCCGCACGGCATCGGTCGATCGGCGCTCACCCAGTAGCGGCGCACCCCACTGCGACAGCGCGTCGAGCGCCGGCCGCAACGCCGCCCCGGATTCGGTCAACTCGTACAGCGCGGTCCCCGCGCGGGGACCGACGCGCCGGCGCACCAGGATCTCGTCCCGCTCCAATTCCTTGAGCCGGGCCGCGAGCATATCGGTGCTGATACCCGGCAGATCCGCGAACAGATCGCTGTATCTGCGCGGGCCCGAACACAGTTCGCGAACCACCAGCAGACTCCAGCGGTCGCCCACGAGTTCGAGGGCACGGCTGACCGCGCAGTAGTGGTCGTAGCTTCGACGTGGCACGCTTCCACTGTAACCACTCGCTTGGAAATTCCAAGTGCAAACTTGGAAAATCCAAGTAAGGTGTGTGGCAAGCGCATCGAGAAGGGACGTCCATGCAGGTCAAGCAGTCGAGCAAGCTCGCGGGTGTGTCATACGAGATCCGTGGACCGGTCGCGGAGCACGCCGCACGGCTCGAGGCCGAGGGCCATCACGTGGTGAAGCTCAACACCGGCAACCCGCTGCCCTTCGGCTTCGAAGCGCCCGCGGACCTGCTGCAGGACATGGTCCGCAACCTGCCGGTGTCCAGCGGCTACTCCACCTCCAAGGGGCTGCTGTCCGCGCGCCGCGCGGTGGTGCAGTACTACCAGACCCTCGGGCTGGAGGGGGTGGACGTCGAGGACGTGTACCTGGGCAACGGCGTCTCCGAACTGATCATGATGGCCATGACCGCGCTGCTGGAGAACGGCGACGAAGTCCTCGTTCCCGCACCGGATTTCCCGCTCTGGACCGCGGCCACCGCGCTCAACGGCGGCCGTGCCGTGCACTACATCTGCGACGAGTCCTCGGACTGGTACCCGGACGTGGCCGACATCGAATCCAAGATCACCGACCGCACCCGCGCCCTGGTCCTGATCAACCCGAACAACCCGACCGGCGCGGTGTACTCGCCCGAGGTCGTGCGCGAGATCCTCGAGGTGGCCCGCCGCCACAACCTCGTGGTGTTCTCCGACGAGATCTACGACAAGATCCTGTACGACGGCCTGCGGCACACCTGCACCGCGACCCTGGCCCCCGACCTGCTGGTGCTCACCTTCTCGGGCCTGTCCAAGTCCTATCGCGCCGCCGGGTTCCGCTCGGGCTGGCTGGTGGTTTCCGGACCGACCGAGCACGCCCAGAACTACCTCGAGGGCCTGACCATGCTCGCGGGCCTGCGCCTGTGCGCGAATGTCCCTGCCCAGCAAGCGATTCAGGCCGCGCTCGGCGGGCATCAGAGCATCTACGATCTCACCCTGCCCGGCGGCCGGCTGCACGAGCAGCGCGACCGCGCGTGGGAGGCGCTCAACGCGATTCCCGGCGTCTCGTGCGTCAAGCCCAAGGGCGCGCTGTACGCGTTCCCGCGCATCGACCGCTCGATGTATCCCATTCACGACGACGAGCGGTTCGTCCTGGACCTGCTGCTGCAGGAGAAGATCCACATCGTGCAGGGCACCGGCTTCAACTGGCCCGAGCCCGACCACTTCCGGATCGTCACCCTGCCGCACGCGGACGACCTCGAGGCGTTCATCGAACGCATCGGACGGTTCCTGGCGACCTACCGGCAGTGAACCGGGTGGAACCTGCGCGCCCTCACCGCTCGCGGCCCAGCCCGCGTTCGCGGACCCGTTCCCGGCGGCGCAGCCGCCAGGCGCCGTAGACGCGTTCGGGCTCCACGGCCCGGCCCGGCGCCGAGTTCAACTGCAGCACACGCAGTCCCGGGTCGGCAGTGGGATCGTCCGCCGCCGGCTCGACGCGGCGATCCGGCGGCGGCCCGGTGCGGTGACTGGCCGCGTTCACCGCGCGCAGCGCCTGTTCCAGCACGTCCATCAGTTCGCGGCCCGCACTGCCGGAAAAATCGTTGGCCCACAATTTGCGCAGCTCGTCGGCGAATCGCAGGCGTAGTCGATACGCCTCGTGCGAATCCCGGACCAGCTCCGCCTCGCGAATGATCGCCCACAGATCCCCGGCGTCATAAGACATTTCAGTACCCACCTTCGCCGGCCGCTCCCTGCACGGCCGACTCCCACCCTATGGGGTCCCGGTGACGGTGCCGGAAAAAGATTTCGAGAAAAGTTTCCGAGATGGGTCGAAAGCGTGAATCCGGCTCCGACCGATAGGTGACAGCGGCCCCACCCCGGGCCGCACCCACCGTTAGGAGCCCATCATGAGCACCACCGTCAACACCTTCTTCTGGTTCGACGCCAACGTCGGCGAGGCCGCGGACTTCTACGTCTCGGCCATCCCGGAGTCGGAGATCACCTCGTCCACCCCCGGCCCGGACGGGACCCCGTTCGTGGTGACCCTGGAACTGGCCGGGCATTCGATCACGCTGCTCAACGGCGGACCCGGTCACCCGCTGAACGATTCGGCGTCCGTCCAGGTCATCGTGGAGACCCAGGAGGAGGTCGATCGGCTGTGGGACGTGCTGACCTCCGGCGGCGGCGAGCCCGGGCCCTGCGGCTGGCTCACCGACAAGTACGGCCTGAGCTGGCAGGTGGTTCCGACCGCCCTGTTCACCCTGATGTCGGGTGAACCGGCCCGTGCCATGGCGGTCAACACGACGATGCGAACCATGTCGAAGCTCGATATCAAAACGCTGCAGGACGCGTACGACAACGCCTGACGGGACCGGACGTGATCGGTGCGGGCTCATGGCCCGCACCGGACCGCCGGAGCCGGTGTCGCCGGCCAATGTCGCGGGCGGGCGCTCTAGAGTGAACGCGTGGGCCCCGGCGAACTCGAAGATCTGCGATCCGCGCTCTCGTGCGTGTACGTGAAACTCGAGGCCGAGACCATTACCCAGCCCGATGTCATCGAATTGCAGGCGCGCGCCGAGATTTTGGAGGGGGAGATCGGCGCGATTCTGGACGCGGATGTTCTGGAGCACATGGCGGAGCAGCCGCCCACGTTGCCTGCGGATTCAGGCGAAACACTGTTCTGAATCGGCAGCGCCGTGGTTTTCCCGCGAGATTTTCGCAGTCCGTGAGGCGCTTTCCGCCGTCCGTGAACGGAATTCGAGGCCGGATCCGTCCGCGACCCGGCATCGCGATCAGGCGGGGGAGTCCTCGTCCAAAGCCTCGATGAGCGTGCCCAGCGACGACAGCAACGTCCGCCGCTGCTCGGGCGCGAGGCGATCCATCGCCGCCGCGAAGCGCTGAATGCGCGCCGAGGTCAGCCCCGTCACCAGGTCGTGGGCCGCCGGGGTCGCCGAGAGCAGTTGCGCGCGACCGTCTTCCGGGTCGGCGTCGCGGGTGAGGTAGCCGGACTTCTCCAGGCTGGTCACCACCCGCGACATGGTCGGCGCGCTGACGCGTTCGATCGAGGCCAGATCGCTCAGCCGCATGGGCCCGGACCGGGCGAGGGAGGCCAGCGCCGACGCCGCGCCGGGACTCAGCGCACCCAGGTCCCCCGAATGCCGCAGCAGCCGCAGCAGGCGTCCGATCGTGTGATACAGATCGGCGGCCTCGGAGAGTTGTTCGGTGTCGGCGGCACTGAGTTCGGTGTCGGCGATACCGGGATGCGCGGGCAGCGTGGCCTCCTCGATCGTGTGGTCAGATTCCCGCGCGGTCGGCCGCGCGGAGTTCATCGGCTTCCGCGGGGGTGTTCCCGTTGCCGGCGAACCACGATGCCACCGCGCCGATCAGCATCATAAGTGCCGCGCCGAGGAACACGACCACCAGTCCGGAGTGGAACGGGCCGGAGATCAGGTTGGGGAAGAACTCCTGGCCCGTCAGGACTTCGGTCTGCACGCCGGGATGCTCGAGGGTGCCGCTCGGGCCGAGCAGTTCCTCGATCGGGTTGTACCCGAGGAACGCCGCGAACAGGCTGCCGACCGGGGGCAGCCCAGCCGCTTCCGCGGCGACCTCCGGCGAGACGCCCTGGGCCTGCAGACCCGAATCGAGCGCGCCGGGCAGCGGCGAGGACAGGCCGACGACCATGAGGGAGAAGAAGATTCCCATCGACAGCGCCATACCGCCGTTGAGCAGGGTCGCGCGGATACCCGAGGCCACACCGCGCTGGGCGGCGGGAACCGAGTTCATGACCGCCGCGGTGTTCGGCGAGGTGAACAGGCCCGAACCCAGGCCGTTGAGCAGGATGATGCCCGCGAAGACCCAGTAGTTGAAGTCGACCGGGATCACCACCAGCAGCACGAAGGTCAGCGCCATCACCGACATGCCCAGCGTGGCGAACGAGCGCGCGCCGTACCGGTCCGACAGCCAGCCCGAAACCGGGCCCGCGGCAAGGAATCCCAGGGTCAGCGGGAGCATATAGATGCCCGCCCACAGCGGGGTGACCTCGTAGTCGAATCCGTGCAGCGGCAGCCAGATGCCCTGCAGCCACATGATGAGCATGAACTGCAGGCCGCCGCGGCCGATGGAGGCCATCAGACCGGCCACGTTGCCCAATCCGAAAGCGCGCGAACGGAACAGCGAGAGCTGGAACATGGGCGCGGCGACGCGGCTCTCGATCACGCAGAACAGCGCGAGCAGCGCGAAGCCGCCGAGCACCGAGCCGATCACCCACGGGTTGCCCCAGCCGGTGTTCGAATCCCCGTACGGCTGAATGCCGTAGGTGATGCCGGTCAGCAGCGCGGTCAGGCCGAGCGCGAAGGTGAGGGTGCCGGGCAGATCCAGTTTTCCGGGCGTGCGCTGACCCACGTCGTGCAGCGCGCGGTACGACCACACCGCGCCGACGATGGCGAACGGCACACTGACCCAGAACACGGCCTTCCAGTGCCATTCCGACAGCAGGCCGCCGATCACCAGCCCGAGGAACGAACCGGCCACCGCCGCAACCTGATTGATGCCGAGCGCGAATCCCCGGCGCTCCACCGGGAACGCGTCGGTGAGGATCGCCGCGGAGTTGGCCATCAGCATAGCCCCGCCGACGCCCTGCACCACACGCCAGCCGATCAGCCACAGCGCGCCGGCGTCGTGGGTGAACGGCACCAGCGAGAGCGCCACCGCCGACACCGCGAAGACGACGAACCCGAGGTTGTAGATCCGCACCCGCCCGTAAATGTCCCCGAGCCGCCCGAACAGCACCACGAGCACCGCCGACACGAGCAGGAATCCCATGAGCAGCCAGAGCAGGTAGCCCACGTTCCCCGGCGAGAGCGGGTTCAGGTCCACCCCGCGGAAGATCGCGGGCAGCGAGATGATGACGATCGAGGAGTTGATGGTGACCATCAACATGCCCAGCGTGGTGTTGGCCAGCGCCACCCACTTGTATCGCGGATGGTCATGGTCCATCCGCCGCCGGCGGCGGATCGTCCGAACGTCACCGGTGTCGAGCTCGGTGGTGGTGGCGGCCACAACGCCTCCCGAAGAGATAGCAGAACAAACAACTCGTCCAATATAGTTGTTAGTTGCTAACTAACCAATTCGCGGTCGGGAAACACGCGTCACCCGCCGGTGGCCCCGCCGATTACGGTCGAGCACGACCGGTACGCCCGACGCCGCGTCGGCGAGTTAGGGTGGGGGCCATGGTGACACCCGAGGCGAATGAGATGGGGGCTCGCGGTCACGCCGTCAGCCCCCTCCGCGACTGAGCATCCGACGCGCACCCAGGTACCCCTGCCACGAGCGCGATCGTTCGCATTCCCGGGCGCTGACCGCTGTGACGAGACGTCTTTCTGTCGTTCTCTCACTTCGGAGTCCTCATGCCCCTGTCCCTCTACACCCTTGCCGTGGCGGTATTCGCCATGGGCACTTCCGAATTCATGCTCGCGGGCCTGGTGCCCGATATCGCGGCGACCCTCGGCGTATCGATCGGTTCGGCCGGCCTGCTCACCTCGGCCTTCGCGATCGGCATGGTTGTCGGCGCACCGCTCACCGCGGCCCTGGCACGCCGGTACGACCCGCGCACGGCCCTGTTGTCCTTCGTGTCGTTGTTCGCGGCCGCACACGTGATCGGTGCGCTCACCGCGAGTTTCCCGGTGCTGCTGGCGACCCGCGTGATCGCCGCGCTGGCCAATGCCGGGTTCCTCGCCGTCGCGCTGAGTACCGCGGCGGCACTCGTGGCAGCCGATCGCAAGGGGCGCGCGCTGGCGGTCCTGCTCTCCGGCACCACGATCGCCACCGTCGCGGGTGCGCCGGGCGGCGCGCTGCTCGGCACCGTACTCGGTTATCGGGCGACCTTCTGGGCGATCGCACTGCTCTGCCTGCCCGCGGCCGCCGGGATCGCCCGGGGTATCCCGGCCCGCGTCGGAACCGGGGTTCGGCGTGCCACACCGGCCCCTTCACTTCGGGAAGAGATCGGTGAGCTGAAGCGACCCGGTCTGCTGCCTGTCATGCTGCTGGGCGCACTGATCAACGCCGCGACCTTCGCCACGTTCACCTTCCTCGCGCCGATCGTGACGGACCGGGCCGGATTGCCGGAGTTCTGGATTCCCGTGGCGCTCACGCTGTTCGGTCTCGGCTCCTTCGCCGGCGTCGTCGGCGCGGGACGGATCTCGGACCGGCGGCCCGGTCTCGCCATCGTGGTCGGCGGGCCGCTGCTGCTGCTCGGCTGGATCGCGCTGGGGGCCCTGGCCGCGCACCCGGCGGCCCTGCTGACCCTGGTGTTCACGCAGGGCGCGCTGTCCTTCGCGGTGGGCAGCACCCTGATCGCCCGGGTGCTCTACGCGGCGGAGGGCGCGCCCACGATGGGCGGGTCGTACGCGACGGCCGCGCTCAACATCGGCGCCGCGGCCGGGCCCGCCGTCGCGGCGGCGACCCTCGGCACCGGGGCAGGAGTCCTCGGGCCCGTGTGGGCGAGCGGCGTGATGGTCGCCGTCGCTCTCGTCATCGCGGTGCCGTTCCTCCGGGTCGTGACAGCCCGGGCGATCCGCTGATCCGTCGAACCCGCGACACTCAGGACGCGGGCGCCTGTTCGTCGGCCTCCCGCCGGCGAACAGGCTGGACAGTGGCGGCGGGCTGGGCCGCCGCCCTGATTCGAAGTCCTGTCAAACACAGTCAGACCGGTCGGTTCGGAGTTAGGCTGAGCGGACGCTACGCAACACGTACCCAGCGGACCCGGACGGAGCGTTATGGGATACCGGCGGAGTTTCGAGGCATTGCTGCTGGCCGCGGGGCTGGTGCTCGCGGCGGGGTGCGGGACGGGGGACGACTCGGGCGGGGAACCCGCCTACGCGGACACCCTGCGGCCGATCATCGAGAAACTGATGCGGGACAACGCGATTCCCGGAGCGTCGGTGCTGATCAGATCGGCGTCGGACGGGGACTGGGCGGCCACCTTCGGCACGGGAACCATCGGCGAGGACGACCCGATCACCGCCGACGACTACTTCCGGATCGGCAGCAACACCAAGACCATGACCGTCACCGTCCTGCTGCAACTCGCGCAGGAGGGCAAGCTCGCACTCACCGATCCCATCGCGAAGTACCGGCCCGACGTGCCCGGCGGCGACCGGATCACCCTCGCACAGCTGGCCGACATGCGCAGCGGCCTCTACAGCTACACCTTCGACCCCGCGTTCAACGCCGCGCTGGACAACGATCCGCGCCGGGTCTGGACACCGCAGGAACTCCTCGACATCGCCTTCTCGCACCCGGTGAACTTCGAACCGGGCGAGCGCTTCGAATACTCGAACACCAACACCATCCTGCTCGGGCTGGTCATCGAACAGGTGACGAAGCAGCCCGTCGCGGAATCCTTCCGCACCCGCATCTACGAACCACTCGATCTGCGGCACACCAGTTTTCCCGCCGCGGACGACGTCACTATCCCGGATCCGCATCCCCAGGGGTACGCCTTCGGCACCAATGTCTCCACCATCGACACCTACGCGCTGCCGCCGGACCAGCAGGCCGCCGCCGTCGCGGGCACGCTGCTGCCGTCGAACCAAACCGTCGCGAGCCCGTCGTGGGCGTGGACCGCGGGCGCGGCCATCGCCACCGTGGGCGACATGGCCACGTACGTGAAAGCGCTCGCCGACGGCGATCTGCTCGACGCGCGCATGCAGCAGACCCGGATCGACAGCATCGAACCGCTGGATCCCGCCAACCCGGCCGTCGCGGGCTACGGCCTCGGCATCGTGCGCTTCGGCGAACATCTCCTCGGCCACGACGGGCAGATTCCGGGATACATGACATTCATGGGCCATGACCCGAAAGCCGATCGCACCATCGTCGTCGCCACGAATCTGGCCGCGGTCCCCGCCGGGGAAGGGGCGGCGCTGGTTCTGGTCAAGGGCATGCTGCCGACGTTCTACGGCGCGGACGCGGTCGGCGGTCACGATCCGGCGCGTCCCACGTCGGATCCGAGCGCCCCGCCGACGACCGCGCCGACCACTCGCTAGAGCCCACTCGCGCACAGGGCTTCGACCTCGGGAACGCTGCTCGCGATCCTCATCCGCGCGGGCTCTCGCTGCCCCGACTTATCGGGGCAGTCGTGTACGAATCCGCAGCCGGGACGGGTGTCGCCCGGCGCTTCGTGGCAGATCAGGGCGTCCGGCGGGCTCGGTCACAGTAGGGTTCGCACTCGGAACAGGACTGTGAGGAGAAACAGATGCCCGCCGGGTGGATTCGAGTCGTGCTGAGTGTGTCGCTGATGGCCGCGGGAGCGGTCGTGGCGGCGCCGGCCGCGGGGGCGACGGGGCCCGAGGATGCACCGGGGCTGGAACGGTACTACGGCCAGGAACTGCGCTGGCGGGGGTGCGAGGACGCGCAACTCGACGCGGCCGGGGCGCAGTGCGCGAATGTGGTTGTGCCGCTGGACTACACCGACCCGGACGGGCGCACGCTGACGCTGGCCGTCTCGCGGATCGCCGCGACCGATCCCGCGCAGCGGCGCGGGATCCTGATGTCCAATCCGGGTGGCCCGGGCGGGGCGGGCCTGCGGTACATGGTGAGCACCCAGCAGAACTTCTCGGAGCAGGTGCGGGCGCGGTACGACCTGATCGGGATGGATCCGCGCGGGATCGGGCGCTCGGACAAGGTCTCCTGTGCGCTGCCGGTGCCGAGCATCCTGTTCTCCGCGGGCTACGACCTGTTCGGGTACGCGCGTGACACCGCGCTGGCCGGCGCCCTGGCCACTGCGTGCGTCACCCCGGATCCGGACAAGATCCGGAACATCACCACCCGCAACACCGCTCGCGACATGGACATCGTGCGCAGCGCGTTGGGCGAGCAGAAGTTCAGCTACTTCGGCGCGTCCTACGGCACCTACCTCGGATCGGTGTTCACGCAGATGTTCCCGGACCGGGTGGACCGGGTCGTCCTGGACAGCGCCGTCGACCCGGACATGATCTGGACCGGGCACTACCAGCACATGGGGCCGGCCAACGAGTACGCGCTCGACGACTGGGCAGCGTGGGCCGCAAAGCACAACGACGAATACCGTTTCGGCGCGACCGCCCCCGAGGTGCGGGCCTTCGTCGCGGACACGATTCGCCGCGCCGGGGCGCATCCGGTGTTCAACACCAGCTTCCTGGTGGACGAGCACACGGTTCCGCTCATGGTGTTCGCGCTGCTGGCCAACCCGCAGTGGAACGCGCGGCTGGCCACGGTGGTTCGCATGATCTCCGACGGCGCGAACGGGCTGCCCATCGATCTCGACGACCTCAAGGCGAAGGTCACCGCCGCCGTGCCGCTCGAGGCCGCAAGCCTGGCCGCGGTGCTGTGCGGCGACCGCGCCGCGCCGCGCGACCCCGCCTGGTACCTGGCCAACATCGAGCGCACCCGCGCCACGCAGCCGATCTTCGGGGCGTTCGCGAACAACATCACCGCGTGCGCGTACTGGCCGGATCCGGTCGAGCCGCCCACCGAGATCGGCAACGCGCACCCCGCGCTGATCCTGGCCTCGACGCATGACACCCGCACCGTGTACGAGGAAGGCGTTGCGCTGCACCGTCGTTTGACCGGATCGCGGCTGGTGACGCTGGCGGACACCAGGATTCACGGCGCGTTCCGAGCGGGCTTGAGCCCGTGCGTCACCGACGCGGTCAATACCTATTTGGCCGAGGGGACCCTGCCCGCCGAGGACATCTCCTGCGCGGCGGATCCGAGCTATTTCCCGAATTAGTGGCGGGCCACCCGCGACGGTGACGGCGAGTTCCGCCGGCGTCCGGCGCGGGGTGGGCGAACGTCATGGGTGCGACTGTCACCGGGCCGCCGTACGCTCTCGCCCCATGGGCCTAGCTATCTCAGTTCATTCCTACGCATACACGTTGACGTCGGATCCCGAGTACGCCGACGACCTGCGCGAGGATCTCGTCGCGATCAACCGGGTGCTGGCCGAGAACGGCCTGCCCCCGCACGAGGAGCCCGGCACCGAAGGCCCGGCGGTCCGGCGTTCGCACATGAACAGCTTCCCGTACAGCTTCCTGCACTACCTGCGCCGCGCCTACGCGCACGCGCACAGCAATCCCGGCGAGCCGCTCACCCCCGTCGCGGACGGTGACGATCCCGCCCGGGACGAGCTCGTCGAAGATCTGCTGTACATGTTCGACTGCCATCTGATCTGCCATTCCGATGCCGAGGGCTGCTACGTGCCCATCGATTTCGACCATGTGCTGGCCCCGGACGCCGCCGACATCAAGCTGCCCGGCGGCATCCTCGGCTCGTCGGTGGCGCTGCTGCGCGAGCTGACCTTCCTCGCGCCGTATCTCGGCATCGAGCTCCGGGACGGCGAGCTCACCGACGACGTGGCCGATCGCGTGGCTCGGACCGGGGAGGACGATCCCTTCGCGCGCGAGCGCGAGGTGTGGCTGACGCTCTTCGAGAGCGCGCGGGTCTCGGTCGCGAACAACACCCTCATCACCTTCGGCTGAGACGCCGGGCCCGAAGATCAAGTGCCGGTTGCCCGGAGGGGGACGACGTACCTTTCGCTGACGGGCTGTCAGTCGGACCACAGGCGAGTGTCGCGTGCCCGGACCTGCGCGGCGACACGGGCGATAGCGTCATCGGCGCTCAGTGCGCGCAGGCGCCGACCGTCCCGCAGCCGGATCGACACCTCGCCGGCGGCGGCCTCCTGCGCGCCGAGGATGAATTGATAGGGCGCGAGCCGGGTTTCGCGCACCCGGGCCGCTAAGCTGCCGTCGCTCACCACCCGCACCCGCAGGTCGGCGTGCAGGCAGTCGTCGCGGAGCGCCGCGGCGGCGGATTCCTGGGCCGCGGACACCGGCAGCACCGCGACCTGAACCGGGGCGAGCCACGCGGGGAACGCGCCGCCGTGCTGTTCGATCAGGTGCGCCACCGCGCGTTCCACACTGCCGATGATGCTGCGGTGCACCATGACCGGCCGGTGGCGGTCGCCGTCCGCACCGATGTAGTGCAGGTCGAATTGCTCGGGCTGATGGAAGTCGACCTGCACGGTGGACAGGGTCGACTCCCGCCCGGCGTGATCGGAGACCTGGATGTCGATCTTCGGGCCGTAGAACGCGGCCTCGCCCTCGACCGCGTCGTAGGGCACCCCGGCACGGTCGAGCACCTGTCGCAGGATCTCGCTCGCACGCCGCCACATCTGCGGCGCCGCAACGTATTTGCCGCCCGGACCCGGCAGGGAGAGGCGGTAGCGCGCGTCGACGATATCCATGTCGCGGTAGGCGGCGGCAATCAACTCCAGCGCGGCGGTCGCCTCGTCGGCGACCTGGTCGAGGGTGCAGAAGATGTGCGCGTCATTGAGATGGATGCAGCGCACCCGGGTCAGCCCGCCGAGCACCCCCGACAGCTCCGAGCGGTACATCGCGCCGAGTTCGGCCATCCGCAAAGGCAATTCGCGATAGCTGTGCGACCGGGAGCGGTACATCAGCGCGTGATGCGGGCACAGGCTGGGGCGCAGCACCACCTGCTCGCCGCCGACCGCCATCGGCGGGTACATGTCGTCGGCGTAGTGCTCGAGGTGCCCGGATATCTCGTACAGTTCACGTTTGCCCAGCACGGGTGAGTACACGTGCTGGTATCCGGCTCGCCGTTCGGCGATCCGGATGTAGTCCTCGAGGCTCTGCCGCACGATCGCGCCGTCCGGCAGCCAGTACGGCAGTCCCGCCCCGATGAGCGGGTCGGTGTCGAACAGCCCGAGCTCCCGGCCCAGCTTCCGATGGTCGTGCACGAAGGTCGTCCTTCCGTTGGCGGGCGGACGACCACATGAGAAAAGCCCCGGGCATCCGCCCGGGGCTCGATCAGAGATGCATCAGCGCGCCGGGAAGTTCTCCGGCGTCGTGGTGACGAGTACGCGCTGCATGCGAGGGACCGTACCTCGCCGTCGCCCGCCCTACAACCGGTTTTCCCGCGTGTGGAACCGAGCGCCCGTCAGTAGCATTCGGGGAATGGACAGCGTCGTGGCGTTCGGGCTGGCGATATCGCCGATCGTGGTCGTCGCCGGAACGTTCGCGCTGCTGGTGACCCGGGCGCGCCGACGCGGCCTCGGGGGCGGGATGGTCGGGCCATGGCAGGAGATGTGGGATCCGGGGGCGTTGCGGGCTCAGGTGCGGACCGAAGTACAGGCGGAACAGGCAGCGCCCGATCCCTCGCCCGACGATCCAGAACACCTCGAGGCACGGGGACACGGCCCGATGCGGTTCGTCACGACCGATCCGCCGCCAGCGCACCCGACCGTGCGGTAGCCGAGCCGCCGAGGTAGCCGAAGTCGGCCAACTGATTCCGGGTCGCGGTTGCCGGGTCATGAACACCTTCACAGATCGCCGGAGTAGAACTCGAAGTTCATACGCGGACCGGCCAGCTCCCTGGTGGGAGGATCGCGGATTGTCAGTGGGTGCGCGAATCCTTCTGTGCTGCTTCGGCATAGCGATGGGCGAGGGTAGCGAAGGCGGCGCGTAGGGGCGGTGGGCCGACGACCTCGATGGCTGTGTCGAACCTGCCGAGGGACGCGGCCAGGGCGGGCCAGGACCAGGAGCCCAGGGTCACGCGGGTACGGGTGGGGGTCACGGGCTCGGCGGTGCCGTCGTGGAGGAACGGGGTGATGGCGGACAGGGGGAGGTCGAGGATCGCCTCGCCGGTGCAGGGCCAGGCGGGGGTCGGGTCGGGGGAGCCGCGGAACCTCGCGTTCACGAAGGCGGCCGGGTCGGCGGTGCCGGGGAGATCGCGTGGGGTGAAGCGGGGGCCGGTGGGGATGCGCGGGGTTATGCGGTCGGCTCGGAAGGTGCGCCAGTCGGCGCGGTCCAGGTCCCAGGCCAGCAGGTACCAGCGGCCGTCGCGGACCAGAAGGTGGTGGGGTTCCACGCGGCGGGGCGGGGTATCCGGTTGTGCCGCAGCCGATTCGGATGCGTAGTCGAAACGCAACACCTCGGTGGCGCGCACGGCCGCGCTGAGGGCGAGCAGGACGTCGGCGCCGACCTGGGCGGCCGGGTCGGCGCCCGGGCGTTCGACGGTCGCGAAGCGCAGGGCGTCCATGCGGGCGCGCAGGCGGGCGGGCATCACCTGCCGGACGGTCTGGAGCGCGCGCAGAGCCGCTTCGGAGATGTCCGCGCCGCCCAGGGTCGCCGTCCGCAGCGCCACGGCCACCGCGACCGCCTGCTCGTCGTCGAACAGCAGCGGCGGCAGCTCCGCACCCGCTTCCAGGCGATAACCGCCGTCCGGGCCCTTCACCGTCGCGATGGGGTAGCCGAGTTCGCGCAGCCGGTCGATGTCGCGACGCACGGTGCGCGGACTGATCTCGAGCCGCTCGGCCAGCAGCGCGCCCGGCCAGTCGCGCCGGGCCTGCAACAGCGACAGCAGGGCCAGCAGGCGTCCGGAAGTCTTCGGCATGTTTTTCATACTGCCTCGAGTAGCGGACACACCCTGGCCTCTACTCCCGCGAGAGTGGTGGAGAACCAACCGCTACGAGACCGAGGAGTCGATCATGACCATCCAGACCACCACGCACCTGAACTTCCGCGGCGACGCCCGGGCAGCCCTCGAGTTCTACCGCTCGGTGTTCGGCGGCGACCTCACCGCCGTCACCTACCGGGACGCCGGCGCGGTGACGGCCGAAGCCGAGGCCGACCAGATCATGTGGGGACAGGTGCTCTCCGGCAACGGTTTCCACGTCATGGCCTACGACGTCCCCGCGACTACCCCGTACGACGCGGGCGTGAACCCGGTGTTCGTCTCGGTCCGAGGCGAGACCGCCGAGGAGATCACCAAATACTGGAAGGGCCTGTCCGAGCGCGCCACCGTCCTCGCCCCGCTGGCCCCCTCGGGCTGGGCCCCCGCCTACGGGATGCTGCGCGACCGCTTCGGCGTCACCTGGGTGCTGGACGTTGCGGTCGAGTACAACCGATAGCCGGTCAGGGGAAGCTGGGGCTCGGGAAATCCTGGGCCTCGGCGAAAGCGGCCAGGTCCACCTGACGGCGGGCATTGGAGATGCCGGTCACCACGCAGGTGCCCAGGGGGCCGGTGCGGTCGTAGATGGTGGCGGTCGCGATCGCGATGCCGTCCGCCGCCACCTGATCCTGGGCAAGGATGCCGAGTTCGGGGCCCTCGGGCAGGCGGGCGAGGGTGACGGTCAGATCGCTGTTGATGTAGCCGACGCCCTCGGTGCCCCAGTTGCACACCAGATTGGTCGCATCGCCTACGAACGCGGCGCGCTGGAACGGGGAGATGGGCTCGCCCTCGACGAGGGCGGGCAGGTTGTGCCAGGCCGACTTCCGCTCGCTGTTCTGACCGGAGGCGAAGTCGCCGGTCCAGGCCAGATCGCCGGACTTGAACAGCGGCGGGGAGCCTTCGGGGGCGGTCAGCGGCTCGTCCGGCTGTGGCAGGTGACGCGTCGCCTGCCACACCTGTCCGGGCGGCTGATCGCCCGCCGCCACGTACATGACCGTGGCGCGGGCCCGGACCTGATCCTGCTGGATGATCGCGGCGTCGATGACCCGGACCCGGCGGCCGTCGCGCACCACCTCGCTGTACAGGCGGATGGGTTCGTTCAGAACCGGGCGGAACAGATCGACGGTGAAGCGGGCGGGAATGAAATCATCGCCCGGACAATGCCATTCGAGTTCACGAGCGAGCAGTCCGCACACCGCGGTACCGCCTAGCTGGTTCGGCGACCACGGACTGACGGACATCTCGGTCGCCACGTAGTGATCATCGACCAGAGTGAAAAATGCGACCACCGCGTCCCGAACCCTTCTCGCCATCAAGATCTCTTGCATTAGAGCATGTTTCACAATTCACCGAACATCGGGCTCGCCGATACCGGAGGTGCGGGCTCCGTTCACGCACCACGGAAAGCCTTGTCCCCGACCCGATCGGGATCGGTGATGTGCGCCAGGAAAAGGCGCGCGGCCGGGGTCGGGGTCCGGGTGGTCACCGCGTGCCAGGGCCGGGTCAGCGGCGTGCCCTCGATGTCGAGCACTTCCAGACGGCCCTCACTCAGGTCCGATTCGATGGCGTCGGTGTGAATCAGCGTGATACCCAAGCCCTCCCGCGCCGCCGCGAGGGCGGCGCCGTGCGTGCCCAGGGTGAGGGTGGGCGGGCGGATCTGCAGCCGGTCGAACAGCGCGAGGGTGGTGTCGCGGGTGCCGGAACCGGCGCCGCGCAGTAGCCAGGTCGCCTCGGTGACATCGGGCCAGCGGCCGGGCGCGCCCACCACCACCAGCTGACACGGGCGGCGGGCACGGGTGACGAGGGTGCCGTCGCGCGGCGGGCGCCCGGCGACCACGAGATCGGTTTCGTGGTGGTTCAATTCGAGAAACAATACATCGCGCGGCTGGATCGAGAGGCCGAGTTCGATATCGGGATACCGATTCCGGAACGAGGCCAGCAGGCGCAGCAGCACGTACTCGCCCGCGGTCGCGACGACCCCTATTCGGAGCCGGCCGGTCTCGGCCTCGCGCACCGCGGCGTGCGCCTCCTTCATCAAACCCAGAATGCTGCGGCAATAATCCGCGTACACCCGCCCGGCCTCGGTCAACGCGATACCGCGACCCGATTTCGCGATCAGTTTCGCGTCCAGCTGTTTCTCGATGTGCGCCACCGCCGCCGAGGCGGCCGCCTCGGTGATGTGCAGCTGCGCGGCGGCCCGCCGGATGCTGCTGTGCCGGGCGACGGCGAGAAAGGTTTCCATGCGGACCGCACTCACCGTACCCATCGTCAGACGGTAGCAAACTTCACCAAATGGTTGAGCGAGACGAGGAACAATCGCATTGTCCGTCCGGAAATCGGCCGTCATCCTTGGAAACGGAAGCGTCCCAGCACCGTTCGCAGGAGGAAACGATGGCCGGAACTGACGATCAGAACGGTGAGCGCGGCCGCTGGGATCCGGGTGTGAACACCTATGCGTCCATGGGTTATTACGCACCGGATTATCAGCCCAAGGATACCGACATCCTCGCGGTCTTCCGGGTCACCCCGCAGCCCGGGGTCGATCCGATCGAGGCGTGCGCGGCCGTCGCGGGCGAATCCTCCACGGCCACATGGACCGTGGTGTGGACCGACCGGCTCACCGCGCACGACCGCTACCAGGCCAAGTGCTACCGGGTGGAGGACGTACCGGGCCGGCCGGGGGAGTACTTCGGCTACGTCGCCTACGATCTGGATCTCTTCGAAGAGGGGTCGATCACCAATCTCACCTCGTCGGTTATCGGCAATGTCTTCGGATTCAAACCGCTGCAGGCCCTGCGGCTCGAAGATATGCGCATTCCGGTGGCGTATGTCAAGACCTTTCAGGGCGCTCCGCACGGAATCGTTATGGAGCGCGAGTATCTGAACAAATACGGCCGGCCGCTGCTCGGCGCGACGGTGAAACCGAAATTGGGTCTTTCCGCGCGCAACTACGGCCGCGTGGTATACGAAGCCTGTAAGGGCGGGCTCGATTTCACCAAGGACGACGAGAACATCAACTCGCAGCCGTTCATGCGCTGGCGTGATCGCTTCCTGTTCGCCATGGAGGGCGTCAATCGCGCGACCGCCGAAACGGGCGAGCTCAAAGGCCATTACATGAATGTCACCGCCGCCGACATGGAAGACATGTACGAACGCGCGGAGTTTGCCAAGTCCATCGGCAGCATGATCATCATGATGGATCTGACGGTCGGCTACACCGCCATGCAGTCCATGTCCAAGTGGGCGCGGCGCAACGGGATGCTGCTGCATCTGCATCGCGCCGGGCACTCCACCTTCACCCGGCAGAAGACGCACGGGGTGAGCTTCCGGGTGCTGGCCAAGTGGTGCCGGCTGATCGGGGTCGATCACGTGCACGCGGGCACCGTCATCGGCAAGCTCGAGGGCGACCCGTACACGGTCAAGGGCTTCTACGACACGTTGCGCGACAACCACGTTCCCGCCAATCCGCGCAACGGCATCTTCTTCGACCAGGACTGGGCGAGCCTGCCGGGCGTCATGCCGGTGGCCTCGGGCGGCATCCACGCCGGGCAGATGCACCAGCTGCTGGACCTGTTCGGCGACGACGTCGTGCTGCAGTTCGGCGGCGGCACCATCGGGCACCCGATGGGCATCGCCGCGGGCGCCGAAGCCAATCGCGTTGCGCTGGAAGCGGTCGTGAAGCTCCGCAACGAAGGGCGCGACCTGCTGAAGGAGGGTCCCGACGCGCTGCGGCGGGCCGCCGAGACCTGCAAGCCGCTCGAGGCCGCCCTGCAGGTCTGGGGTGACGTCACCTTCGAGTACACCTCCACCGACGCGCCCGACGCCGTCCCCACCAGCTCACGCTGACGCCGAAAGACGAGGAACCGCAATGCAACTGCGTCACGGCACGTTCTCACACCTGCCCGACTTCACCGACACCGAGATCGCCGCGCAGGTGCGCTACGCCCTGCTCAACAATTGGCCGGTCTCCATCGAATACACCGACGATCCGCACCCGCGCAATGTGTACTGGGAGATGTGGGGGCTGCCGCTGTTCGATCTCGACGAGCCCGACGGCGTACTCGCCGAGATCAACGCCTGCCGGGCCACGTTCCCGCGGCACTACATTCGCGTCACCGCCTATGACGCCACGTACGGCAGGCAGACCACCGCACTGAGCTTCCTGGTGCAGCGACCGGCCAACGAGCCCGGCTTCCGCCTGGAGCGCACCGACGCCAGCGACCGCCGGCAGCGGTACGGCTTCCACGCGTACGCGCTGGACGACCGGCCCGGCGAACGCTACAGCGGCTGAACCGTTTTCCGAGCGAGAGGTATCCAGTGAGCAAGGAGTATCCCGTGGCACCGAGCGCCCGGCAACCTGCGGCCGGACCCTCGGCGAACGGGTTCGCGATGCATCGGCCCGGGGCCACGAGCCCCGCGCCGGTGCGCGGCGCGGCCGCCGATGGCCCCCGACCCGAGGACACGGCGGCCGACCACCCTCTCGCCGACGACGCCCTGCTCGACCTGTCGGCCGACATGGCGGGCAAGGACGTCGAGGACACCCTGACCAGGCTGGACGCCGAGCTGATCGGGCTGGCCAACGTCAAGCGCCGGGTGCGGGAGATCGCGGCGCTGCTGCTGATCGACCGCGCCCGCCAGCGCTTCGGCCTGCAGGCCACCCGCCCGACAATGCACATGAGCTTCACCGGCGGTCCCGGCACGGGCAAGACCACGGTCGCGCTGCGCATGGCGCAGATGCTGCACGCGCTGGGGTACATCCGTAAGCCCAAGGTGCACACCGTGACCCGGGACGACCTGGTCGGCCAGTTCATCGGGCACACCGCGCCCAAGACCAAGGAGGCCCTCGCCAAGGCCGCCGGGGGCGTGCTGTTCATCGACGAGGCGTACTACCTGTTCCGGCCGGAGAACGAGCGCGATTACGGGCAGGAGGTCATCGAAATCCTGTTGCAGGAGATGGAGAGCGAGCGCACCAGCCTCGTGGTGATCTTCGCCGGCTACCCGGATCGCATGGAGGTCTTCTTCTCCGCCAATCCCGGCCTGTCCTCCCGGGTGGCCCACCACATCGAGTTCCCCGACTACACCCACGACGAACTGCTGCGCATCGCCCAGCTCATGGTGACGCAGGAGAACTTCAGCCTCGATGACGCGGCGGTGGAGGCGTTCTCGCGCTATCTCGAACTGCGCATGACCCGTCCTCGCTTCGCCAACGCCCGCAGCGTCCGCAACGCGATCGACCGTTGCCGCCTGCGCCAGGCCAAACGCCTGGTGGAGCTGCACCGGCCGTTGAGCCGCACTGATCTGATCACGCTGACCGACAACGACGTCTACGGCAGCAGCGTGTTCACCGAGACCTCCGTATCGGAGGGCGCCCCCCAGTGACGAAATGAGCAGGCGTATGCCCGAAGGATTGAAGACTCTCACCCGGTACACCATCGAGTCCGAGCATCGCCATCCCGGATCCTCCGGGGAGTTCTCGGCGCTGGTGAACGTGCTGGCCACCGCGACCAAGATGATCGCCAACCAGGTGACGCGGGGCGCCATCGTGGGGTCGGCGGGCGCCAGGGACAACCCGCCGGGGGCGGTGCATCGCAAGCTGGACGCGATCGCGCACGACATCATGGTGGGGGAGAGTCAGTGGACCGGGCCGTTGTCGGCGCTGGTCTCGGAGCAGATGAGCGGGTTCCACGCGGTGCCGACCGAGTATCGGCGGGGCAAGTACCTGCTGGCCTTCGACCCGTTGGACGGGTCGAGCAACATCGACGTGAACCTGCCCGTCGGAACGATTTTCAGCGTGCTGCGCGCACCGGAGGACGGCCGGGCGGCGACGGGGGAGGACTTCCTGCAACCGGGGGTGCAGCAGGTCTGCGCGGGATTCACCCTCTACGGGCCGGCCACCATGCTGGTGCTCACCACGGGGAGCGGGGTGGACGGGTTCACCCTCGACCGGGAGGTCGGGGCGTTCGTGCTCACCCATCCGCGCATGCGAATACCCGAGGACACTTCGGGTTTCGCGATCAACGCGGCCAACGAGCGGTTCTGGCAGCGGCCGGTGCGGCGCTACGTGCACGAATGTCTACAGGGGCAGGACGGGCCGCGCGGGCGCGATTTCAACATGCGCTGGGTGGCCTCCCTGGTCGCCGATACCTTCCACATCCTGACCCGCGGGGGCATGTATCTGTACCCGCGTGACACCCGCCATCCGGAGCGTCCGGGGCGGGTGTCGCTGCTGTACGGGGCCAATCCCATCGCGTTCATCGTCGAACAGGCGGGCGGCGCCGCGACCACCGGGCACGAGCGCGTGCTCGATGTGAAGCCGGGGGAACTGCACGAGCGGGTGCCGTTCATCTTCGGCTCGCGCAACGAGGTCGAGCGCATCGTGCGGTATCACGCCGAACCCGACGAGGGGCCGAGTTTCGATGCCTCACTGTTCGGGTCGCGGTCGCTGTTCCGCCCGGCCGGGCGCTGAGGCGTCGCGAAATCAGTTGTCCGGCAATCGAGGAGGTGCCATGTCGGTCAAACATCCCGTGGTCGCGATCACCGGGTCGTCCGGTGCGGGAACGACCAGCGTCACACGGACCTTCCAGGAGATATTCCGGCGCGAGGGAATCAACGCGGCCATCGTGGAAGGGGATTCGTTCCACCGCTTCAACCGCAACGAGATGCAGCTGGCGATGGCCGAGGCCGAGGCGAGCCGCAATCCGACGTTCTCGCATTTCGGGCCGGAGGCGAATCTGCTGGGCGAGCTCGAGATGCTGTTCCGCGATTACGGGGAAACCGGGGTCGGGAACGTGCGGCGGTATCTGCACAACGACCGCGAGGCCAAGCCGTTCGGGCAGCCGGCGGGCACATTCACCCCGTGGGAGGAGCTCTCGCCGGGCAGTGACCTGCTGTTCTACGAGGGCTTGCACGGCGCGGCGGTCACCGACGGCATCGACGTGGGGAACTACACCGACCTGCTGGTCGGGGTGGTGCCCATCGTGAACCTCGAGTGGATCCAGAAGGTGCACCGCGACAAGAACGAACGCGGGTACTCGAGCGAGGCCATCATCGACACGATTCTGCGGCGCATGCCCGATTACGTGAAGCACATCTGCCCGCAGTTCTCGCGGACGTACGTGAACTTTCAGCGGGTGCCGACGGTGGATACCTCGAATCCCTTCACCGCGCGGACGATTCCGACCGCGGACGAGAGTTTCGTGGTGATCCGGTTCGCCGATCCGAAGGTGATCGACTTCCCGTATCTGCTGTCGATGCTGCACGATTCGTTCATGTCCCGGCCCAACAGCATCGTGGTGCCGGGCGGGAAGATGGACCTGGCCATGCAGTTGATCTTCACGCCGTTGATCCTGCGGCTGATGGACAAGCGGCCCAAGCGAATGCGCTGACAACGAATCCGGCGGCCGCCCCGTGGGGACGACCGCCGGATTCGTGGTGCGGTGCGATCAGACCGCGGCCGGAACATCCTTGGCCGCCTTGCGGACCTGGAACGAGCTGATGATCTCCATGATGCCGATGAAGATCAGCCACCAGCCCACCACCAGGGTCAGGGTGAGCAGGGAGGTGAACGGCGCCGCGATCAGCCAGCCGCCACCGATGACCAGCACGATGCCGAAGAAGATCGTCCAGCCGCGGCCCGGCATGCCGTCACCGGAGATGCCGGTGATCAGCGAGCTGACGCCGCGGAAGATCCAGCTGATGCCGATCCAGATGGCCAGCAGCAGAACCGCGGTGGCCTCGCCGCGTTCGGTCCAGTCGTGGAAGCACAGGAAGCCCAGGATCAGCGACAGGATCGCGCTGATGAAGGACAGGATTCTCATGCCGGCGCTGAGGTGCAGACCGAAGGCCGCGATCAGCTGGAAGACGCCGGACAGGATCAGGTAGATGCCGAACAGGACGCCCGCGATGAGCAGGGTCTTGCCCGGCCAGGCAAGGATCAGGATTCCCAGCGCCACCGAGAGGATGCCGGTGACCAGGATCGACTGCCAGGCGCCCCGGGCCAGCGCGTGGACCGGCCCTTCAATAACTTCCTCTTTGCTGGTTGTCATAATCGGGACAATATGCCCAGTTCGTACTGTTTGCGGTGAATTAGCACGGTGTGGTGCAGGGTTGTGATACGGCTCAATCCACTTCCGCGTGCCGCCTGAGTTCGCGCTTGACCCAGCGAATATCGGCTCGCCAGGTATAGGCGGCCACCAATGCCGAACCGATAACGGCGGTATCGAGCATGTATTCACCTTGCACCGGCACGCTGATCAGGCCGCCGATCAGCGCGCCGAGCGCGAACGAGCCGTACTGCAGGGCGTAACCGAGCCACTCGCGCGGGCCGCCGTCCCCGGCCAGGTGCCGTTCCACGCCCTGGGCGAGCTTGACCAGCGTGCCGGTCACGTAGCTCACCGGAATCGAGACCTCGCCGTTCTTCACGAACGAGGTGTTCAGCGCGCCCATCGCGAAGGCCACGATCAGGATCGGAGTCAGGCCGATGCTGCGCTCGCCGATGAAGTGCTCGCTGACCGCGGCCACCAGCAGCGCGATGGTCGCCAGCACGGTCGCGCCGTGCGGATGGTTCTCCCAGACGTAGCGGCGGAACATCGAGGCCACGAAGACGCCGGTGACGAAGCAGGCGATGAGCAGTGCGGCGCCGACGGCCAGGGTGGCGTCACCGGCGAAGGCGCCGAGGATGGCGCGTTCGGTGTTGCCGGTCATGAACGTGACGAAGTAGCCGGCCGAGTGCATGTACGCGGCCGCGCCGATGAATCCCGCCAGCGCGGACAGCACGGCGGACAAACGCATCTCCAGGTCCCAGAACGGTGCGAGAGCTTCGCCGCGGCTCGAAGTCATGGCAAAAGGCTAGCAACCTTTTCCTGAGAACTTCCGGCGTGCGAAACACGGCCGCTGACCGCGCGCCGCCCGTGGGGTACAGTGCTTATGTTAACCAACATTCACATCTGGTTGAGCAGTAGAGCGCAAGGAGTAGCCATGACTTCCGCCGTCATCGTCGACGTGGTCCGCACCCCGTCCGGAAAGGGGAAAGCCGGTGGTGGACTATCGGAAGTGCACCCGGCGACCCTGCTTTCCGGCGTGCTGGAGTCCCTGGTCGCGCGCACCGGGATCGATCCGTCGGTCATCGACGATGTGATCGGTGGTTGCGTCACCCAGAGCGGTGAGCAGGCGTTCAATATTTCGCGAACGGCGGCGCTGGCGGCCGGATTCCCGGAATCTGTGCCGGCTACCACAGTCGACCGGCAGTGTGGCTCGAGCCAGCAGGCCGCGCACTTCGCCGCGCAGGGCGTGCTGGCCGGGGCGTACGACGTGGCCGTGGCCTGCGGCGTGGAATCGATGTCCCGGGTGCCCATGTTCTCCAATGCCCAGGGGGCGGACGCCAATCGCGGGCCGCTGGCGCATCGGTTCCCGAACGGGCTGATCCAGCAGGGCATCGCGGCCGAGGTGATCGCCGCGCGCTGGAAGTTCGACCGGGCCGCGCTCGACGAGTTCGCCGCGCGCTCACACCAACTCGCGGCGACCACCGCGGCCGCGGGCGGATTCGACCACGAGATCGTCTCCGCCGGAACCATTTCCGCCGACGAGACGATTCGCCCGACCACCTCCGCCGAGGGACTGGCCGGACTGAAGCCCGCGTTCGCGGACGCGGAGTTCAAGGCCCGGTTCCCCGAGATCGAATGGTCCATCACCCCGGGCAACTCGTCCCCGCTCTCCGACGGCGCTTCCGCCGCACTGATCATGAGCGAACAGAAGGCAACCGACCTCGGCCTGCGCCCGCGAGCGCGCTTCCACTCGTTCTCCGTGGTGGGCGATGATCCGCTGCTCATGCTGACCGCCGTCATCCCCGCCACCCGCAAGGTGCTGGCCCGCGCGGGTCTGACGATCGACGACATCGACGTGTACGAGGTGAACGAGGCGTTCGCGCCGGTGCCGCTGGTCTGGGCGCACGAGCTCGGCGCGGACCTCGCCAAGCTGAACCCGCGCGGCGGGGCGATCGCGCTGGGCCATCCCCTCGGCGCCTCGGGCACCCGGATCCTGGCCACCATGCTCAACCATCTCGAGCAGACCGGTGGGCGCTACGGGCTCATGACCATGTGCGAGGCGGGCGGGCTGGCGAACGCCACGATCATCGAACGGCTCTGAGCGCCGGTGATTCGGTCCGGAAGTCGCTGTACCGCAGCGAGTTCCGGCCCTTTCGGCGTTTCGGCGGGCTTCGATGCGGGACGCGGCGCGGGAATTCGGCGAATCGTCGGTGGTTGGTCGTAGCGTGGTTCGTGTCGTGAGTCGTGTGGAAGGTGGTCGGTCGTGGTCGCGGTGACCTGGGATCAGGTGTTCGAGTGGCGGATGCGGCGGCAGTTCGTCGGCGCGGGCGGGGCGAGCGGTGCGGTCGCGGTGGCCGAAAGGCTCGGCGGGGTGCAGGCGCAGGTGGCGTCGGCCGCGGAACTGGCCGTGGCGCTGCGTTCCGGGGACGGGCAGCCGGGTGCGGTGGCCGCGAGCCTGCGATCGGGGGAGCTGGTCAAGACGTGGGCCATGCGGGGGACGCTGCACGCGCTGACACCGGAATTCGCGGCCGGTGCGCTGTCGCTGATGGGATCCGCGCGGACCTGGGAGAAGGGTTCGTGGGTCAAGACCTTCGGCGCGACGCCGGACGACATGGCGGCGCTGGTGGACGCGGTCGGCGCGATCCTCGACGGCGCGGTCCTGACCCGGGAGGAACTGGTCTCGGCCATCGTCGCCGAACGCCGGTTCCACCACCTGTCCGACCAATTGCGCTCGGGCTGGGGCGCGGTGCTCAAACCCCTCGCCTGGCAGGGCGCGCTGTGCCACGGTCCCGTCGACGGGACCACCGTCACGTTCACCCATCCCGCCCACCTGATTCCCGGTTGGAAGGGCATTCCCGATGCCGACGCGGCCGCACCCGAGGTGATTCGGGCCTACCTGGGCGCCTACGGACCCGCCACCCCCGAGACCTTCGACGCCTGGCTGAGCCGGGGCAGCATCCGTAAACCGGTGCTGCGCCGCTGGTTCGCCGATCTCGGCGACGACATCACCGAGGTGGAGGTGGAAGGCCGCCGCGGGTACCTGCGGACCGAGCACGTCGAGGAGTTGATCTCGATCGAGCCCGCGACGTCGGCGCGGCTGCTCGGCTCGTTCGACCAGTACGTGCTGGGCCCGGGCACCAACGACACCGTGCTGCTGCCGGCCGCGCACCGCGCGAAGGTCAGCCGGGCCGCGGGCTGGATTTCCCCGCTCGTCCTCGTCGACGGCCGGATCACCGGCACCTGGGCCACCGAGAACGACGAGCTGATCGTGACCATGTTCGACGACGCGAAACCGCCGCTGCGCGAGCTGAAGTCCGAGGCGGCGCGGGTCGCGCGTGCCACGGGTGTCCCGGCGCTGAGGGTGCGGGCCGGCTGACCCGGGGGCGCCTGCCGCGCTCGGGTAGCGTCGGAGGCGGTGGGCAGTGGAGGGGGACACCGTGGGTGGGATCGTTGTCATCGGGGGCGGGATCGCGGGATTGGCGACCGCGCTGTTCCTGGGTCGGCGCGGGTACGCGGTGACGATGCTGGAGAAGGAAACTCGTGGCGCCGGCGACGATCTGGACGAGGACTTCCTGGCGTGGCACCGGCCCGGTGTGCCGCAGGCGGTCCAGCCGCACAACCTGCACGCACCCGTGCGCGCGGTGCTGCTGGCCGAAGCACCCGATGTCTACGCCGCCATGCTCGCGTCGGGTGCGGAGGAATGGCGCGACTTCGAGCATCTCGCGCCGTCACCGCCGCAGCCGGGCGACGCGGATCTGGTGACGGTGCGCGCACGGCGCATCGTGGTCGAGCAGGCTTTGATGCACGCGGTGCGGAACCAGCCGGAAATCACCGTGTCCCATGGTGATCCGGCGCTCGGGCTCACACTCGACGGTTCGGGGCCGGTGCCGCGTGTCACCGGTGTGCGCCGGGGGTCCGGGGTGCTCGCGGCCGATCTCGTCATCGACGCGGGCGGTCGGCGGTCGCCGGTGCCCGCCTGGCTGGTCGCCGCGGGCGCCCGGGCCGCGGTCGTCGAGCGGCACCGCACTCGCATCGCCTACTTCTGCCGCTGGTACCGGCTGCGCCCCGGCGTACCGCGCCGCCCGCCGTCCACGATCGGCGGCGGCGCGACCCCGTTCGCCCTCGGCGGCGTGTTTCCCGGCGACAACGGGGTCTTCGCGACGCACCTGGTGGTCTCCACCGCCGACCCGACGCGCTCGGCCCTGCGGACCCCGGCGGTCTACGAGTCCGTCACCCGCACCTTTCCCGGCAGCGCGGACTGGCTCGCCCTGGCGCACGATCCGATCAGCCCCGTGCTGGCCATGTCCGGCCTGGACAACAGCCGCACCGCTCTCGTCGACGAGAACGGGCCCGTAGTCGCCGGACTGCTCGGTGTCGGCGACAGCGCCCTGCACACGAATCCCACACTGGGCCTGGGCATTCCCTTCGCCCTGCGCTCGGCGGCCTGGGTGGCGGGCCACGTGGGCCGGACGGCCGCGGCCGAGCTCGTCGGCGAACACCATCGGTGGGTCACCGACGAGCTCGGCCCCTGGTTCGATCACCAGGTCCGCAGCGACCGGGCCACCGAAGGCAGGCTGGCGCCGGACACGCCCCCGGGCGCTTCCTCCGAATTCTCGCCCCTGGCCGCACTGCCCTGGTGCGCGGTCGACGACCCGCACGTCATGCGCGCCCGGCTGCGGGTGCGGCACCTGATCGATCCGCCTGACGCGCTCACCTCGAGCCTCGACGTCGCCTACCGCCTCGCCGTGTGGCTCGATGATCACCCGAATTTCGTGCCGCCGGCGCAGGGGCCGAGTCGCGCACTGTGGGAGGAACTCACGGCCGCCGGTCCACAGCCGGGGCCTGGTCACTAACCCGCAGGTTCGCCACCGCCCGGAATAGTGCGTACTTGTCGCTTCGCCGCGCTGGGCCGAGGGTGGTTCGAGGTACACGGCAACGAACTGCGTTGCGTGACTTCGAGAGTGGAGTGGTAATGCTCGATCGTGCGGATATGCCGGTGACCGTGCTCGGAACGGGGTCGATGGGCGGGGCGATCGCCCGGGCTTTCCTGGCGGCGGGGCACCCGACCACCGTGTGGAACCGGACTCCGGGGCGGGCGGACGCACTGGCCGCCGCCGGCGCCACCCGGCACGCGTCGGTCGGCGCCGCCCTCGCCTCCGGCCCCGTGGTCGTCACCTGCCTGACCTCGTTCCGGGCGACCCGCGACAGCCTCGCCCCCGCCACGGCCGAGCTGCCCGGCCGGACCCTGATCACCCTCAACAGCGGAACCCCCGCCGCCGCAACCGAGTTCGCCGACTGGGCCACCGATCACGGTGCACACGTCCTGGCCGGCGCGATCAAGAACGTCCCCGCCGCCGTCGGACACCCCGGCACCCTCCTGTGCTTCGGCGGCGACCGCACCCTGTTCGACACCCACACCGACCTCCTGCGCGTACTCGGCGGCGACCTGGTCCACCTCGGCCCCACCCCCGACCTGGCCGCCCTCTACGAATCCGCCGTAGGCGCAACCCTTCTCCCGACCCTCCTCGGCTTCCTGGAAGGCGCCGCGATCCTGCGCGCCCACGACCTCCCCGCCCACACCCTCGTCCCCTTCTCGACCGCCTGGCTCGAGATGATCGCCTCCCTCCTCCCGACCCTCGCCGAGGAGATCGACACCCGCGACTACACCCGCCTGGGCTCGTCGATAGCCCTCTTCCACGACGCGATCCCCGACGACGAACAACTGGCCCGCGACTCCGGCGTCGACACGTCCCACCACGCCCCGGTCCACGCCCTCCTCCGCCGCGCGATGGCCGAAGGCCGTGCCGCCGACAGCGTGACCGCCCTGATAGAGCTCCTCGCCGTCCCCATACCCGACTGACCTCCCGACGCCCGAATTCCCTTGCGCGCCGCTTTGCCGATTGGGTAGTGATGACGAGATGATCGGCTGGAGTTGCTGTCCCGGTTGCGGTTTGGCGATGCCGGCGGAACGCGGCGACGTTGCGCGCGGCGTGGACGCGTCGCCCGCGTGCGCAGCGGTCTTCGCCGAAGTCTGCGGATTCGGCCTGCAGCGTCCCCCGCTGGACCGCTTCCACCAGCTGGCGACCGACACCTACACCGCCCAGCACGGCCGGGAAGGCGACAACCCCCGCCTCCTGCACGCACTGACCGGGCTCTACCTGGCGATCGAGCACGGTCGTACCGCCTCGGAAGTGCTCTCGGCACAGCACGCACTCGGCCGACCCGTCTGGCCGCCGCTGACCCGTCCCCGCACGGCCCCCACGATGACGGTCATCGACGTCGCCGAACGAGGGCTGATGGTCGACTCCGTCATCGGCCATGCCGAGGCACTGTACGCGTGGGCCGATAGCCTCTGGGCCGCTTGGGAACCGCACCATGCCGACGTTGCCGCGATCGCCCGAGAGCACCTCGGCGGATTCATCACCGTGCCTCAGCGCATCTGCTTCGGCTTCCGCGCCTGATCCCGGGCGGAGGCCGGGCTAGCGGGTGGGTTTCGGGAGCAGGTCCGGGTTGCGGGCGCCGGGGCCGAGGGTTGGGCGGATGTCTCGGGCGGTCAGGGGGGCCGCGCAGTGGGAGCAGGTGGGGGTGACCGTCATCTTGTGGCCACAGGTCTTGTGGATCGCCTCGACGGGGGGACCGTCGGGGGCCGACCAGGTGTCGCCCCATTCGCGCATCGCGTTGACGACCGTCCAGAGGGTGCGGCCCTTTTCCGTCAGTTTGTAGTCGTGGCGGGGCGGGTTCTCCTGGTAGGACTCGCGGGTCAGGACGCCCTGGTCCACGAGGTGTTCGAGGCGCTGGGTCAGGACATTGCGGGCGATGCCCAGGCGGGAGCGGAAGTCGTCGAACCGGGTCACGCCGAACAGGGCGTCTCGGACTATGAGCAGGGTCCACCAGTCGCCCACGACCTCCAGGCACTGGGCGATGGAGCAGTTCATGTCCTCGAAGCTCGTTCGGCGCATGAGCACAGCATAGTCGGTTGCTTGAAAGAACTCACTCGCCTATGGTTCGTTGCATGATGCAACTCACTGGCCCGCCGGGCCGTCGGCGCGATAGGGAGAGATCGTGAACAACGCTGTGGAACAACAGGATCGGGCGAAGCAGGGCCGGATCGTGCTCGGCATCGTGGCCATCGGCGTGCTGCTGTCGAGCCTGGACCTGTTCATCGTCAACGTGGCGCTGCCGGAGATCGCGGTGGACTTCGCCGGGGCGGAGATCTCCGGGTTGTCCTGGGTGCTTAATGCCTACGCGATCGTCTTCGCCGCGCTGCTGGTGCCCGCGGGCAGGCTGGGGGACCGGAACGGGAACAGGAACGTCTTCCTGCTCGGGCTCGGCGTCTTCGTCCTCGGCTCGGCGCTGTGCGCGGTGGCCTGGAACACCGGTGCGCTGGTGGGCTTCCGGGTGCTCCAGGCGGTGGGCGGCGCCCTGCTGACCCCCACCTCGCTCGGGCTCGTGCTGGCCGCGACGCCGCCGGAACGCCGGGCCGTCGCGGTCCGGCTGTGGGTGGCGTTCGGCGGCCTGGGCGCCGCGCTCGGACCGGTACTGGGCGGACTGCTCGTCGAAGTGCAGTGGCGCTGGGTGTTCCTGGTGAACGTGCCGATCGGCATCGCCGCACTCGTCGTCGGATGGCGGCTGCTGCCCGATCCGGCCGGCACCGGCGGCCGCCTGCCCGACGGATTCGGCGCGCTGGCACTGGTCGGATCGACGGCGACGCTGATTCTCGCGCTGGTCAAGGGCGAGGACTGGGGCTGGGCATCGGCGGCGACGATCGGCGGGTTCGTGGTCGCGGCGGTGCTGGCCGTCGCCTTCGCGGTGTCCTCGCGCCGGCATCACAGCCCGGTGCTCGATCCGGCGCTGCTGCGGCTGCCGAATTTCGGTCTCATGATCGGCAATTCGCTGCTGTTCAACATCGCCTTCGCGGGCATGCTGCTCTCGGCGGTGCTGTGGGCCCAGAACGTGTGGGGCTGGTCGGCGCTGCAGTCCGGTCTCGCCATCGCGCCCGGCCCGCTGGCGGTTCCGGCGGTCGCGATACTGGCCGGGCAGCTCATCGCACGCTGGGGTCCGGGCCCGGTCATCGCCGCCGGCGGCGTGACGTTCGCGGCCGGAATCCTGTGGTGGACAGCGGCGGTCACGCTGGAGCCGAACTTCGCGGGCGGCCTGCTCGGCGGCATGGTGCTGACCGGTGTCGGGGTCGGCCTCACGCTGCCGACCAGCTTCGCGGCGGGCACCGCCGGGCTCCCGCCGCAGCGTTTCGCCACCGGATCCGCCGTCCTGAGCATGGCCCGCCAGATCGGATTGGCCATCGGCGTCGCGGTTTTCGTCGCGGTGCTGGGCGCGCCGGACGGCGCGGACGAGACACTGCAGGCCTTCCAGCGCGGCTGGTACGTCGTCGCGGGCGCGGCGGTGGCGGCGGGGCTGATCGGCCTCGCGGCCCGGCTCCCGCGACCCACCGACGGTGTCGCACAACCGGTTCCGACGGTCGCCGCGCAGAGCTAGTGCACCATCGAGCAGCGGTGCGCCGTCATCCCCGCGGGGGTGGCGGCGCACCCGCGCATCCGCCCGGGGTGGGGTAAATCCACCGCCGCTCTCAGGGCAGGGATCAGGGGTTGTCCGGATTCCGCAGAGGCCGCCGGTTTCCTACCGTCGAAGCATGCGATCTCTCTGGGCGATACCGGTGCTGGCATTGGTGGCGGGCTGCTCGACCGTGGCCACCGACGGTTCGCCCACCGCCCTGACCACCACCCCGTCGGTGGTCGCGGCGGGCCGTGTCGAGCAGATCCGCGCCGACATCGACGCCCTGGTGCGTACCGGGCTCACCGGCGCCATCGCCACCCTCACCGAGAACGGTCAGACGCTGACCCTCACCGCCGGGGTCGCCGATCGCGCCACCGGCGCGCCGATTCCGCTGTCTCCGCACCAGGAGGTCCGGGTCGGCAGCATCTCGAAAACCTTCGTGGCCGCGATCGTCCTGCAGCTGGTCGCAGAGGGCCGCGTGCGGCTGGACGAGCCGATCGACACCTACCTGCCCGGACTGCTGACCGGCGACGGCATCGACGCGCGTGCCATCACCGTGCGGCAGATACTCCAGCATCGCAGCGGCCTACCGGAATTCGCGGACGCGCCGGAGATCGACGAATACCGCGCCGGCGTGCAGGGGCGCGTGTTCACCCCGGCGGAGGAGATCCGGATCGCGCTCCGCAATCCCGCGCGGTTCGCCCCGGGCGCGCGGTTCGAGTACACGAACACCAATTACACGGTGGCCGCCATGCTGATCGAGAAGGTCACCGGCCGCGCCTACACCGATGAACTCACCGGCCGTATCACCGTGCCGAACCAGCTGACCGGCACCTACCTGCCCAACCCGGGTGAGCTGGATATCCGCGGCCCGCACCCGCACGGCTACGCGACCATCGACGGGGTACGCACCGACGTGACGCGGTCCGAGCCGTCGGTGCCGTGGGCGGCCGGGGCACTGGTCTCGACCGGGGCCGATCTCAATCGCTTCTACCTCGACCTGCTGGCGGGCAAGGTGGTGGCGCCCGCGCAGCTGGAGCAGATGCTCGCGGGCGAACCCCAGGAACCGGGCGGCTCGGCGTGGTACGGCCTCGGCATAGGCGGCACCGAACTCGACTGCGGCGCGCAGTATTTCGGCCACACCGGCGGCATCGCCGGGTACGTCACCGTCGCCGGCGCCTCCCGCGACGGCCGGGCGGTGACCATCACCCTGACCGAATCCCCGGAACGGGAACCGGATGTGAAGACTCTGGTCAGCCACGCCCTCTGCCCGTAAGGTACTACTTGTTGTAGTAGAAACGCGAGTTCGACAACTGCGCGAAACAGGGGGCGGGGCAATGACATACGAACAGGTCTGCGTGGTCGGCGGCGGTCCGGCGGGGATGATGGCGGGCCTGCTGCTCGCCCGGGCCGGGGTGCGGGTCACCGTCGTGGAGAAGCACGCGGACTTCCTGCGCGACTTCCGCGGCGACACGGTGCACCCTTCGACCCTGCGACTCCTGGACGAGCTCGGGCTGGGGGAGCGCTTCGCGCGGCTCCCGCATCGCAAACTCGAGCAGATGCGCATGCGCATCGCGGGCG
Source organism: Nocardia sp. NPDC003693 (assembly GCF_053981095.1). NCBI lineage: Bacteria > Bacillati > Actinomycetota > Actinomycetes > Mycobacteriales > Nocardiaceae > Nocardia > Nocardia sp. NPDC003693. The sequence continues at coordinate 252,161 of NZ_JBSFNO010000003.1, forward strand.
ACACCCTCGTGGTCGCGGATTTCCGCCGCCTGCCCGGACGTCACCGGTACATCGCCATGGTGCCGCAGTGGGATTTCCTGGACCTGCTCGCCGAGGCGGCCGCCGCCGAACCCACCTTCACCCTGCGCATGGCCACCGAATTCACCGGCTTGCGCATCGAATCCGGCCGCGTCACCGGCGCGCACCTGCGAAACCCCGACGGCAGCACCGAAACCCTCGACACGGCCCTGGTACTGGCCTGCGACGGCCGCGATTCCGCCGCCCGGGACGCCGCCGGGCTCGCGCAGGACATGTTCGACGTCGCCATGGACGTCTGGTGGCTGCGCGTGCCCGCCGCCGACTCCACCCGGGCGGCACAGGTTTTCGCGCGCTTCGACGCCGGCCGCGCGGCGGTGACCCTCGACCGCGGCGACTACTACCAGACCTCCTACCTCATCCCCAAGGGCACCGACGCCCGCCTGCGCGCCCGCGACATCCAATGGCTCCGCGACGAGCTGGCCGATCTGTTCGACTGGACCCCGCGGACCCTGGCCGCCATTCGTTCCTGGGACGACGTGAAACTCCTCGAGGTGACCATGGGCCGACTGCTGACCTGGCACGTTCCCGGCCTGCTCTGCCTCGGCGACGCCGCGCACACCATGTCGCCGGTCGGCGGGGTCGGGGTCAATCTCGCCATCCAGGACGCGGTCGCCGCCGCCCGCATCCTGGCGGAGCCGCTGCGGTCGGGCCGCCTCACCTCGGCGGACCTGGCGAAAGTGCAACGCCGCCGCCACTTTCCGACCGCGATGACCCAGAAGTCCCAGCTGAACGAGCACGAGATCCTGCTCGAGCCGGCCCTGGACGGCACCCTCACCGGCGCGCCCGCGCCGCTGCGCGTGATCGACCGGTTCCCGGTACTGGCCGGAATCTCGGCCTATATCGGCGGCATCGGACTGCGCCCGGAGCGTGCGCCCGCTTTCGCGAGGCCGTAACTCGGCCTTCCCGGGTCCGTACCCGGCCGCTCACTCCCGCCCGCCGATAGGGTGCGGGGATGCGGACCGAACGAGAGCAGCGGCTGATCGACACCGTGGCGTGGGTGCTGATCCGGGACGGGCGGATTCTGTGCGGGCGGCCCGCCGGGAAGGACGAGTTCTACATCCCGGGCGGGAAAAGGGAAGGGGCCGAGACGGACCTGCAGACCCTGCTCCGGGAGATACGGGAGGAGCTGACCGTCGACCTGCTGCCCGGAACCGTCGCGCACGCGGGCACCTACGAGGCGCCGATCCCGGGCGCGCTGGTCCGGATGGCCTGCTACACCGCCGACTACACCGGCACGATCGCGGTCAGCAGCGAGATCGAGGAGATCGACTGGTTCGACTACTCCGACCGTCCCCGGGTGCCCCCGGTCGACCAGTTGCTGTTCGACGACCTCGTGGCCGCGGGCCTGCTGAACCGGTGAAAGCCGAGCGCAGCGGTGAAAACAGAACCGGGTTACTAGAACATGTTGCCTACCCGTACCGACAGGTAATCATCGGAAGACTGGTCTGAATGTAGAACATGTTCTAGTGTGATGGGCAGAACATTCCAGTGCCGGGAAGTTAGAGGAGCCCCCACCACATGCGTACCGAGATCTGTGATCGCCTGGGCATCGATGTCCCCATTTTCGCGTTCACCCACTGCCGCGATGTGGCCGCCGCGGTCAGCAATGCCGGCGGACTCGGCGTGCTCGGAGCGGTCGGCTTCACCGCCGAGCAGCTCGAGGTCGAACTCGCCTGGCTCGACGAGCATGTACAGGGCGTCTACGGCGTCGACCTGGTCATCCCCTCCAAGTACGAGGGCAAGGGCGTGGAGGGCATGAGCCCCGAGGAGCTCGAAGCCCAACTGGCCAAGCTGGTTCCGCAGGGCCACCGCGACTTCGCCGAGAAGATCCTCAACGATCACGGCGTGCCGCACCTGCCCGAGGGCGAGCGCCACAACCAGCTGCTGGGCTGGACCGCCACCACGGTCGCCCCGCAGATCGAGGTCATCCTCAAGCACCCCAAGGCCAAGCTGGTCGCCAACGCCCTGGGCACCCCGCCCGACGACGTGATCAAGCAGATCCAGGATTCGGGCCGCCTGATCGGCGCGCTGTGCGGTTCGGTCAAGCACGCGCTCAACCACAAGAACGCCGGCCTGGACTTCGTGGTCATGCAGGGCACCGAGGGCGGCGGGCACTGCGGCGAGATCGCCTCGATGGTGCTGTGGCCGCAGGTCGTGGACGCGATCGGCGACATGCCCGCGCTGGCCGCCGGCGGCATCGGCAACGGCCGTCAGGTCGCCGCCGCGCTGGCCATGGGCGCACAGGGCGCGTGGACCGGCTCGCTGTGGCTGACCGTCGAGGAGGCCAACGTGCCGCCCGCGCAGATGCAGACCTACATCGACGCCACCAGCTCGGACACCGTGCGCTCGCGGTCCTGGACCGGCAAGCCGTGCCGCATGCTCAAGAACGACTGGACCGAGGCGTGGGACCAGGCCGACACCCCGAGCCCGCTCGGCATGCCGCTGCAGATGATGGTCGCCCTCGACGGCGTCAAGCGCGGCCACCGCTACCCCGAGGCCGCCAAGGACGTGAACTTCAACCCGGTCGGCCAGGTCGTCGGCCAGATGAACAAGATCGAGCGTTCCACCGACGTCGTGCAGCGCCTGATCCAGGAGTACCTGGACTCGTGCGAGCGGCTCAACAAGCTCAACAACGCCTGACCGGCGCCCGACGTACCAACGGCAACGCCCCGACCGCGGAAAGCGGTCGGGGCGTTGCCGTTTCCGCGATCCTCAGCAGGGCGGGTAGACCGAACCCACGAACTTGCCGGTCAGCACGCACACCAGCGTCCACGCCGCGTCGCGCCCGAGGGTTCCGGACGAGCTCGCGGAACCGCTGTCCGCGACGAGGCTCGCGGGCGCCGGGTCGGCCGGCGCGGCGCCGGCCGCCGCGCCCGACGCGCCGAGCAGAGCCGCCGACACGACGAGGGTGCCGAGCAATTTCTTCGAATACATGCGTCACTCCGTTGATCTCGATCCCGACCCGGCCCAGTATTGAGGGGTGTCGCCCGCTCCGGCAGCCCCGATTCCCGTGGGGGCGGCTGTGAGTCCGGTCTCTGAACCGACCGTCCGGCTTGCTCTTTCGGCACCTCGATTGCGACGGTGTTCGGGATGTCTCCGCAGCAGCCCTCGCGCACAGGCGAACACGCCCCACCCACGGCCGGGACCGGATGAATACCCCCATAGCAGAGCAATGTTGGGGCGCCCATGATCTGATCGGCATGAGCGACAAGGATGTTGTCGACAGTAGTGGAGTGTTGCGTTGAAAATAGCGTCGATTGCGATGTTGCCGGGTACACGGCGCGGACGGTCCGGGGTGATTCCGGCGTGCCTGGCGGTGGTACTGGCCGTGGCCGTCTCGGCCTGCGGGCAGAGCAAGACATCGGACGGGCAGGGTAACCCGTCGACCGGGCCGGTGGCGTCCGCCTCGGAGGTCAAGGCCTCGGTCGACAAACTGGTTGTCGCGCAGGAGCTCCCGATGACCGGCTACACCCGGGAGAAGTTCCCGCACTGGGACACCAAGGCCGTCGAGCACGGGTTCGGGGCGGAGTTCGCGCAGTACGCCAAGTGCACGACCCGCGAGGTGATGATGCTGCGCGACGCCACCGGCGAGGTCACCCTCGATCCCAAGACATGTGATCTGAAAGTCGGCAAGGGCGGCGGCTGGCAGGACTCCTACGGCGTGATGGACGCCAAGACCGGACAGCTCAAGCCGTACAAGTTCATCACCGATCCGGCCGGCGTGGATGCCGAGCACATCGTGCCGCTGGCCGAGGCCTGGCGCTCGGGCGCGTCCAAGATGGACGAGGAGACGCGCCGGAACATCGCCAACGACGCCGTCAATCTCATCGCCTCGGATCCGTCCGCGAACAGGTCGAAGGGTGATCAGGACGTCGCCAATTATCTGCCGCCGGGAGCTTTCCGGTGTGGATATATCGATCACTACGTGAAGATAAAGATAAAATACGCGTTGGCTGTAGATAACGACGAGCTCAAAGCGCTGCGTACCGCAGTCGACGACTGCGTCACACAAGGAGGGTTCAGATAATCGACGTCATCGAGATTCTCGCCGAAGCCGCCATCATGACCCGCGAGGAAGGGACGGTGTCGGGAGAGCTTGATGTCGCAGTCGACGACACCGGAACGGCGCTGGTCCGCTACCGCGATACCGAAACCTGGTACACCATTGGCAATCTGGAGGACAATCCGCCGGTGAAATGGTCCTCGGTAGCCGACCTCGTCGCCGCCATCGAGGCAGGTCAGGGCGCACGCGACGCCGCAGGCAACACGATTCCGTTCGAAACCTGACCGGTAACCGATATCCGGCGCCGCCGTTCGCCGAATATCGAACGGCCGCACGACAACAGCCGTGGGGTGCGAACCGATTATCCGGTTCGCACCCCACGGCCGTGAATGCCCGGAGAACTAGTCGCGCACGGCCGAGCGCAGCGATTCCGCGCGGAGCTTGACGCCCGCCGTCATTCCGCCGAAGCCCTTGCGCAGGGCGCCGCCGAGCAGGCCGCCGACCACCGGGCTCAGGGGACCCTGCAGCTCGAAATGGGATTCGTAGCGGGTGCGGCCGTCACCGAGCGGGGTGAGAATGTGCTGCCGATGACTGCGCAGCAGGCCCAGGGGCGCGGGCTTCATCTTGTAACTGAATTCTTTGCCCGGGGTATTGGAGAAGATGTATTCGCGCTGGTTGCGCGGCGGGCCGACGAGCCGCACCTTCATATCGATGGGCGTGCCCGGCTCGAGGGTGGTCGTGCATTCGGGGACGAAGGGGTTCCACTCGCCGTAGTTGTCCACATCGGTCAGGACCTGCCAGACCAGTTCGGCGGGTGCGTCGATGTCCACGCTGTTATCGATGACGAAGGCCATGGCGGCCACAATACTGAAACGCGTTCTATCCGGTGTGACATCCCCTCGCATCGCGCGGCCCGCTACCGTCGAATCATGACGCTCGCCGATCGTTATCCGTTGCTGCACACGCCCGCCCGCTGGGAATGGGGCGGTCTGGACGTGCAATTCTCGACCGAGCTGCCCGCCGACGAGCTGGTGACCAATATTCACGTCGTGTGCTTCACCGGCACGGAGATCGTGCTGTGCCGCGACGCCCGCGATTTCTGGATGGTGCCCGGCGGCACGCGCGAAGCCGGTGAATCCGTGCACGACTGCGTGGTGCGCGAACTACGCGAGGAAGCCGGGGCCGAACTCGCGGGGCCGCTGCGCTGGATCGGCGCGCACCACGGGGTCACCGACCATCCGGAGCCGTACCGGCCGTGGCAGCCGCACCCGCGCAAGGCGTGGCTGTGGTGCACGGCGGACGTGGTCCTCACCGGTGAGCCGACCAATCCGGATGACGGGGAACAGATTCTGGAGGTGCGGTCCTTCCCGCTCGAGCGGGCGGCGCGCCTGGCGGGGACCGACGGCGACCACATGTCCGAATTGGTCACCCTCGCGGCGGAGCTGCATCTGGCGCGATAGGCGCGGCGCGAGGACGCGATTTGCGCGCTCAGGCGGCGGGAAGCGCCTGGGCCACCAGCAGATTCACCGCGCGGGTGATGCGCGGTGTATCCGCGGTGATCGTCCAGTCCTGGATGAGCCCGCGCATGCCGGACACCAGCAGGGTGGCCGCCGCCTCGGGGTCCTCGTGCGCCGGGGCGATGCGATGCAGCGCCTCGGCGAGGGATTTGATCACCGCGGTCACCGCGTCGTCTGCGTAGGGCCGAAAGGGGCTGTGCGGGACGGCGGCCGCGGCCAGGACCTGCAGCAGCACGCGCAGTGACACCGCGCCGCGGCCGGTGGTGTTCACGGCGAACGACTGCGCGAGGCGTGTCCGCAGGACCTGCGGATCGGTGACCTCGCCGAACATGGCCGGAATGTCGGGTCGCTGGGTTTCCAGCGCCGCGACCAGCATCTGCTCCTTGGTGCCGAAGTAGTGGATGAGCATCCGCGAGCTGGTGCCCAGGTAGTCGGCGAGCGGGCGCAGGGACAGTTCGGCCAGGCCGCGTTCGGCGATGTAGTCGATGACGCCGGACAGGAGTTCGGCGCGGCGGGCGTGATCGTGGGGGCGCGGCACGGGTTGACTGTAGCGGACGGTACAGGTATCCATGTCGGCATGGGTGTAGCAGTTGGTACAGAAACGCGGTCCGTGGTCGTCACCGCCATGGCGGCCGCCACCCCGCTGGCCGCCGATCTGGCGGGCACGTGGGATCGACTCGTAGCGGGGGAGAGCGGAATAGCGCCCCTGACAGACGATTTCGTGACCGAATACCAGCTGCCCGTACAGATCGGCGGGCGGCTGGCCGAACTGCCCGGGGCGCGGCTGACCCGCATCGAGCAGCGGCGGATGTCGTTCGTCCAGCAGTTGGCGCTGGTGCTGGCCCGGCAGGTCTGGCGGGAAGCCGGCGCGCCCGCGGTGGATCCGGAACGACTGGCGGTCGCGGTGGGCACCGGCCTCGGCGGCGGGGAGGCGCTCGTGCACGCCGTGGACGTCATGCGCGCCGGGGGCTATCGCAGGGTGCCGCCGATGACCGTGCCCATGGTCATGCCGAACGGTTCGGCGGCCACCGTCGGACTGGAGATCGGCGCGAAAGGCGGTGTGTACGCGCCGGTGTCGGCGTGCGCGTCCGGCGCGGAGGCTATCGCGCACGGGTGGCGGCTCATCGCCACCGGCGAAGCCGACGCGGTGGTGGCCGGCGGGGTGGAGGGCCGCATCGAGGCCGTGCCGATCGCCAGTTTCGCCATGATGCGGGCCACCAGCACCCGCAACGACGAACCCGCCCGTGCCTCACGGCCTTTCGACCGGAGCCGGGACGGGTTCGTGTTCGGCGAGGGCGGGGCGCTGCTGGTCCTCGAATCCGAGGCGCATGCCCGGGCGCGCGGGGCGCGCGTCCTCGGGCGGGTGCTCGGGGCGGGCATCACCTCCGACGGGTATCACATCACCGGCACCGCACCCGACGGCGACGGTGCGGCCCGCGCCATGCGCAAGGCGATCGCCACCGCTGGGGTGAGTGCCGCCGACATCGGTCACATCAACGCGCACGCCACCGCCACGCCCGTGGGCGACGCGTCCGAGGCCACCGCGATCGCGAAGGTCGCACCGCACGCCGCGATCTACGCGCCCAAATCGGCGCTCGGGCATTCCATCGGGGCGGTCGGCGCACTGGAGGCGATTCTCACCCTGTGCACCCTCGAGCGCGGAATCATCCCGCCCACACTCAATTTCGAGGAGGGCGACCCCGGGACGAATCTGGATATCGTCGCCGGGGCCGCTCGGGCGCATAGGTTCGACTGCGCGCTGAGCAATTCCTTCGGGTTCGGCGGGCACAACGTGACGCTGGCGCTGGGCCGCGCCTGAGCGCCGCGAACCTGCGAATCCCGAACTCCCGCTCGGGCATTCGCACCGGGCGTTCGACCGCACCCGGAGCCCCGCGAGCGCGTGCGGGCGATCAGGCCACTACGCCGGACCGGCGGGCAACCGGGTTCAGGTCGGTAGTCCCTCAGCCCACGGGGACCGTGCTCGCCCGTCGCGCTTCCACGGCGAGCCGGGTCTCCTCGGTCACCAGATCCATGTTGATCTGCGCGCCCGCGAAGGCGCCCGCCGACGCCGCGCCGCCGACCTGCGCGGACAGGTCGGTCACATTGCCCGCGACCCAGACGCCCGGCACCTCGGTGCGGCTCATCGGATCGGCGGGCACGTGCTCGCCCATGCCCGGGGCCATGGCGTGCGGAACGGCTGTCAGGCCCAGGGCCGCGAGGAAGTCCGCGCGGGCGATCATCCGCGCGCCCAGGGCCACCACCTCGCGCTCGATCACCGTGCCGTCGGCCAACCGGACGCCGGTCACCCGGTCGCCGTCGGATTCGACCGCGACGACCGTGCCGGGAACGACCCGCACGCCCCGGGCGGCGAGCTGTTCGGCCTGCTCCGCGGTCGGCTCGGGCTGGTCGTGGGTGAACAGCACCACGTCGTCGGTCCACTGTCCCCACAGCAGCGCCTGGTGCACCCCCATCGGGGTGGCCGCCACGATGCCGATCGTGCGGTCGCGCACCTCCCAGCCGTGACAGTAGGGGCAGTGCACGACGCCGCGGCCCCACTGTTCGCGAACCCCGGCGATATCGGGCAGATCGTCGACGAGCCCGGTCGTCACCAGCAGCCGGCGGGCGCGCACGCTGCGACCGTCCGCGAGGGACACCCTGAAATCGTCGCCGTCCTTGACCGCGCCGGTGACCTCGCCGTCGACCACGTGACCGCCGTACTGGCGCACCTCGGCCCGGCCGCGCTCGACCAACTCCGCGGGCGAGATGCCCTCGCGGGCCAGCAGCCCGTGCACCCCGTCGGCGGGGGCGTTGCGCGGTGCGCCCGCGTCGATCACCACCACCGAGCGGCGAGCCCGCCCGAGCATGAGCGCGCCGTTCAGGCCCGCCGCGCCGCCGCCGATAACCACCACGTCATAGCTGTCGTTCAACTCCTGGGTCACCATGACCACCTCCTGTCATCGAGGATGTGACACCACTCGCCGAACTGGCAAACAATTTTGCCAATGTGGCAAAATTGCGGGATGGATCAGGATCTGGATCGCGCGCTCGACGCGGTCGGCCCCCGGCTCCGGGAGCTGCGCCGCCAGCGCGAGACGACCCTCGCCGAGCTGTCGGCCGCCACCGGCATCTCGGTGAGCACGCTGTCCCGGCTCGAATCCGGTGCGCGCAGGCCGACTCTGGAGCAGTTGCTGCCGCTGGCCCGCGCACACGGGGTCACCCTCGACGAGTTGGTCGACGCCCCGCCCACCGGTGATCCGCGGGTGCACATGCGGCCGATCACCAACCACGGGATGACGATGCTGCCGCTGACCCGGCGTGCGGGCGGTATCCAAGCCTTCAAGATCATCATCCCCGGCGACGGCCGCCGTCGCGAACCCAACCCGCAGATCCACGAGGGGTACGAGTGGTTGTACATCCTCAACGGCCGCCTGCGCCTGGTGCTCGGTGATCAGGATTTGATCATGTCCCCGGGCGAGGCCGCCGAGTTCGACACCCGCGTCCCGCACTGGTTCGGCCCAGCGGGCGAGGAATCGGTGGAGTTCTTGAGCCTGTTCGGCAAACAGGGTGAACGCGCACACCTCCGGGCCCGCCCGAAGTCCGCGGACTGAGTCCCGGATTCGCTTCGGGCGGAACCGGATTCACCGGGTCAGCGCTCGGCGACGGGCAGTGCGGCGAGGACGGCGGCGACCAGGGCGATGACCGCGCCGAGGGCGAACAGGGTATGGAAGGCGGCCAGGGCGTCGCCGGGGTGGGCGGCGAAGACCGCGGCCAGCAGCGCGACACCGAGTGCGCCGCCGGATTGGCGGGCGGTCAGGTTCATGCCGACGCCCGCGGCGAAGCGCTCGGGCGGCAGGGATCGGGCCGCCGCGGTGCCGAGCACGGTGATCACCAGGCCGATACCGCCGCCGCCGAGGAGACCGGCGGGAAGCCACGCGCTCCACAGCGCGGGGGTGCCGTTCCAGGCATCGGTGCTCATGAAGAAGGTGGCGGCGGCGAACATGAGCGCGCCGAGCACGCCCGCCCAGCGCTGCCACGCCTCGGGGGCACGCCCGGCCGCCACGGCGGTGATCATCGACGCGATCGCGCCGATGGTCATGGCGCCGGCGGATTCCAGAACCGAGTAGTGCCAGACCGAGTCGAGCCAGAGCGGCCCGGCCAGCAGCCAGGCGAACATGGTGGCGCCGAAGACGAACGCGGTCGCGTTCACCAGGGCGTAGCGGTGGCTGCGCCACAGTCCCACGGCGATGGCCGGGCGCGGATGCCGCCGCGAACGCCACAGCGCGAGGCCGAGCAGTACCGCCCCGCCGATCCCGCAGGCCAAGGTGCGCCACGAATCCCAGCCCCACCCCTGACCCTCGGTCACCGCGGCCACCAGCGCCCCGATCCCGGCGGCGGTGGCGGCGGTCCCGATCAGGTCGGGCAGGCCGTCGCGTTCGCGCCGGTCCCCGGCGGCGAGGCCGAATCCGGCGGCGATCAGCACGGCCACGATCGGCACGTTGATGACGAATACCGAACGCCACCCGAACCATTCGACCAGCGCACCGCCGACCGCGGGACCCACGGTCGCGGCGAATCCGCCGGCGGCCGTCCACGCCGCCATGGCGACGCCGATCCGTTCGGGCGCGGTGACGCCCAATACCAGCGCGAGTCCCGCCGGGATGAGGAACGCGGCGGTCGCGCCCTGCAGGAAGCGCCCCGCGATGAGCCATTCGGCATTCGGTGCGAGTGCGCACAGCAGGGACGTGACGGCGAAACCGGCCAGCGCGTAGAGGAATACGCGCCCGCGCCCGAGCGCGTCGGCCAGCTGACCGGCGGGGGTCAGCAGCGCCGCGAACGCGACGGCGTAGCCGCTGACCACCCAGGTCAGCGTCGTGGGGGTGGTGGCGGGGAAGTCGCGCGCCATGGCCGGGAACGCGATGTTGACCACCGATAGATCCAGGAAGGCGACGAACGCCGCCCCGCACGCGACCAGCAGCGCGCGCCGGGACGCACGGCGTGCGGCCGAGTCCGGGTGTGCGGGTGCGGGATTCGGGGTGCCCGGCGACAGTCCGGGAGACGAAGGCTGAACGTGCTCCGAGCCGGGCGAGACCATGCCGGACTCGGGTGGAACGGATTCGGGTGGCGGTACGGCGGACGGCCGTGCGGAAACGTCGGTCATGGCGCGACTTTCGATGAAAGGAAGACTGGCTGAAACAACACGAACGATCGTGCGTATTGTTGACGCTACGGTCGACAGGCCGTTTCCGCAACAGGCGCCACCCGCACGGACCGGCGCCACCCGGGCATGCGCCAGCGACCGCCGTCGAGTCGGAATACGCCCCGAATTCAACTGGCCCGCAACGTGATCGACGACGCTCTCGATCGTTGGCGCACCGGCACACCAGCGCGCCGCGTTGCGCGACCCATCGATTTCCGCATGGATCCGCCCGCAGATCGAGCCTCGCCGTACCGGCACCGACGCGATGGCTCTACCTCACTGCAACGCCGTCGGCAGCCGCCCCGCACATCATCATCGACACCGGGCGCGGAGAATCTGCAGGTCAGAGGTGATCGCCGGACGCGAGAGTCGTCGCGCGTCGTTCCCTGCAGCCCGCGACGACTCGACCTGCGCCGCAGCACTATCGGCGCGTACTGCGGACGGTCGTGACCGGCTCGACCGGTCGGCAGTCGGCAGTCGGCAGTCGGCAGTCGGCAGTCGGCAGTCGGCAGTCGAGTATCCGGGCAGCGGCGTGGCAAAGGCCTTCGGCGCGCCGCGGCGGGGGATGAGCGGGGGCCGGTTTGTAGGGTGGAACCGCTGCCGTCGCACCGTTGCCGAAGATCTCTCGCCGAGCCCGTCGCACGAACACCCGGGAGCGCCACATGATCGAGTTTCTGTTCTTGGCCGTGCTGGCGGTGCTGGCCATCGCCGGGTCGGCGGTGCTGGGGCCGAAGCTGGGAGTGGCCGCGCCGCTCGTGCTCGTCGCGGTGGGGATCGCGGCGAGTTTCCTGCCGGTGTTCGCGGACACCCACGTCGACCCGGAGTGGATTCTGCAGGGGGTGCTGCCGCCGCTGCTGTACTCGTCGGCGGTGTCCATGCCGGCCATGAACTTCCGGCGGGACTTCGGGGCGATCGGCGGGTTGTCGGTGCTGCTGGTCGTGGCGAGTGCGCTGTTGCTCGGGGTGTTCTTCATGCTGGTGATCCCGGACCTGGGATTCGCCTGGGGCGTGGCGCTGGGCGCGATCATCAGCCCGACCGACGCGGTCGCCACCTCGATCATCAAGAAGACCCCGGTGTCCACCCGGGTCGTGACGATCCTGGACGGGGAGAGTCTGCTCAACGACGCGACCGCGCTGGTGCTGCTGCGCACCGCGATCGTCGCGACCGCCGCCGGGTTCGCGTTCTGGGGCGCGCTCGGCACGTTCGTCTATTCGGTGGTGGTCGCGGTCGTCGTCGGCGTCGCGGTCGGGCGTATCGATCTGGCGATCCGGCGGCGGGTGACCGATCCGACCGTCAACACGGTGCTGTCGTTCACCGTGCCGTTCGTGGCGTCGGTGCCCGCCGAACTGCTCGGCGGCTCGGGTCTGGTGGCCGCCGTGGTCGCGGGCCTGATCACCGGAATCAGTGCGCCCCGGGTGCTTTCACCCGAGACCAGGCTCTCGGACACCCAGAACTGGCGGGCGGTCGAACTGGTGCTCGAGGGCGCGGTGTTCCTGACCATGGGCGTGCAGATCAAGGAGATCGTCACCCACGTGCAGGACGACCACGCGGGTGTCGGGGCGACCCTGCTCATCGCGCTCGGCGCGCTGGCCCTCACCATCGTGATCCGGGCCGCGTATGTCGCGCCGCTGCTGGGCCTGCTGCAGCGCTGGTCCCATCGCAACGAGAAGCTGCAGCCGATCCTGCAGGACTGGCAGGAGCGCCTGGAGACCCCCGAGGGCAAGGACGCGGCGTTCGGCAAGATGCACGCCTTCCGCCGGCGGCGGGGCTCGCCGCACGATCTCGAGCGTTTCTCGCTGCGCGTCACCCGCGGGCTCGCCGACATCGACTACCTGCTGCGCGAACAGCTCGGCTGGCGCGAAGGCGTCGCCGTGGTGTGGGCGGGCATGCGCGGCGCGGTCACCGTGGCCGCGGCCCAGACGCTGCCCGAGGACACCCCGTACCGATCGACGCTGGTGCTGATCGCCTTCGCGGTGGCGATCATCTCGCTGCTGCTGCAGGGCGGCACCATCGGCCCGCTGCTGGACCGCCTCGGCACCCGGGCCGATGAGGCCGAGGCCGCCGAGCAGACCGCGGCGCAGACGGCCGAGATCATGAAGCTGCTGCGGACCAGTGCCGAATCCGTCCCGCCCGTACCGAAATTCGGCGATCGGCCGCCGAGCCGGGAGGCGTTCGACGCGGCCAAGAAGCAGCGGCTGGCGGTGCTGGCCGCCCAGCGCACGGCCCTGCTCGACGCCCGTGACAACGGCACGTTCGACGCGGACATCCTGTCCGAGGCGCTGGCGGATCTGGACGCGACGCACATCGCCACGCAGATGCACGGCGAGTTCGCGCGCTGAGCCCGAGCGAAGTCGCGTGGCCGCCATGGCGATCGGCGACGCCCGTGTCCCGGCTCAGGGCAGGGTGTCGGTCTGGATCCGCGGGTCGAGTTTGCGGAGCGTGTCCGGGCGATCGGTCAGGCAGGGCCAATCCCGGCTCACCGCTTCGATGGTCGCGTGTCCGGCCGGTATGAGCGCGTCGGCATCCGGCCGATCGGCCAGTGCCGCGCCGAGGTGATCACTCGCGCCCCGATCCAGGGGCTGGATGACCGTGTTCGGCAGATCCAGCAGCACGGTGAGGATGTCGAGCCGCCCCGGCGCGATGAGCGCCCGCGCGGCCGCCAGCGCCGTGGCCGGAATGATGATCGTGTGGCCCGCGTCGGCGGTGGCCCACACCACCGACTGCACGTAGGCGACGCGATGCGCCCACGCCGTCAGGGCGGCCGTGTCGAAGACGACGCCGCCCAGTGTCGATCCCGCGGAGGTCATGCCGCGCCGGCATGGTCGCCGGTGGCATCCTCCTCAGATAACGGGGGCAGGCCCTGCACGGCCCGCGCCTTGTTGATCAGATCCAGGGGTGGTCGCCCGCCGAAGACCTGCTCGATGCGGGCCAGCGACTGGGCCCGATCGACACGAACTTTCACCGATTCCGCGACGAAGGCCGACACCGATTCGATCCGGCCCTTACTGCGCCACTCGTCCAGCGTGGCGGCGACCTCTTCGGGCATCGTCACGGTGATCTTTCGGGTGCGACGCTCTCTCGCCATACCGAAAGAGTACTTGGGTATGTGCGCGGTCTGCGACATGGCAGCGTGTGAATCTCATCGACCAGGCCCGGAACCGTGTCCGCGTCGCCCTATTCGGATTCCGGTGATCCGAAACCTGCCGGTCACGCGGCGATCCAGGTTCGATACGGTTGGCGTGCGCCCATCATGGTTCCCGGCACGCGTCCGGTGAGCCGGGCGCGTCCGACGTTCCCCCAGCCCAGAGGACAGACATAGATGGATGAGAGTTCGATCGCGTGGGTCGACGGTGCCCTGGTCACCATCGACCAGCGGGCGCTGCCGCACGAACTGCGGGAGCTGCGGATCACGACGGTCGACGACCTCATCGACGCGATCACCTCGCTGGCGATTCGCGGGGCGCCCGCCATCGGGGTGTCGGGGGCGTTCGGTGTGGTGATCGCGGCGCGGGCCGCCACCGTCGACGGGGTCGCGGACATCGCGCGGATCGAGGCCGAGGCCGCGCGGATCGCCGCTGCCCGGCCGACCGCGGTCAACCTCGCCTGGGGTGTGAAGCGCGCGCTGGCCCAGCTGTCCGAGGGGACGCAGGCCGTGCTCGACGAGGCCCTCGAGATGCTGGCCGAGGACGGGCGGGTGAACCTCGCGGCGGCCACGCATGCCGCGGACCTGGTGCAGCGGCTGTGCGGTGACCGTCCGCTGCGCGTGCTCACGCACTGCAACACCGGCCGGCTGGCTACCACCGCGGTGGGCACCGCCATCGGCGCGCTGCGTGTCCTGCACGAGCGCGGCGCGCTCGCCGAGGTCATCGTGGACGAGACCAGACCGCTGCTGCAGGGCGCGCGCCTGACCGCGTGGGAAATGGCCGAAGCCGGTATCCCGCACCGGCTCACCATCGATTCGGCCGCGGCCTGGGCCATGGCCACCGAGGGCGTGGACGCGGTGCTGGTCGGCGCGGATCGCATCACCGCCGACGGTTCGGTCGCGAACAAGATCGGCACCTACATGCTGGCCATCGCGGCGCAGCGGCACGGGATCCCGTTCATCGTGGTCGCCCCCGAATCCACCCGCGATCTCGACACCGCGACGGGCGCCGAGATCGTGGTCGAGCAGCGCGCCGCCGCCGAGGTCACCGGATTCGGCGGCGTGACAACGGCTCCCGAGGGCACCGCCACCTTCAACCCCGCCTTCGACGTCACCCCGCCCGACCTGGTCACCGCCGTGGTCACCGAGAACGGCGTGCTGGGCGCCGAACGCGAGCCCGAGGGCGTCTTCACCGCCGCGCAGGTCGTCGCCGAACTGGCCGAGCAGCTGCGCGGCATCGGCGCGCCCGAGGAGAGCCTGAGCGCGAAACTCGAAGCCCGCTGGGTCGCGGACTACGACCACCCCGACAACAGCGATGACATCGGCGAGGTACTGGCCGTTCCGGCCGGCGAATCCGGCCCGTGGGCCAGCAGCCACGGCATCGCCGCCATCGCGCGCGGCCTGTACGCCAACGGCTGGATGCCGGGCACCGCGGGCAACATCTCCGTGCGCCAGGCCGAGCACGCGGTGGTCACCGCCAGCGGGCTGTCCAAAGGCGAACTGACCGAGGACGATACGGTCACCGTCGGCATCGCCGATTCGCGGCCGGTGCACGCGGGAGCGCGAAAGCCGTCGGCCGAGACCAGCATTCACACCGCGGTGTACCGCACCACCGAGGCGCTGGCCGTGGTGCACGTGCACCCGCCGCACGCGACCGCGCTGTCGGTGATCGCATCGGCCGCCATTCCGCAGCCGGTGCGCTTCGCCGGGTACGAGCTGATCAAGGGTTTGGGCGGCGACCGCCCGGACCTGATCGACATCCCGGTGTTCCCGAATCACGCGGACGTGCCCCTGATCGGCGCGGACATCGAGAAGTACCTGATCGAGCACCCGGACGCGCCGCCGGTGCTGTTCATCGCCGGGCACGGCATCACGGCCTGGGGCTCGAGCCTGGCGCAGGCGCGTGATCGCGCCGAGTGCCTGGAAGCCATGTGTGAATTGACCACGTTGACCGGACGCCGTGAGATCTCGGTGCGCGAGAATTAGTTCCGAGGAGGAACCGCAATGACACTGCTACAGATCATGTCCGACAAGGATGCCGCCGACGTCAAGCTCCGCACCGACGACGACGCGGTGATCGCGGCCGAACTCGGAAAGCGCGGCATCGTTTTCGAGCGCTGGCCGCTGCTCGAGATCACCGGCGCCACCCCGACCGCGGAGATCGAGGCCGAATACGCCGGGCGCATCGCCGAACTCAACGCCGACGGCCGCTACAAGTTCATCGACGTGGCCCGCATCCACCCCGACGCCGCCGATCCGGAGTGGCCCGCTAAGGCCGCGGGCGCGCGCGGCAAGTTCCTGGACGAACACCGGCACGCCGAGGACGAGGTGCGTTTCTTCGCCGCCGGGCAGGGGTGCTTCTACCTGCACCTGGGCGATGAGGTGCTGGCGACGGTCTGCACCGCGGGCGATCTGGTGTCGGTGCCCGCCGGCACGCTGCACTGGTTCGACATGGGCACCGAGCCCGAGTTCGTGGCCGTGCGCTTCTTCGAGGAAGAGGACGGCTGGATCGGCGACTTCACCGGTGACAAGATCTCCGGCGGCTTCCCGACCCTCGACGAATTGCTCACCGCGTGAGCGAGAGTCGATCCATCGAGGCCATCGTCGTCGATATCGAGGGCACCACGAGCCCGACCAGTTCGGTGCGCGAGGAGCTGTACGGCTACACCCGCACCCGGCTCCCGGGCTGGCTGGCCGAGAACGCCGGCGGCGCGGCCGATCCCGTGATCGCGGGCGCTCGCGCGCAGGCCGGGGAACCCGATGCCGACCCCGCGCGGGTGGCGGCCATTCTCATCGACTGGCTCAACACCGATGTGAAGGCCGAGTCGCTCAAGACCGCGCAGGGCATCATCTGCGCCGAGGGCTTCCGTTCGGGCGCGCTGTTCGGGGAGTTCTTCCCCGATGTGCCCCCGGCCCTGCGGGAGTGGCGGGCCGCCGGTTTCACGCTCTACGTGTACTCGTCGGGTTCGGTGCGCAATCAGCGAGATTGGTTCGAGTTCGCGCGCGGCGGCGACCTGTCCCCGCTCATCAGCGGTCATTTCGATCTGAGCACCGCCGGGCCCAAGCGCGAGGCGGCCTCGTACGAGAAGATCGCGGGCGCGATCGGTGTTCCGGCGCAGCGCATTCTGTTCCTGTCCGATCATCCCGACGAGCTCGACGCCGCCGTGGCGGCGGGCTGGTCCGCGATCGGTGTGGCCCGGCCGGGGGAGCCCAACCCGCCGCGTCCCCCGCACCGCTGGATCAGCGACTTCGCCGAGGTGAAACCGAACTGAGCCGGCGTCGGGTGCGCCTCCGGCGGCCCGAGTCGGCCCGCAACGCGAATCGCGCCCGCCCCCGAAGCCGGGGCGGGCGCGACGCGTTCGTGCGGTGACCGGTGAGATCCGGTCAGGGGGTGATCAATTGGCCGCCCGGCGCCGCGGCGGCCTTGTTGATCAGGTACTCGACCAGGGTCATGAGCACGTTCTTGCAGGAGGCGCGATCGCGGGCGTCGCACAGCAGCACCGGAATCCGCTCGTCGAGGTCGAGGGCGTCGCGGACCTCGACGGGGGTGTAGAGCGGGGCCCCCTCGAAGCAGTTCACCGCGACGGTGAAGGACACGCCGCGCCGTTCGAAGAAGTCGATCGCCGCGAAGGAGCCCTCGAGCCGCCGGGTGTCGGCCAGCACCACCGCGCCCAGGGCGCCGCGGGCGAGTTCGTCCCACAGGAACCAGAAGCGGTCCTGTCCGGGGGTGCCGAACAGGTACAGCACCAGACTCGGGTCGATCGTGATGCGACCGAAGTCCAGGGCCACCGTGGTGGTGGTCTTGCCCTCCACGCCGCGCAGATCGTCCACGCCCGCGGAGAGTTCGGTGATCAGTTCTTCGGTACGCAGCGGCGCGATCTCGCTGATCGCGCCGACCATGGTCGTCTTGCCGACGCCGAAGCCACCCGCGATGAGGATCTTCACCGAGGCGGCCAGGGGCCGGGAATTGTCAAAGCTTTCGGATGCCATCGAGAACAGCTCGCAGAATGTTGAGGTCGCCGGGAGCCGCCTCCGCGGAGACCGGCGCGCGGAATTTGAGGATGCCGTCGGTGATGAGGTCGCCGACGAGGATCTTGGTCACAGCCAGTGGCAATCTGATGGCGGCCGATACCTCGGCCACCGAGAGCGGAAGCCGGCACAACCGAACGATGTCGTTGTACTCCGGCTCGACTCGGCGCAGCGGCGGTGCGGTATTGGGTACCACGACCACCGTCAGCATGTCGAGATCGTGCCCCGCGCCCATGGTTCGACCGCCGGTCCTGGCGTAGGGGCGTACCAACGGACCTGCAGCTTCGTCGAACCAGTGATCCCCCGGCCTGGCCATCATGACAGCCTGGGGTTGACCTGTCCGGCCAGGTGGTGGCGCGGTGTGGTGGACAGGTAGTTGCCGACGCGCTGGACGGTCAGGTTCATCTCGTAGGCGACCATGCCCAGGTTCGCCTGTTCGGTGGCCTGCAGGGCGAGGCAGGCGTGGCTGCCCGCCGCGGTCACGAACAGCACGGCGCGATCGAGTTCGATGACGGCCTGGCGCACGCCGCCGCCGTCGAATCGGCTGCCCGCGCTGCGGGCGAGGCCGTACAGGGTCGAGGACATGGCGCCGAAGTGTTCGGCGTCCTCACGGCTCATGGCGGAGGAGCGCCCGAGCAGCAGGCCGTCGGTGGAGTGCACCACCGCGTGCCGCACGCCTGCGAGCCGATCCACCAGATCATCGAGTAGCCAGTTGAGATCACCAGCGTTTGAGGTGGTCACCGTCGCCTTCCTGTCGGTCCTGGAATGGATTGAACGTCGGCTCGACCACACCGGGATCGGCCCGGCGGCCCTGCCTGGTTCCGTTTTCGATGGCGGAGAAAAGGTCTCGGGCCTGCTCGGCCGTGCGGGTGGGCTGAGATTCCGTCTCGGTGGACGGGGTCTCCTGCGCCAATTCCGGTGCGAGACTTGCCTGCCGGCGCCTACGCGGTAGCGCGGGCCGGACGTCCGAGCCAGTGTACTGGGAGCGATCACGTTCGCGAGGCCGGTAGGCCGAATCCGAATCCGGCTGCGGCCGCGCCGCATTGGGTTCGGCGAACGGTTCGAAGGGCCGGGGCGGGGTCTCGAACGAGAGCTGCTGCTCGGGAACCCGCTGTTCGGGGGCGAATTCCGGGGCCGGGCCGGGCTCGAGTTCGCGGGGCGCCTCGACCAGGCGCGCGCTCTCCACGCGAACCGGCTCCAGCTGCTGGGAGGTGTCGAATTGCCTGGGCACCACCGGGATCTCGCCGGTGCGGGCCGAGACGGTGAGCGAGGAGGGCACCAGCACGATGGCGCGCACGCCGCCGTAGTCGGATTCGGTCAGTCGCACCGAGATGCCGTTGCGGACCGCGAGCTGGGCGACCACGAACATGCCCAGGCGCGAATCCTCGGACAGCGTGTTGACGCCGAAATCCGGTGGGTTGCGCAGCATGTCGTTGACGCGGGTCATCTCGGCCTCGGGCATGCCCATGCCCTGGTCGACGATCTCGATGGCGATGCCCTTGCCGACCACGTTGCCGCGAACCTCGACCTGGGACTGCGGCGGCGAGAAGTGCGCGGCGTTGTCGACGAGTTCGGCGAGCAGGTGGACGATGTCGGCGACGGCGCCGCCGGCGACTGCGACATCGGGCAGGCGGGCGATCTTGACGCGGGTGTAGTCCAGCGCCTCGCCCACGCCACTGCGCACCACCTCGACCAGCGCGACGGGGTTGCGCCACTGCCGGCCGGGCTGACCGCCCGCGAGAATGATGAGGTTCTCGGCGTTGCGGCGTTCGCGGGTGGCGAGGTGATCGAGGCGGAAGTAGATCTCGAGCAGGCCGGGATCCTCCTGCTTGGATTCGGCCTCGTCAAGGATCTCGAGCTGGCGGTGCACCACCACCTGGCTGCGGTGGGCGATGTTGAGGAAGACCGCCTTCACGCCCTCGCGAGTGCGGGCCTCGGTGATGGCGGCGGCGACGGCGGCGCTGTGCGCGTGGCTGAACGCCTTGGCCACCTGGCCGATTTCGTCGTGGCCGAAGTCCAGTTCGGTGGTCTCGGCCGAGACCTCGACGGCCTTGCCCTCACGCAGCTGCCGCATGATCTCGGGCAGGCCCTCGTCGGCGAGCGCGAAGGTCTCGTTGCGGAGCCGCTTGAGCCGTCCGATGATTCGGTTGGCCAGCAGCAGCGCGACCAGGAAGGCCGAGAGCGAGACCGCGAGCATGGCGCCGCCGGCGAGGGCGGAGTTGCGCGCGCTGCGGTCGGCGGCGTCGGCGGCCATGCCCAGGGCCTGCTTGCTCTCGGCGTCCCACAGCTCGATCAGCGTCTTGTTGACCTGGGTGACGGCGGTGCGCCACTCCTCGGGCGTGAACGTCAGCGGCGCCATGGAATTGGTGCTGCCGGGCCGCGCGGGCGCGGAGGTCAGCGGATCGAGCGCGCGCGCCAGCAGCACGTTCTCCATCATGATCAGCCGCTGCCACTCGGGGCTGCCGACCACGGCCTGAATCGCGGCGTTGCCCTGGCTGCCGTCGTCGCCCGCGAGCAGGCCGACATTGACGCGATAGGCGCCGACCACGCGGGAGAACTCGATCGCCAGCTCGGGCGCCAGCGTGCCCTCGTTGAGCAGCACCTCGGCCAGCGAGGCCGAGCGCGAGAGCATTTCGGAGACGGAGACGATTTCCAGCGTCTCGCCGGTCTCGGTGGCGACCTCGGGGGTGGGCGCGGAGTTCTGTACCGCCTTGGTGCCGACGGAGATCAGGTCGAGCAGGTGGCCGTAGAACTGGTAGGCGTCGGCGAGCGGGAGGGCGTTGCCGTCGATCTGAGTGCGGATCGCGGCCAGGGTGCGGGTCAGCGTGCGGAAGCCGCCGACGTCACCCTTGACGGCGTCGGGTCCGAGCTCCTCCATGTCCTTGGTGGTGGCGCCCATGCCGATGAGCGCGTCGTCCAGGCGCATGCGGGCGGCGGTGAGATCGAGCGGATTCGTTTCGTTTCCGGCCAATTGGGCCAGGGTGAGCTGGCGTTCCAACTGCACCGAGGTGACGAGTTCCTTGGTGAGGGGAGTGGCCGCGGTGAGTGCGTCCGCCCATTCTCGCGCGTTCTTTCCCTCTACCACCAAATATCCCGCGCCACCCACACCGATTCCGAGCAGCGCGAGGCTGGGAACCAGTGCGATGGCGAGAACACGGGTCCGGACCCCGAGCCTCGCTCTGAACATCGGCACAACGTAACGGACGGGTGTGATCCACTGCGCACCGGTCCCGTTGAACGGGAACATGATTGACTGTCTATGTTATGTGTGATTCAGCATAACTGGCTCAGCGGGCAACCTGCGTGATGAGATATTCGGTGAGCGTGGTGAGCACCTGCTTGCACGAATCCCGATCGCGCGCATCGCACATGACGATGGGTACACCAGGGTCCAGATCCAGCGCGTCGCGCACCTCGTCGATCCCGTAGCGCGGGGCGTCGTCGAAGCAGTTCACCCCGATCGCGAACCCCACCCCGCGCCGCTCGAAGAAATCGATGGCGGCGAAGGAGTTTTCGAGGCGGCGGGTGTCGGCCAGGATCACCGCGCCGAGGGCGCCGCGCGCGAGTTCGTCCCACAGGAACCAGAAGCGGTCCTGCCCGGGTGTGCCGAACAGGTACAGCACCAGCCCCGCGTCGATGGTGATGCGCCCGAAGTCCAGCGCGACGGTGGTGGTGGATTTGGCCTCCACACCGGTCAGATCGTCCACGCCCGCGGAGCGTTCGGTGATGATCTCCTCGGTGCGCAGCGGCGGAATCTCGCTGATGGCGGCGACCATGGTGGTCTTGCCCACCCCGAAACCGCCCGCGACGAGGATCTTCACCGATTGCGCGAGCGGCTGCGCGGTCGGTTCACCGGCCCGCACGGACCCCATGTCGACCATGGGCCTCAGCCGTTTTCGCCACGGCGCGCGGTGGTCGAGAGGAAGGCCCCGACCCGCTGCACGGTCAGGTTCATCTCGTAGGCGACCATGCCGAGATTGGCCTGGGCCCCGGTCTGCAGGGCCAGGCAGGCGTTGCTGCCCGCGGCGGTCACGAACAGCACGGCGTGTTCGAGTTCGATGACAGCCTGGCGGACGTCGCCGCCGTCGAAACGATGCCCGGCGCTGCGCGAGAGTCCGTACAGGGTGCAGGACATCGCCGCGAAGTGCTCGGCGTCCTCCCTGGTCATCAGCGCCGAACGACCCAGCAGCAGACCGTCGGTCGAGTGGACCACGGCGTGGCGCACCCCGGCGAGCTTGTCGACGAGATCGTCGAGCAGCCAGCCGAGGTCACCGGCGGGGGAAGTAGTCACCGTCGCCTTCCTGAACATGTCGAAGTGGTGGGAGTTGACCGGGGTCGGCGCGCCGACCCTGCCGGGTGCCGTTCTCGATGGCGGAGAACAGGTCCCGGGCTTGTTCGGGGGTGCGTTCGGGCGCGGGGTCGGCGAGGGCGGACCACGGATCGAACGCCGGTGCGGGGTCGTGCGCCAGCTCGGGGGCGAGGTGCTCCTGGCGGCGGCGCCTGGGTAGCTCGGGGCGGCCGCCGGAGGGGTCCGGCGGCGGGGTCGTGGCGATCGCGGGCAGGGTGGTCAGGGTGGGGTGCT
This sequence comes from Nocardia sp. NPDC003693, assembly GCF_053981095.1. Classification (NCBI taxonomy): domain Bacteria; kingdom Bacillati; phylum Actinomycetota; class Actinomycetes; order Mycobacteriales; family Nocardiaceae; genus Nocardia; species Nocardia sp. NPDC003693. Next base: position 274,709 of record NZ_JBSFNO010000003.1, read on the forward strand.
CCGAGGCGTCCGGATTCCACTCGGCCACGGCGTTTTCGGTCCGGCGCGGCACCGGTAGCTGCCCGGAGCTGTAGTCGGGGCCGGGGGTCGGCCCGGCGATCAGGGAGTCCGGCACGAGCACGATCGCGCGCACGCCGCCGTAGTCCGATTCCGAGAGCCGCACCGAGATACCGTGCCTGGCCGCGAGTTGCGAGACCACGAACAACCCGAGCCGGGCGTCCTCGGACGGCAGGGTGAGCCCGAAATCGGCGGTGCGGGCCGGGCTGGCCAGCCGCGCGTTCACCTGCGCCAGCTCCGGATCGGCGATGCCCATGCCCTGGTCGGCGATCTCGAGGGTCACCCCGCGCCCGACGGTGGTGCCGGTGATCCGGACCTGGGACTGCGGCGGGGAGAACGAGGTCGCGTTGTCGATCAGTTCGGCGAGCAGGTGAATGAGGTCGCCCACCGCGACACCGCTCAGGAAGACCTCCGGCAGGCGGCCGGTGCGCACCCGCTTGTACTCGACGGTCTCGCCCGCCGCGCTGCGCACGATCTCCATGAGCGGTACCGGGTTTCGCCACTGCCGCCCGGGCTGCCCGCCCGCGAGGATGACCAGGTTCTCGGCGTTGCGGCGTTCGCGGGTGGCGAGGTGATCGAGCCGGAAGAAGATGTCCAGCAGGGTGGGGTCCTGCTGCTCGGATTCGGCCTCGTCCAGGATCTCGAGCTGGCGGTGCACCACCACCTGGCTGCGATGCGCGATGTTGAGGAACACGGCCTTCACGCCTTCGCGGGTGCGTGATTCGGTGATCGCGGCGGTGACGGCGGCGGCGTGGGCGTGCTGGAAGGCATCCGCGACCTGACCGATCTCGTCGCCGCCGAAGTTCAGCGCCGGGGTCTGTGCCTCGATGTCGAGCGTCTCCCCGGCGGCGAGCCTGCGCATGGTGTCGGCGAGGTGATCGTCGGCCAGCGACAGGGTCTGGTCGCGAAGTCGCCGCAGCCGCCCGATGATTCGATTGGCCAGCGCGAGCGCGACCAGGATGGCGGCGAGGGCGACGGTGAGTATGCCCGCACCGGCCCACAGGGAGTTGCGGGTGGTGGCCGCGGCGGCGTCGCCGGCCAGGCGCTGGGCCTCGGTGTTCTGCGACTGCCACAGTTCGGCCAGGGCGAGGGTGACCCGTTCGGCGTCGGCCTGCCAGGCGTCCGCGCTCAGCGGGAGGGCGGCCCGCGGGGCGACAGCGGTGCGGGGCAGGGCGCGTTGCGCGAGGGCGGTTTCCATCGTTCCGAGCAACCGCCAGGCGTCGCTGTCCAGCAGCGCGCCCGCGGCGGCGGCCTGGTCGGCGTCCGAGTCGGCGCGCAGGCCCTCGACACGGGTGCGGTAGTAGCCGACGAGCCGGACGTATTCGGCGCCCAGATCCGGGGTCAGGCCGGCGCCGGCGTCGATGAGGGCCGCGCCGAGGGCGGTGGCCCGGCTCATGGCCTCCAAACTCCGCAGTACCTCGCGGGATTCGGCGAGTTCGAGCGCGGTGGCCGGATCGGGCGCCGAGTCCTGGGCGACGCGCACCCCGGCCTGCACGAGGTCGGGCATGCGGTTGTAGAAGGCGTAGGCCTCCTCGGCGGGGATGATGCCGGCGTCGACGCCCGCGCGCAGGGTGACGAGTCCGGGGGCCAGCGCGGTGAAGGCGTCCACGCTCGCGCCCATGGCGTCGGGGCCGAGTTCGGCCAGCTTCGACTGCGCGGGCGCCAGTTGGCGCAGGGCGCTGTCCAGCCGCAGGCGAGCGGTGGTCAGGGCGCGCACGTCGGTGGCGGCGCCCGCGATGTGCCAGAGCGTGATTCGGCGTTCTTCCTGCAGCGCTTCGATGAGTTCGCGGGTGGGCGCGATGCCCTCGCGCATTTCGCGCGCCCACTCGCGGGCGTCGGTGGAGCGATCCACCAGCGCACCCGCGGCGCCCAGCCCGATAACCACCAGCGCCAGACTCGGAACCAGGGCGATCGCCAAAATCCGGGTGCGGACACCGAGCCGCCAGCTGCGCATTGCCCGAATGTAGCCATCGAATACCCGTACCGCCCGGACGAGTCCTTTTGGGCGGGACGGGATTTGACTGTCGGACCGAACGTCCGGTATATCCCCGCGCGGGGGCCGAGTGCGGAGCTGTGCTCGAATCCGTTGCGACAGAATCTTTTTCAACCACGGTCTACCCAAAGCTGGGCCACCACCTGTGATGCACGTTTATTTTCCGTTGCCCAGACAATAGCCGGGCGGCGCGGCGCGGGGGAGCGGTTTGCCTCACTCCATCGGAACGAAGTCCGCATGCCGGACGAGTTCGGCGATGTGATCGGCGAATACGGGCCACAATTCGCGGGGCAGATTGTGCGCCATCCCGTCGAAGATCACCAATTTCGCGCCCGGAATCGCGTCGGCAATGGCCCGGCCACCGCTCACATCGAAGATTCGATCGTCCGCGCCGTGCAGCACGAGGGTCGGAATGTCGAGTTCGGCCAGCCGGGCGGTGCGGTCGCCGGAAGCCAGCACGGCAACCATCTGCCGCATCATGCCCTCGAAGTCGACACCGCGATCGAAGGTCCGGCCCGCCCGCTCGGCCACAGCCGCGGCGTCGAAGACGAAACCGGGCGAGGCCGACGCGCGGGCGGCGCGCACCTGCCATTCGATGTAGCCCTCGCGATCGGCCGGCTGCGGCCCGCCGGGGCCGAACGCGCCCGGACTCGTCCGCCCGACCTCGGGATTGCCGGTGGTGGACATGATGGCGGTCAGCGAGCGCACCCGCTCGCGCGCCTCGATCGCCATCGTCTGGGCGATCATGCCGCCCATGGACGCGCCGACCACGTGCGCGCTGCCGAGGCCGAGCGCGTCCAGGAGACCGGCCGCGTCGGCGGCCATCTCGGACAGGCTGTAGACCGCGCCGGACAGGTCACCGGCCATGGCCGCCCGGATGTCGGTGGGCGGCGCGTCGTGGAAGTGAGTGGAGCGTCCGGCATCGCGATTGTCGAATCGAATGACATGCAGTCCGCGCGAGACCAATTCGCCGCAGAAGCCCTCGGGCCAATTGATCATCTGCGCCCCGCCGCCCATGATCAGCAGCACCGGCGGATCGCCCGGGTCGCCGAATCGCTCGAAGGCCATATCGATCGCGGAAGGCCCCACACTCACGGCTAGTTCTTCGGCCACGATTACCCCATCTCCTAGGTTCGACCTGCGAGTATGGACCGTTGCCCGGGGCTTGCGGCAAGCCCCGGCGTGCGATATATGTTCCAGTGGGGGAAATACCGAATCGGCGCGGTCGTGCCACGGCGAAAGCCGGCGCGCGGACCCCTCGCTCGCGCGCCGGCTTCACCGTCACCTGTTCTCTCGTGCCCGGACGGTCATCGGGGCGCGGGCGTCCCGTCGCCGGGAACGCCCCCTGCCGCGCCCGTGACCGCCGTGAAACCCGATGTCGCACCGGCCGACCGCGCCGCGCACCCGCGGATCCCGGGGGTCGTGGCCGGTCACCACGACGGGCGGGATCCGCGGCACCCGAGACGGCGTCGACGTGTCCGGCCCGGCTACCCTCATCATGTAGGCCGGAGCGGACAGGTCGCGGTCGGCGACGCCGAACGGGGTGGAGCGCGGTCGAGCGGTACGAGTCATCGGAACAATCCCTTCCGAACGCCGAATTCGACGGTTGTCATTCGGGGGTACTGCTGGGGGATTGTTCGTCGGCGGCGGCCGGAGAGTTACACATCACTTTTCAAGCCGGTACAAATGCGACAAATTGGATGTGTTTCCGGCTCGAATCAGTGCCCGGCGGTTGCCGATTCGACATCGGGGGCGGACGCCGCGTCGGTCTCGGACTCCACCGCGGCCGCGCGGCGGGCCAGGTTGTCCTGCACCTCGACCTCCCACGCCTGGTTCGCCTTGCTGGTGTCGACCTCGAACTCCAAGCGCTGCACGGCCTTCGGATCTATGTCGGCCACGTCGACATAGAACTGCTCGTACCAGCGGCGCAGGTGATAGACCGGACCGTCGTCCTCGCACAGCAGCGGATTGTCGATCTTGGACTTGTGCTTCCAGATCTCCACGTCCTGCAGGAATCCGGCGCTGATGCTCTCCTCCATGGTCGCGACCAGCATCTCGGCCGCGTCGTCGGGCAACCCCTGGGGCTTGTGCAGGGACATGCCCCACTGCAGCACGAACGAATCGTTGGAGACCGGGTAGTGGCAGTTGATCAGCACGCTCTCGATCTCGAAGCCGCCGAGCATGTTCTTCAGGGGGTTGATCATGTACGAGGGACCGAAGTAGGACGCCTCCGAGATCAGCAGCGAGTCACCGTAGTCGGCCGCGGAGCCGATGTCGGTGCGCGGCTTGGTCTTCAGCAGCTGGGTGGCGACGTGACCCTCGAACACGTTCTTGAACGAGACCGGGAACGCGTAGTGGATGTAGAAGAAGTGCGCCATGTCGACGATGTTGTCGACGATCTCCCGGCAGTGCGCGCCCTCGATGAGCAGCGAGTTCCAGGTCCACGGCGTCCATTCGGCGTTGAACGAGCCGTCCTGCGCGTAGGGGCCCTCGATCACCGGGATGGTGACCTCGGGCGCCGGCTGATTGCCCTCGTGGTCGTGCCAGACGAACAGCTGGCCGTTGCGCTCGAGCGTGGTCCAGGTCCGCGTGCGCGCCAGCGGCGGCACCCGCCGCGCGTACGGGATGTCCGCGCACTTGCCCGAGCCGTTCCAGCGCCAGTCGTGGAACGGGCAGGCGATGTTGTCACCCTTGATCGTGCCCTTGGACAGGTCCGCGCCCATGTGACGGCAGTACGCGTCCAGCACCCGCAGCTCACCCGCGCTGTCGGCCCACACCACCAGCTTGGTCCCGAACGCCTGCACCGAATGCGGTTCCCCGTCCCGGAACGACGCCGACAGGCCCAGGCAGTGCCATCCGCGCGCGAACCGGTCCGGCGCCGCACCCACGTCGATCTCGCGAACTCTGTGCGGCTGCCTCGGAGGAGTCGTGGCCATGGTAGAAATTCCCTCCCTGCTACTTCACACACTGAACCGATCAAGCTTTGACGGTGTCCCTCACCGGCGCAAATCGCGAAAACACTTGGGAGACAAACCTCTCAGTTATCCGGGGGCGGCCATCACTCGAGCACCGGTTCAGGCGCGCACGGAGCCGCCGAGGGCGGTGACGAGCCGATCGGCGAATTCGGTTGCTTCGGTGCGCATCCCGTTGTGCGCGCCCGGGAATTCGGCGACCCCGAGACCGAGCCGGGCCGCGATCTCGACGGCGGGACGGCAGGGGAGCGCGGGCGCGGTCTCGCGGCCCACCGCCAGGGTCAGGCGGTCACGGTGCGCGGTCAGCGCCGCGTAATCGGGGGTGTAGGAGGTGAATTCGCGGAGTTCGTGCTCGATCATGAGTGGACCGTTCGCCGCCAGCCGGGTCCACATCTCGGCCGCGCGGGGCGGCAGTTCGGCGGCGACGGGGGCGGGCTTCATCGCGTTGCCGATCCCGGCGAGGAAGCGGACCGAGGCGGCGGCGGGACCGTCGGTGCGGAACAGCGCGTGGACCTCCTCGATCATTTCGTGGTGCACGGCGGCGTCGGGCAGTACGGCGAAGCACGGCGGCTCGTGCGCGACGAGGTGGCGGACGCGATCGGGATGGCGGGCGAGCAGGTCCAGTCCGACGATCGCGCCGGCGCTGCCGCCCACCACGTACGCGGGCCCGTCGGTCAGGTGGGTGATGAGTCGATGTGCGTCCGCGCTCTGCACCTCGACCCGCTGGGTGACCTGGGGGCCGTCGAGCACGCTGCGGGAGTAGCCGCGGGGATCGAGGGAGACGACGGTGAAATGCCGTTCGAGCACCTCGGCGAGGGGGTCGACGGTTCCGGCGTCACCGCCACCGCCCGGCAGGAACAGCAGCAGCGGTCCCGCGCCGCGCGTTTCGTAGTAGAGGGTCGCGCCGGGAACGCGCAGGGTGCCGGATTTCATTGTGGGATCTCCTGTTCGGGCCACTGCGACAGCAGGTGATGCAGGGCGTCGAGAATGCGCGGCCACGTGGTGTCGGTCTCGCGCGAATGGTTGAAGCCGCCGCCGAGCTCGAGGGTGGCGTAGCCGTGAAAAGTGCTGCGCAGCAGGCGGCCCGCGTCGATGAGGGCATCGCCGTCCAGGTCGTAACCGCGCAGCATCGCGGCGGTCAGCTCGACACTGCGCAGGTAGCCGGGGGCGTCGGCGACGTCGGCGAGTTCGAGTCGGCTCTGGGTGGCGGCGTAGCGACCGGGATGCTCGAGGGCGTACCCCCGATAGGCGTCGGCGAACCCGACGAGCGCGTCCCGGCCCGCCCGCCCTGCGACCGCGGCGCCGATGCGGTCGGTCATCTCCGCCGCGGCCAGCAGCGCGACGCGGGTGCGCAGATCGCGCAGGTTCCGCACGTGCGCGTAGAGGCTCGGGTCCTTGACCCCGAATCGCTTGGCCACCGCGGCCAGCGTCACGTTGTCGAATCCGATCTCGTCGGCGAGCTCGGCGGCCGCGGCGGTGATGCGGTCGGCGGTGAGCCCGGCGCGTGGCGACATGAGCACCTCTTCCTAGGACAATTAGGACAATTAGGACAATTCCTAATATACATAGGTTTGGCGCGATTAGCCATCGGGGTCCCGTTCCATTCCGGACCCGCTGCCGCGAAAAGTATGGGCGTTGCAGCTCCGCGCGAGTTGCCTACCGTTGGCCCTTTGCACAGGAAGGCACGTACTCGATGAAACACCGGATCGCGCTCGCGTCCACCGCCCTCGCCGTCCCGCTCCTGTTCGGCGCGGCCGCCAATGTCCAAGCGGCGCCCGCCGTTCCGGCGGACGCGATCGCCGCCTCGGGCTCGGCACTGCTGGACACCGACCTGGCCGCCGAACTCGGCACCGGCTCGGGACGCCTGGCTCGCGCGCTCTCCGACGCCGGGTCGGGCCGCGCGCCGACCTCCGCGGACATCGCCGGGTCGGGCTCACCGCGCGGATAACCCTTCGCGCCCCCCGTTCGGACGCCCGATCCGCGTGGCCCGGCGGCACCGCCGCTCGAGGTCGCGTCCGGGCACAGCCCGCTCACATCGACATTTCCGGACGGAAAGCCGATACGAGCGGCCCGGATCGTGGACTGGGGAGTCGGACGAATCACATGCGGGTAGATTTGCGTGTATCTGATAGTTACCCGTAAGTAGGAGGCGACGATGCCCGTGCCGTCACCCGCAGTCTTCGAGCGTTTGCGGACGTTCGCGGCGGTGGACACCACCGAGGACCGTGACACCCGTGCGATCACCGAGGTTTTCACCGGGAAGACGCTCGGCAGCGTGCCGGTCGGGACCGCCGACGACGTGACGGCGGCCGTGGGCAAAGCCCGTGCCGCGCAGGCGGACTGGGCCGCCCGGCCGGCCAAGGAGCGGGCCGCGGTCTTCGAGCGGTACCGGGAACTGGTGGTGAAGAACCGCGAGTACCTGATGGACGTCGTGCAGGCCGAGACCGGCAAGGCGCGATGGGCCGCTCAGGAAGAGATCATGGGGCTGATCTTCGCGGCCCGGTACTTCGCCCGCGTTGCGCCCGGCCTGCTCGACGCGCACAAGGTGGCGGGCGCTTTCCCGGTGCTGAACCGGGCATCGGTGCGCGCGGTGCCCAAGGGAGTCGTCGGGGTGATCGCGCCCTGGAACTACCCGATGCTGCTCTCGATCGGCGACTCCATCCCGGCTCTGCTGGCCGGTAACGGCGTGGTGGTCAAGCCGGACAGCCAGACCCCGTACTCCTCGCTGGCCAATGCCGAACTGCTCGCGCGCGCCGGACTGCCGCGCGATCTGTTCGCGGTGGTGACCGGACCCGGCACCGTGGTCGGCACCGCCATCGTCGACCAGTGCGACTACCTCATGTTCACCGGATCCTCTGCCACCGGCCGCACCCTGGCCGAACAGTGTGGCCGCCGGCTCATCGGCTTCTCGGCCGAACTGGGCGGCAAGAACCCGATGATCGTGACCGCCGACGCGAACATCGACAAGGCCGCCAAAGCGGCTGTGCGCGCGTGCTTCTCCAACGCGGGCCAGCTGTGCATCTCGATCGAGCGGCTGTACGTGGACCGTTCGGTCGCGGCGGAATTCACGGAGAAATTCGTGGCCGCGGTGCAGAACACCACCATCGGCGCCTCCTACGACTTCTCCAACTCGGTCGGCAGCCTCATCTCCGAAGCGCAGCTGGAAACGGTCTCCAAGCATGTGGCCGACGCGGTCTCCAAGGGCGCGAAGGTCCTGGTCGGCGGCAACGCCCGGCCCGATCTCGGCCCGCTGTTCTACGAGCCCACCGTGCTCAGCGACGTCACCGACGCCATGGAGTGCGGCCGCAACGAAACCTTCGGCCCGCTGGTCTCGATCTACCCGGTCGCGAACGTGGAGGAGGCCATCGCGCGCGCCAACGACACCGAGTACGGCCTGAACGCCAGCGTCTGGGCGGGCAGCAAGGCCGAGGGCGAGCGCATCGCGGCCCGCATCCACGCGGGCACGGTCAATGTCGACGAGGGGTACGCCCCGGCCTGGGGCAGCACAGGTGCGCCCATGGGCGGCATGGGCATCTCCGGCGTCGGCCGCAGGCACGGTCCCGACGGCCTGCTCAAGTTCACCGAATCGCAGACCGTGGTGGTCACCCGCTTCCTGAATCTGGATGCGCCGCCACTGGTTTCGCAGGAGAAGTGGCAGCCGCTGCTGATGGGCATCGCTCGCGCGATCCGGTTCCTGCCCGGCCGCTGACGGTTCCACCTTCACGACCCGCCCCGGCCGATACGGCCGGGGCGGTCGTCGTTTCCGGACCACTCATCGACCTCACGGGCGCGCCCGGAGTCGCGGCACCGGCCGCGCCGAGGCCCGCGCTGTGCCGAACAGTGGGTCCTGGCCAACTACGCGGGCGACTACGCCCAGGTGCGGCCGGAATGGTCCAAGGGCTGGGGTTACAGCGACACCGCCGCCTGGGCCGATCCCGGCGTGCTCGACACGATCGTCCCCACCGCCTATCGCACCGGTCTGGAGACCGGAAACACCTGGGACACCGCTGTTTCCGCACTGGATCGCCACGACCCGCATCGGGTCTTCGCCAACGGGTTCCTCGCCGGCCTGTTGCACGAGTGACCCGAACGCCGCACGTTTGAGACCTGCTCGTCGAGGCATTACGTCGTCACAGAGACGAACTCGACGAGGAGGATCAGATGTCGGGTGCAGGAATGACGGTGCTCATCGTAGTGGTGGTGCTCGCGGTACTGCTCGCCATCGGAGTAGCCGTGCGTCCGTGGTTGCGGCGCAGGCGATTACAGGATCGATTCGGCTCGGAATACGACCGAGTGGTGCAGGAATCGCAGAATCGCCGCGCCGCCGAACAGGAGCTGACCGATCGCGAGAAGCGCCACCGGCAGCTGGAACTGCGCGACCTGAACGAGGACGAGAAGCGCCGCTACGGGCAGCAGTGGGCGCACGTGCAGGAGCAGTTCGTCGACGATCCGGTGCGCTCGCTCGACAACGCCGACCGACTGCTGGTGGCGGTCATGTCCGATCGTGGCTATCCGACCGAGGACTTCCAGCAGCAACTGGCCGACCTCTCGGTCCGGCACGCCGCGCCGCTCGAGCAATTCCGCGCCGCGCACGAAATCGCCGGACGAGCCGCGAACGGGCAGGCCTCGACCGAGGACATGCGCACCGCGATCGTGAACTACCGGGAACTGTTCGTCGATGTGCTGGACGGCAATCGCGCCGGTCAGACCGCACCCAACAAGTAAGGCGAGAACCATGAGCATTTTCGAATCCGGCCGTGCGAAGAAGGCCGCCGCGGCGGGCATCGAGACCGAACAGTCCCCGCGCGATGACAAGCGGCACGAGGCCGAGCGCGCCCGCGCCGAAGCCGAACGCCTGGAATCGGCCGGGGAGCGCCCGCACGGCGAGAACCCGGCGCAGGCCGGGGAGCGCCCCGCCGCCGAGCCCGCGAACACGGTGACCGGCAACGAACTTCGGGAAGCCGGCCCCGGCGTCCGGCAGCCGGGGTCGGAGACCGCCGGTGACGCCCACCGGCCCGCCGCGAGCAGCGTGCACGCGCCCACCGCCGGCGAGAAGCAGCCCGCCGGACCCGGTGCGCACGCGGCCGAATCCGATCGCGAGCACCGGCCCGGCGGCGTTCAGCAGCGCGGCGCCCAGCAGCCCGGTGACGCGCGGCAGCCGCACGCGGGTGACGCCCACCGCACCGGAACCGGCAACGGCGGCAACGCCATTCCCGGCGCCCAGGACGCGGGCAAGCTGCGCGAACAGTGGCGTGAAGTCCAGACCATGTTCGTCGACGATCCGCGTGACGCGGTCACCCGCGCCGACGACCTCGTCTCCGGGGCACTGCAGCGCCTCACCGATGGCTACGCCCAGCGTCTGCAGCAGCTCGAAACCCGCTGGTCCAGCGGGGGAGAGGTCGACACCGAGGAACTGCGGCAGGCGCTGCGCGGCTACCGCGACCTGTTCGATCAGCTGGTGACGACCGCATCCGCGGGCGGGGCGACGAACATATAGGACTTTTCCTCGACCCGCCGGCTGATCCGCCAGACGCCGTCCACGCGGGTGAAGGAATCCAGATACCAGAGTCCGCACAGCATCAGGCGCTGATGACCGTCCGCACCGGCCACCACCATCGGGTTGTGGCACATGGTGCGGGCGGTCGCGCTGTCTCCATCCACCTGGATCGAGGAATTGCTGACCAGGTGCTGGAAGGCGGTGAAATTCGGCATGACGGAGGCCAGGAATTGCTTGGTGGAGGCCAGATCTCCGGCGGGACCGCCCATCGCGGTGTAGTCGATGTGGGCGTCAGCGGTGAAGAGCTCGTCCAGCGAATCCCACTGGTGGGTGTCCACCGCGTGGGAGTAGCGCACCATGAGGTCCACTATCTCCATTCGGTCCGATATCTCCTGCAGGGACAGCATGGGGGCCTCCGAATCGTGCCGTGACTCTTGCGATCGGTGGGCAGCGTACGACGAGCGAGCCCAATGATCTTGTGCTTTGCGAAAGATATGACCGCAGGTTCGGCGAACTTCGCCGGTTTGCGAGGTCGGCACGCCGAGCCGACGCGCTGGCGGGAACGGTTCGAGTGCGGATTGCCGCCGAGCCGAGACCTATCCGCGAGGGCTGTTGCCGAACTGAAACCCGCAGGCGGTCCCGCGTTTTCCGCCGACGGTGGGAGTATGGGGCTTCTTCCATGCATGGCCGCCCGTTCACCGCAGGGTGGCTACGGGGGCCGTGTCCGAGTGAGCGGGGCCGAACATGCGAGCGTCGAAACCGAACAGTTCCACCGTGGGACAACGCCGCGAGACCAAACGCCGGTGGGGACTCTCGCGTCCCGCGGTGGCCACCCTGACCGGCCACACCGATGTGCGGCCGCGGACGGCGGATGCCGGGCAATCCGCGGTGGAGCGAATAGCCCGGAAGCAACTCGCCGATGCGCGCATCGCGATCGAACCGGTCCTGCGAGCCGCGGTGGGCGGGCTTGCCGAACCGCTGGATCAGATGGCGGGCTACCACTTCGGCTGGTGCGATGCCGAGGGCGTCGAGATCACCAACGGAGTGCAGGGCAAGGCGCTGCGCCCCGCCCTGACCTTCGCCGCCGCCGCGGCCTGCGGCGGTTCGATCGCGGACTCGGTACACGCCGCCACCGCGGTCGAGCTACTGCACAATTTCTCGCTCGTGCACGACGATGTGATGGACGGCGATCCCTTCCGCCATGGCCGCCAAACCATTTGGCGACTGTGGGGCGAAACCAATGCCACCCTGCTCGGAGACGCCATGCAAGCCCTCGCGCTGGGAGTGCTGTCGGACGGCGTGCCCGAACCGGTGACGGCCGAGGCTGTTATTCGATTGGCGCGCGCCACGATGACGCTGTGCCGGGGACAGTACGAGGACTGCGCCTTCGCCACCCGGGCGAGTATCAGCGTGCCGGAATATCTGCAGATGGCATCGGGGAAGACGGGGGCACTGCTCGGATGTGCCTGTGCGCTGGGGGCATTGTGCGCCGGAGCGGATCATCGCGTGGTGTCGGCCATGCATACCTTCGGTTGTGAAATCGGGCTGGTGTTTCAGCTGGTGGACGATGTCATCGATATCTGGGGTGATCCGGCGGTGACCGGAAAGCCCGCGCACAGCGATCTCATCAGTCGCAAGCAATCGTTCCCGGTGGTCAGTGCGCTGGCCTCGGATACATCGGCGGGGCGGGAGCTGGGGCGGATTTACGCTGCGCGGCAGCCGATTACGGCCGCGCGGGCGGCTCGGGCGGCGAGTCTCATCGAAGAGGCGGGGGGTCGGCAGGAGACGCTGGACCGAGCTGGGGCGGCGTTGGCGGCGGCATTGAACGCGCTGCCTACGGATCTCGCTACGGGGGATTTGACGGCGCTGGCGCATTTGGTGGCGCATCGGGATCGGTGAGGGTGACGGGTCAGCGCCATCCCCGCACCGGATGGCGCCGGCCGTTTTCTTTGTGGTTCGGGAGTAGTGGGGATTGGGTGGGGAGTTGAGAGTGGTGGCTGCGGTCTGCGAGTTGCCTGTACCGACGGGGGCACGTTGGGAACCTCAGCGGCGGTTGGGTGCTGGTTGGGGAGAGATGCCTGGACAACGGAGTACCAGCGACGGCATTCCGGGAGCCTCGACAGCGGTTGAGAGACCTACCGCAGGAAAGACAACTAGAAAACGGAGTACCGGCGGGGGACACGTCGAGTGCCTCGGCGGCGGTTTGGAGACCTACCGGGGAAAGGACGCCTGGACAACGGAGTACCAGCCGCAGCCGGTTGGGTGCCTCGACTGCGGTTCCAGCCTCCCGGGCCGATCAACGGGATCGAAGCCCTCGGATGCGTGGCCGAGTTCCCAACCCCGGGCCGGGCACGACTATCACCGCCGCCATAGACATAACCTCATTCTGCTGATGACGAGTCTTGTCTGTGGGTCTCGAGAAGGTTCCCACGGCCGGCCAGCCCGGCTGGGAGGGCGAGGATGCTCCCGGTTGGGGAGCCGAAGGTCGGGTACGGCAGGCGAGGTGACCAGCACGGTCGCATCTGCTTTGCCTGCTCTCTCGAACCCCGCTGGAAGCCGCAGGGGTGGGTGCAGGTTCGGGCTACGTCGGCCACGGGCGTGAACACTGGTACATGTGGGCGCATCGGCCGCACGGGTGTGAAGAGCGGGCCAGGGTCTGGGCGCGCGGGGAGCCCCTTCGGCGGGGGAAAGCCGAAGAGGCAGAGTGGACAACGGCGGTGGGAATGGCGGCCGGGCAGGCCCGCTAACAGCGCCATCGTGCGGGGATACCCGGTACTTGGGGGTGGTGACGGAAGTTCACACGCGGCCTACGACTTGGGTCGATGTGTGGTGGTGGGATCCATCCGGTCTTGCCCGGATTCTCCGAATCCTCGCCCATCACAACCGTTTCCCACCCGTTCGGGCCGGTGTTGATCTGGGCGTGGCATGCATCGCAGGCAAAGGTCAGGTTCTCGATGTCCGTTTCGCCACCATCGGCCCATTCCCGGATGTGGTGTACAGCCGAGCGGCTCGCTGGCGCGTCGCATCCCGGGCGCGTGCACCCACGTTCGGTGGCGGT